>NZ_JBEYYJ010000023.1:0-153854 GCF_040645475.1 Streptomyces sp. NPDC046759 | reverse complement strand
GGCGTTCGGCTGCACGCGTCAGGCGGACAGACCTCGGGGGGTTGCGCTCGGTCCGTGGTGGCGGCTCCCAGCGACGACAGCCATGGTTAGCGGTGACGGGGGCGGGGCGCAACGATGTGACGTACTACCCACTTACGGATGAATGTCCGAAATGATGGAATACCGGGCCGTCTGTCCTGTTCAGAGGCATCCAGGGGGTACGGCCCTCTTTAGGATGTGATCCCGCTCTCGTGGGCACCATCACCCCCGACAGGCCGGAAGAGCCCGCAGTCACCCCCAGATCCCAGCGGCCCGGACGACGCCCACCACCCATCCCGACCGCGCAGCCAGACAGTCCGCCCGGCCCGCCGCGATGCCTCCCACCATCCGCAAGACGACGACGCAACACGACGCCGGCGACGGCGACGGCGACCACTGCCAGCAGGCCCTGGCCGAGGTCGAACCGGGTCGCAGGTGGGCCACAGTGATCAGAAGCTCGCGTCACGTCCCCGGCTCGGCGCCACGACGTTCCCGTGACCGCCCGCGGCGGGCGTGATGGGACATGGCCGCCCGGTCCCGACCGAGGTTCACACCGAGACCACCAAGGGGGCAGCCCTCACGTCACGCCGACCCGACGACCGGTCACGCCGGCTGCCACAACTCGACCCGATTGCCCTCGGGATCGGTGACCCAACCGAATCGGCCGACGCCCTCCATGTCCTGCGTTCCCTCGGCCACGTCCGCCCCCTTGGCGCGCAATTGCGCAAGCATCGCGTCGAGGTCGCGGACCCGGAAGCTGAGCATGGTCTGCTGCCCGCGGGACCCGAAGTAGTCGGTCTCGGACTCGAACGTCGCGAAGACCGTCGCCCCGGCTCCCTGACGCCACAGTCCGTTCTCATCGGCGTCCAGACCCAGACAATCGCGGTACCACGCAGTGAGGGCCGCCGGGTCGGAGGCCCGCAGGAAATATCCACCGATTCCGAGCACACGTTCCATGCCGCTATCTTGCCAGGGCGGCGATCGGGCGGGCGGGCCCCACACCATCGTCCGTCTCATCCCGGTCTCGCTCACGGGGAACTCGTGGGTGACGACGTCCCGAACCCGTCCCTGCCCCCTCGGCGCCGCGGCTCGAACCAGCCCACCGCCACCCATCCACGACCAGCCCACCGCACGCGAGCAGAGCGGCCGCAGCGTGAACCGCCCAGGCTCTGTGCGATCCTCGGGCCGTCACACGAGGCGGAGGGGACACCACGTGCTGGTGACGTTGACCGGTGGAGCCGGAGCGGGCAAGACGACACTGGCTGCCGCGCTGGCGGCCACGGCGCCCCGTACCCCCGCACACGTGTTCCACAGCGACGCCTACTACTTCAAGACCCCTGAACGCGGGGTGTGGACACCGGACGAAGCCGGGGTGTTGCGGCTCGATGTCGGCGAGCCCCGGTCGATGGACCTTGCGCGCCTCTGCCGCGACACCGACACCGCGCTGGCCCACTCGCCCGTCGTCGTCGACGACATGGGATGGGAGTGGGCCGACTCCCGGAAAACCGCGAGCACCCGCCCCGGCTTCTTCCGAGCGAAGGAATGCGCACAGTGGGTCTCCCGCGTATTTTCACCATCCACGAGAGCAGCCACCGCATCCACGACCCTTTCACCAGCGAGAAGCTGGCCGTCCTCGGCCGGGCGCTCGGACTGGAGCGCGCAGCGCGCGTGCTCGATCTGGCCGGTGGCTCGGGTGAGATGCTGTGCACCTGGGCCCGTGACCACCAGATCACCGGGACCGGGGTGGACATCGTACGGTGTCCCCGGCCCGGTCCGCCTGCTGCAGGGCAGTCTCCGACCGGGCGGGACGATCCTGATCGGCGAGCCGTACTGGCGGCGCGAGCCGCGGAGACAGGACGTCGTCGAAGCCTGCCGTGCCGGCAGTCGGGAGGACTTCCTCCCGCTGGCCGGGCTGATCGAGCAGTTCGGCTCACTGGGCTACGACGTGGTCGAGATGGTCCTCGCCGACCAGGACAGCTGGGACCGCTACCGCGCCGCACAGTGGCTCAGTATCCGCCGTTGGCTCGACAGCAATCCCGACGACGACCTCGCCCCCCGCTGTGGGACGAGCTCTCCACCGATCCCCTCCGCTAGGCGCGCTATGAACGCGAGTATCTGGGCTGGGGCGTCTTCGCCCTGATGGGTCGCTGACCGCGGCCGGGGCCGCGGCGGCTTTTCCGCGCCTGATGCGACTCGGCTCAAACCGGTTCGGGTTGTGGTTCCGGGCGCCGCACTCCGGCCGCCATCGGCTCCCACAGTTTGGTGGTCCGTACGTAGCCGAGGATCACCGAGCCCATCACCAGAATGAGTAGGGGCCCGAACACCAGCGGGTGTTCGGCCATCTTCACCGGCAGACAGCGATACGCCACCAAGAGCGCAGCGAAGACTGTCGCGCCATGGACCACCAGTCGAATTCCCGCCCGGTCCCAGCCACGTTCGGACGACCGCAGTGCCGCCTCGACCGTCAGCGCGAACACCACACCGGCCACGAGATCCGTGCCGTAGTGGTAGCCGAATCCCAGCGTCGCGCCCAGCGTGGCACACAGCCAGAACGTACCTGCGAACCGCAGGATCCGTGGGCCCTTGCGGGAATGGATGAAAATCGCGGTGGCCCACGCCGTGTGCAGGCTCGGCATGCAGTTGCGCGGCGTGACCTCGTCGAACAGCATCGGGTGCGGAGTGCCGACCGGCGGCGTCGTAGTCGGCCAGAGGTTGCCCACGGCCCAGTGCGCACCGTCGGCGCCGTAGGCGAAGACCGGCCCCACCACCGGGAAGATCATGTAGATGGCGGGTCCGACGAGGCCGATCACCAAAAAGGTGCGCACCAGATGATGGCGCGGGAACCGGCGTTCCACCGCCACGTGACGCAGCTGGTACACCGCGACGACGACCGCGGCCACGGCAAGCTGGATGTAGACGTAGTCGAGAACGTGGGCGCCGATCGGACCGGTGGCTCTCACCACCTGGCCCGCCAGCCACGACGGGTCACCCAGCGCGTGATCGGCGGTGGCCACGTACTGGTCGAGCACGGCCGGGCGTGCCTTCGACGTGACGAGCAGCCAGGTGTCTCCCGTCTTACGGCCGGTGACCAGCAGCAGGGCCAGCCCGACGCCCTTGAGCAACAGGACACGTTCCGGGCCGGTGCGGCGGGCGACGGCGAGGACCGCACAACCCACCACCACCCAGAGCGCACCGTTGCCGAAGGGGTGGCCCTCGGTCACCTTGATCCCGAGCGTCCACCGCACCAGAAAGAGGACGACGTCGATACCGATGGCGAAAGCGGCCGCGAGAAACCGTTGCCGCCAGGTGAGCACCACCATCATCAGCGCCATACTGGCGTACAACAGAAAACCTGATTTCGGGGGAAATATCACCTCGCGCGCCTGGTTGGTGATCGGCCCCGGCAGGCCGTAGTGACGCGCGGCGATCTCCAGCACGACGAGGAATCCGAGCGTCGCCACACCCGCCGCGGCCCACAGCATCACCCGTGGCTGACGCCACGCGGCGACGGTAATTCTGTCGTTTATTCGCGAGAACACCCGCGATGCTCTAGCTATCAATTGTTTGGCCGACTTTTTGGATGTTGGTTGAACAGGGCACCCTTCGTGCCGGACAGCATGGTTTCCCGGTGAAGGACGGACGACGAGGGCGCTCGCCGCAAGTTCGATCATGCTATCGGATCGGGGGGAGGGTATTTCGCTGGTCACGGATTGTACGAAGGCGAGCCGAGACCGGCCCGCAACGACGTGGAATCGCTTTCCATGCCCGTACTGCGGACCCGACGGTTGCGTCCGAGAGGGGAGTGGGGTGCGGTCAGGCGGGGAGTCGGTCGGTGGCGAGCGCCGCTGAGCCGGCCACGGCCAGCACCGCGCCGATGGTGAAGGCGAACCACCGGTGCTGGATCAGGTTCCATGCGTTCCAGTGCAGTACGCCGGCCGCCTGTGCGTCCTCCGGGTCGGCGGGGTCGTAGACCACGGTGGTGTGGATGTGCCCCTCGTCGTCCCTCGGTCCGCTCGGTACGTAGAGGGTGTGGGCCAAGCGGGGCTCGTCGGCGAACTCCGGAAGTCCCTCGGCGTCGTGGAAACTGAGCCACACCGCACTCGTGGAACACCCGGCGCCTCGACCGGTCGAGCACGCGTGGAGGACGTAGGCGTCGCCGGGAACCTGGCGCCCGTGTGTGCGCAGTTCGGAAATCCGGTCGTCACCCTGGACCACCTCGACGACGTTCGCGGCAAGGATGCCCACCCCGAGCAGCGCCATCACCAGGGCAGCGACAGTGCGGCTCCACCTTCTCGTACGCGTGTTGAACTCCACGGCCCCACGCTATCCGGCAGTGGTACGGACGCGGCGCCCGGCCGGGCTCCGGCGCGCATCCGCATCGTGCGAGGGCCGACCGAACCCGCGCATCGCCCCGGCTTCCGACGATGTTCCGTTCCGCGTGCGCCGGTGCGTGGCGTGGGAGAGGTGGGGGTGGTGGTCGGATCAGGTTCCCAGCCACGCCGCCGTGTCGCGCGGGAGCAGACCGGTGGTGTCGAGCGGGTCGCTGCTCAGCAGCAGGCGCTCGTGCCGCGGGAGTTGGACGGGGTGGTCCGAGAGGTTGACCACGCACACCAGCCCGTGCGGGCGGGTGAAGGCGAGCACACCGTTGCCGGCCGGCAGCCAGGACATCGGCCCGTCGCCGAAGCCCGGAACCGCACGGCGCAGCAGCAGTGCCTGCCGGTACAGCGTGAGCATCGACTGCGGATCGGTGATCTGCCGGTCGACGGCGAACGCGTCCCAGCCCTCGGGCTGGGGCAGCCAGGGCTCGGCGCCCGCGCCGAAGCCGTACCAGGGGGCGTCGGCCGTCCAGGGCAGCGGGATGCGGCAGCCGTCCCGTCCGGGGTCGGTGCCTCCGGAGCGGAAGTGCATGGGGTCCTGGATGCGCTCCCGGGGAACGTCGGCCTCGGGCAGGCCGAGTTCCTCTCCCTGGTACACGTAGACGGATCCGGGCAGGGCGAGGGTCAACAGGGCGGCGGCGCGGGCGCGCCGGGTGCCCAGCCGCAGATCGGTGAGGGTGCCGAAGGTCTTCGTGGCGAAGTCGAAGGAGGTGTCGGTGCGGCCGTAGCGGGTGACGGTCCGGGTGACGTCGTGGTTGCAGAGCACCCAGGTGGCGGGGGCGCCGACGGGGGCGTGCTCGGCCAGGGTGCCGTCGATGGCGCGGCGCAGCCGGTCCGGCTCCCAGGGGCAGGTGAGGAAGTTGAAGTTGAAGGCGGTGTGGAGTTCGTCGGGGCGCAGGTAGCGGGCGAAACGCTCGGCGTCCGGAAGCCAGACCTCGCCGACGAACACCGCCCCGTACTCGTCGGCGATCGACCGCCAGGAGCGGTAGACGTCGTGCAGTCCGTCCTGGTCGACGTACGGGTGGGGGTCCACCCCCTCGGTGAAGTCGGCGAGCGCGGGGTCCTTGACGAGCAGGGCGGCGGAGTCGATGCGGACGCCCGCGACTCCTCGCCGGAACCAGAAGCGCAGGATGTCCTCGTGCTCCTGGCGGACGGCCGGATGGGCCCAGTTCAGGTCGGGCTGCTGCGGGGTGAAGAGGTGCAGGTACCACTCGCCGTCGGGCACCTGGGTCCAGGTGGGCCCGGCGAACTGTGACGGCCAGTCGTTCGGCGGCAGTTCCCCGTCCTCTCCGCGGCCGGGCCGGAAGTGGAACAGTTCCCGTTCGGGGCTGCCCGGTCCGGCCTGCAGCGCGGCCCGGAACCAGGGATGCCGGTCGGAGACGTGGTTGGGGACGATGTCGACGATGACCCGGATGCCGAGCTCCGCGGCCTCCTCGATGAGCTTCTCGGCCTCGGCGAGCGTGCCGAAGGCGGGGTCTATGGTGCGGTAGTCGGAGACGTCGTAGCCGCCGTCCACCAGCGGGGAGGCGTACCAGGGGGTGAACCAGACGGCGTCGACGCCGAGTTGCGCGAGGTAGGCCAGTCTCGCCCGGACTCCCGCGAGGTCCCCGGTGCCGTCGCCGTCGCCGTCGGCGAAGCTGCGCGGATACACCTGGTAGATGACGGCGTCGCGCCACCATTCGTCGGTGCGGGACGAGTGAGGGTCTGCCACGTGGCGGTCCTTTCGGGCACGGGGATCTCCGCCGCCGGCCCGGAGCAGCGGGGCGTCGGACGGGCCGGCGGCGAAGGCTTCTTGTTCGGGCGGAGAGGGGACCGGGGAGGCCGGGCGAGTGCGCCCGGTCAGCCCTTGAGCCCGCCGGCGGTGAGACCGCTCATGATGTTCCGCTGGAAGACCAGGAAGATGAGCAGCGTCGGCAGGGAGGCGATCGTCAGCGCGGCGATGAGGACGTTGACGGGGACACCGCTGGACAGGGAGTAGATGCCCACGTTGAGGGTCTGCTCGGTCGGGTCCGGCAGGGTGAGCATGGGCCAGAGGAAGTCCTTCCAGACTCCGACGACCGCGAAGACCGACACGACTGCGAGGATCGGCCGGGAGATCGGCAGCACGATCGACCACAGGGTGCGCGTCGGGGAGGCGCCGTCCATGGCGGCCGCGTCCAGGAGTTCCTTGGGGACGGAGTCGAAGAACCGTTTGAGCAGGAAGATGTTGAAGGCGTTGGTGACGGACGGCAGCCAGATCGCCCACGGCGTGTTCAGCAGGTTGCGGTGCACGACCGGTACGTCCAGGACGGTCAGGTACTGGGGGACGACCAGGACGGTGGCCGGGATCATCAGCGTGGCGAGCATCATGGCGAGGATGGCCTTGCCCAGGATCGGGCGGAGCTTGGACAGCGAGTACGCGGCGGCGACGTCGAGTACCAGCTGGAACGCCAGCGCGCCGAACGCGTAGAACAGGGTGTTGAGGAGCAGCCTGGACAGGTCCATGACGTCCCAGGCCCGTGTGTAGTTGCCCGGTGCGAAGGACTTCGGCACCAGGGTCGGCGGTGTCCGGACCGCCTCCTGCGCGTTCTTCACACCGCTGGACGCCATCCAGTACAACGGGCCGAGGAACACCAGGGTGAATGCCGCCACGACCACGGCGAAGACGATCCAGTAGAGGACCTTGCCACGGGGCCGCGCGAGCTGCCCCGGTGAGATGAGTGTGCGTGTGGACATGCCGGTCTCTCCCGGGCTACTGGTCGTCGGTGCGGCTGAGCTTCACGTACGCCGCCGAGAATCCGGCGAGGAGCACGAGCAGCAGCAGGCCGAGAGCCGCCGCGGCACCGTAGTTGTCGAAGTTGAAGGCGTACTGGTAGACGAGGTACACGACCGTGGTGGTCGAACCCTCGGGGCCGGCCCCGCCGGTGAGCAGGAAGGGTTCGACGAAGACCTGCATCGTCGCGATGACCTGCATCAGCATCATCAGCGAAAGGACCAGACGGGTCTGCGGAACGGTGACGTGCCAGATCTTGCGGAACAGGCCGGCACCGTCCAGTTCGGCCGCCTCGTACAGTTCGCCGGGGATGCCCTGGAGCGCGGCGAGGTAGATCAGGGTGGCGCCGCCCATGTTCATCCAGGTCGACGCGATGACCACGCACAGCATCGACAGGTCCGGGTCCTGCAGCCACTGCTGCTCGGGCAGGTGCAGGACGTGGAGGACCTCGTTGAGCAGACCGTACCCGGGATCGTAGAGGTACTTGAAGAGCAGCACCGAGGCGACGGGCGGGAGCATCACCGGCAGGTAGACGAGCAGCCGCAGATAGCCCTGGCCGTGGCGGAACTCGTTGATGACGACCGCGGCGACGAACGGGACCGCGAAGCCGAGGACCAGCGCGAGCACGGTGAACAGGAGCGTGTTGCGCCAGGCCTGCCAGAAGGCGGGGTCGTGGTAGACGGTTTTCAGGTTGTGCAGGCCGACCCAGGTGACCTTGCCGTTCTCGGTCTTCTGGAAGGCGAGCAGGAACTCCCTGATCATCGGAGACCAGGAGAACACCGCGAAGCAGCCGACGGCGCCGATGAGGAAGCCGTGTGCGGTGAGATTGCGCCTGAGCTCCCTGGCGAACCGTCCGCCGGGTGACGTGGAAGCCGTGGTGGGCGGGCGTGATGGGCGGGCGGTGTCCGCCGTGCCGGGGATCAGGCTGGGGACCGCCATCGTCTCTCCTCGGGGCTGGGCTGCGGGTGGGCGCGAGGGCCGCCGTCGGTCACGGGGTCCTCGGGGCTTGGCGGGTCCGGACGCGGTGCCACCGGTGGGGCGGGTCCTGGCGCCGCCCCACCGGGGCCGGTCACTGGTTGGCCAGGACCTCGTTCACCTGTGCCGCGGCCGTGGAGAGCAGCTTGCCGATGTCGGCGTTCTCGTTGGTCAGGACGCCGGACATCACGTCGTCGAGGACCTTGTAGATCTCCTGGGCCTTCGGCGGCTCCGCCTTGCCGGGCACCGGGTCGTCCATGAAGGACCTGAAGTTCTCGACGGGCATGGTGGCGTTCGCCTTGCGTGCGGCGTCGTCCTTCGTCTTCGACTCGCCGAGCCAGAAGTTGGGCTGCGGCACGCCGACCGGGAGGTCGTCGGACTTGGTGCGTGCCCAGTCGAACTGGCCCTTGCCGACGGTGAGGGTCTTGAAGTTCAGCCAGGCGATCGCGGCCTTGATCTTGTCCGGTGAGATCCCCTTCTTGATCATGTAGTCGTTGCCGCCGGCCAGGGTGGCCTTCTCGCCGGGTATCGGGCCCATGCCGAAGTTCTCGTACCTGGCGCCCAGTTGCTGCACCATGTACGCGATGTCGTCGGGGGCGGCGAGGAACATGCCGAGCTTGTCGGTGGCGACCTGCTTCTGCAGGTCGCCCCACTTGAGCAGCTGGGTCTTGCCCATGCTGTCGTCGTCCCAGCGCATGGCGTGCAGGTTCTGCAACACCTGCCGGCCGATGTCGTCGTCGAACGCCGCCTTCTTGCCGCTGGGGTCCACGATGTCGCCGCCGCGGCTGTACATCTGCGCGGTGAAGTGCCAGCCGCCCGTGTTGGCCGCGCTGTACTCGCCGAAGCCGGCGATGCCGTTGCCGAGACCGGCGATCTTCTTGGCGTCGGCGCGCACCTCGTCCCAGGTGCGCGGCGGGTTGTCGGGGTCGAGGCCGGCCTGCTGGAACAGCTTGCGGTTGATGAGCAGGCCCATCGTGTAGTTGCTGGTGGGCAGCCCGTAGAGCTTGCCGCCCTGCTTGAGCGCGCCGAGAACGTGCGGGTCGATGTTCTTCAGCAGCGGGACGGTCTTGTCGCCGACATAGGCCGTGATGTCCGCGGCGCCGTTGTTGTCCAGCACCTGCTGCAGGTCGGTGAAGTACGTGTAGAAGACATCGGGTTGGGAGTGGGCCTTCAGCATCGCGGTGAAGCGTGCGGGCTCCTCGCACTGGCCCGGCGTGGACCGGCCCTGGATGGTGACGTCGGGGTACTTCCTGTTGAACTCGGCGACGTCCTCCTTCCACTCCTTGAGTTCGGCCGCCTTCGCCGTCGGAGGCATGCAGTCGATCGTGAGCGTCACCTTGGTCTTCGGGTCCAGCGGGGCGGCCGGGTCGGCGGAGCCGCCTCCCTGGGATCCACCGGAGCCGTTGCCGCCCGCGCTCGTGCCGCAGGCGGCCAGCGCGGTCAGCGTGAGCGCGGAGACGAGGGCGACCGCGCCGGCGCGGCGGGTGCGGCGGAACCGGGCACTTCTCATGAGTGGTCCCCTTCGGGCATGAACTCGGTGAGGTCGCCCCGAAGTCGGGGGCGGCCCGGGGCAAGGGCGCTTGCGACGAGGTGCGTTGTTGGGGCGCCGCACACTCAACCACTCGGTACAGGTGAGCGCAAGATATCGCGCCATTCTTGTAATTGTTCGACAGAGCTCGTCGATAGATGTGCGGCGGTGCTCCCGGCCGTGGCCCGAACCGACCCCGGGCGCCCTTGTGATGACACGGGGACGGCCGTACT
Organism: Streptomyces sp. NPDC046759; assembly: GCF_040645475.1. NCBI lineage: Bacteria > Bacillati > Actinomycetota > Actinomycetes > Kitasatosporales > Streptomycetaceae > Streptomyces > Streptomyces sp. NPDC046759. The sequence continues at coordinate 143,972 of NZ_JBEYYJ010000023.1, read as the reverse complement.
GTCCGGCGTCGACCGGCACCTGATGCCACGAAAGGACGCTGTGGTGGCCTGCAACCAACTTGCGTCAGGCTCCCGGTGTCGGCCCACCGGGCACGTCGAGGGCGACCGGGCGCGGCGCGCGGAGAAAGCGAGGTCGGCATCGGTACGGGCGGCCGCGTGGGCGCGCTTGCGCCAATGCCGCCCCAGGTGGCGATGTGCAGGTCCGGGCGCAGCAGCGCGGCACCGACGGCCGGGATCAGCCGGCCGGAGGGGGTGCGGTCGAGCCCCGCAGCACCAGTTCGGGCTCGAACAGCACTCGCCGGCGTGGGACCGCTTGTCCTGCAGCTGGGCGCGGAGCAGCGCGACCACCGCTCGCCCCATCGCCTCGATGGGCTGACGGACCGTGGACAGCGAGCGGCGGCTCGGTGCAGTTCATGAAAGCCGAGTCGTCGAACCCCAGGACCGAGACGTCCGAGAGAACGGAGAGGCCGCGTCGGCGCATGGCACGGACGGCGCCGAGGGCGAGAGGGTCGCTCGCGCACACGATGCCGGTGACTGCCCGGTCCAGGAGGCGGGAGGCGGCGGCTTGTCCACCTCCAGCGAGAACATCGAGCGCACGACGGACGCCTCCGGCAGGTCCCCGCCCGCGGCCTTCGCCAACGCCCGGGCCGCGGCCAGCTTGCGCCGCGACGGAACGTGGTCGCCGGGGCCGAGGACCAGCCCGATCCGCTCGTGCCCCAGGGAGGCCAGGTGGCGCCAGGCCTGCTCGACGGCGACGGCGTCGTCACAGGTGAGACCAGACCGACGAGTCGGGCGCGCTCTCCTCGCAGTGGGGTGGGCCGCTCGTAGCCCAGAACGTCCAGGGCCGTGAGTACGGACTGGCGCGTCGACGCGGACACACCGGGCTTGCCGTTGAGGACGCGACTGGCTGTCGCCTCGCTGACCCCCGCCTTCTGGGCAACCTGAGCAAGTCGTCGCGTCATGCACGCAAGACTGGCGCAAGCTACGCAAGCGGATTGCGCAGCAGGTGAAGGGGTCGGGCACCGACGGCAGTTGGCCCGTCATGTTCGTCAACTGTCGGGACGAGGCCGGATTGCGCACGAGGCCGGGTTGCGCACCTGTCAGGTCGCGGAGTCGGCGTGCCGGAGCTCGCGGAACACCGCGGGGGTCGTCCAGCCGCGCAGCGTGGCGTGGACCGTCGACCGGAAGGCGGCTTCGGCCGTTGGGGTGTCGAGGGCACCGGCCAGTTCCAGCGTCACGAGCCCGTGCAGGGTCACCCAGAGCGAGAGAGCGATCGATGTCGTCTCGCCGGCGAGGACGGAATCGGTCACGGCCCGGTCGATCACCGCGATGAGTGGCCCCACCGGGTCACGGGTGCCGACCGCGTCCGAGGGCTCGAAGGACTGCACCCCTCCGAACAGCACCGCGTACAGGTGCCTGTGCCCGCACCCCCATGCCCGGTAGGCGACGGCCAGGGCATAGAGGTCGGCGAGGGGATCCCGCGAGCCCGGCACCGCCGACAGCTCCTCGAACAGGCCGGTGACGGCTCTGTCCCGGACCGCTGCGATCAGTCCGTCCTTGCCGCCGAAGAGGGAGTACACAGCCGTCGTCGACGCGTCGGCGGCGGCGGCCACGGAGCGGACCGTGACCGATTCGCGCGGGCCGGTGGCCAGCATCTCGGTCGCGCACACCACGAGCCGCTCTTTGACCGCCTCGTCGTTGGTTCTGGGCCTACCCATGACGAGGAGCCTACCTCGTTTGATAACGTAGTTTTGAAACGTCGTTCTGAAACTCTGGGAGGCCCTGCCGTGCCTACGTTCGCCTTACGTCTCGTCCAGTTCGCCGGACGCTTGCTCCTGGCCCTGACCGCCGTCCTGACCCTGGCTGCCGTCTTTCTCGTCCTGGTCGTCCTGACGGACGGGGCCGGCTCGGGACTCGCCGCCTGGCTGACGGCCCTCGCAATCGCCTGCGCCGCCGCGTTGTGGCGGGGCCGCAGCCGTAGCGGAGCGGCACGACTCGTGCCGTTCGTGCCGGTGGTGGCAGCGGCGGCACTGACGGCGTCGGTCTGCGTCCCCACCGTGCCCACGACCCGGCGGTATCCGCCGGGCCTGTCCTTCGTGAGCACACAGCACTGGAGTCTCGCCACGGGCAGCCGCGTCGCGGTGTACCACTACCCGCCCGCGGACCCCGGGGCCCGGCACCCGGTCCCGCTCGTGTATCTCAACGGCGGTCCGGTGCGCGGCATATCGCTGCTCGACCACCGGTTCCTGCAGCTCCTGGCGCGCCGCGGCCATGACGTCTACGCCTACGAACAGGCCGGCGGCGGCCGCAGCGGCCTGCTCCCCATGGACCGGTACGCGATCTCCCGGTCCGTCCGTGACCTCGACGTCTTCATCCACCGTCTCGGCAAGGGCAAGGTCGACGTCCTGGGCTTCTCGTCCGGCGCGGTCGTCCTGACCCGGGCCCTGGCCGACCCCGCCGTCGCCGCGGATCTGCACCGGGCGGTCATCGCCGAACCCGGTCCGATGGACGGCCCCACCTCGAGGATCGCCGGGCACCGGGGACGCCCGTCCGCCCGCGGCCTGGCGCCGAGCCCGTCCGGTCCGCGGTCGACCCACCTCCCCCGGTACGCCGTGGCGTTCGGCCTCATGCGACTCGGGCTCCTCAGCCCCGGCACCGGACTGATCGGACAGGCCGAAGGTGACAACGCGTTCACCGCCGCCGACCTCGGCAGCGACACCGCGTCCGCCTACTGCGCACGCGACGCGCAGCGCATACCGCCCGAAGACACGGCACAGAACTTCTCGTTCAGCCCGGCTGCGAGCCTCCGCGTCCAGCAGACGGTGGAGAACTCCCCGTCCCTCGCCCGGCGCCTGAGGCACTCGCAGACGCCCGCCATGCTGATGATCGCCGAGTGCTCCTCCCAGATCCGGCAGTGGGAGACCACCGTCCTCGCCGACGATCCCGCCGTTCAGCGCGTGCAGTACATGCCCGGGGTCGGGCACCACATGTGGAACGGTCTGGACGGCAATGACGAACGAGCCGCAGCGGTCGTCACCGCGTTCCTCCGGGGCAGGCCGGCGCCCCTGCCGAACTACCCGACCCGCGACGGGATCCCGGCCTTCCTGCGCGACCGCAAGTGACGCTCCCGCAACCCGGCACGGACACCGAGCACCGAGCACCGCCACCTCCACCGAGCACCGGCACCGGCACCGGCACCGGCACCGGCACCGGCGGAAGCCTGCCCGGAGCTGGAGCCGGTCCGGCGCCGGCACGTGCGCAGTGTCCGCCCGCAATGACGCGACCTCGCGTACGCACCATTTCGTTGGCTTTGGTCGCGTGTATCCGGCCCGCCTCAGCCTCCCCGAGGAGCGGCTCTGCGCGAAGTACGTGTGGTCCTGCCATCCGTCGGGCCGGGCAGCGGTACGGTGTGCCCCTGACCATTGCCGGGCCCAACGGCTCGCAGTCACCAGGGGAGTTTTATGCAACACCGCAGACCGCGCCCGCGCCGCAGACTCATAGCCAGAGCGGTCGGTACCGCAGGTGTGCTCGCCGTCGCTCTGGGTGCCGGAGTGACGCCGTCGATGGCCGCCGGGAAGGACTCCGGCAAGCCGACGGCCACCGGGTCCTCGCCGGACGAGGACAACACGTCCTGGGCGCCCGAGAACGACGCCGCGGCCCTGCCCCAGGGCACCCACCCGGCCGCCACGCTCAGCCGCGGCCGCGCCACCGTCCAGCTCAAGCTTCCCGCGCCGAGCGGGCCGTACAAGGTCGGCACCTTCAGCCAGCACCTTGTCGACAAGTCCCGCACGGACCCGTACGTCGCCGGCAACCGGGCGCGCGAGTTGATGGTGACGTACTGGTACCCGGCGTCCTCCACGACCGGGCACGCCGTGGCACCGTGGATGCCCTCCATCTCGGGTGCGCACTTCCTGTACTCGCGCGGCCTGTCGCCGCAGCAGGTGACGCTGCCGCAGACCTCCAGTCACGTGCTGGCCCCGGTGGACACGAAGCTCGGCAAGCTCCCCGTGCTCCTGTACTCGACCGGGCTCCACTCGGACCGCGCCATGGGCACCGCTCTGGCCGAGGACCTCGCCAGCCGCGGCTACATCGTGATCGCCGTCGATCACACCCATGACGCCAACGAGGTGCAGTTCCCGGGCAACCGGCTCGAGGTCAACGCCATGCCGGCCGGCTCGCACTCGTCGGACACGCTGAACGTGCGCGCCGCCGACATCCGCTTCGTGATCAACCAGCTCGGCACCATCGCCAAGGGCGGCAACCCGGACGCCGACCACGCCCAGCTCCCCTCCGGTCTGTCGAAGTCCGTGGACACGTCCCACATCGGGATGTTCGGCTGGTCGCTGGGCGGCGCCGCGGTCGACACCGCCATGCAGCTCGACCCCCGCATCGGCGCCGGCGCCAACCTGGACGGCCAGTTCTTCGGCACGGCGCCCGGCAAGGACCTGAACCGCCCGTTCATGCTGTTCAGTTCCGGCACGCACAACCGCAACAACGACTCGTCGTGGCGCAAGCTGTGGCCCCATCTGAAGGGGTACCACGTCGACGTCCAGCTCCACGGCTCCAGGCACCTGTCGTTCAGCGACAACGAGTGGCTGGTGCCGCAGGTGGCGGGCCTCCTCGGTCTTTCCCCGGACCAGGTGCAGCAGCAGTACGGCACGATCGACCCCGACCGGGCGATCAAGGTCCAGCGCGACTACCTCGCCGCCTTCTTCGACCAGGAGCTGCGCCACAAGCACAGCACCCTGCTGGACGGCCCCTCCAAGAGCTACCCGGAGATCGCCTTCGTCCGCTGACCCGGGCTCCGGTTCGTCCGCTGACCGGAGCCGGGAGACGGGCCCCGCGTGCGGCACGCCCCGGCCCCCTGGGCAAGGTCAGCCCGGTCGCCGTTCGAACGGCTGGTTCAGGTGCGCCTGAGCCAGCCGTTCGGACGGTACCCCGCGGGCCGACGCGCGGACGGGACGGGGACGACGCGGGGACACCAGTGTGATGGTTGTGTGATCTCCTACGGCTAAAGTGTGCCCTTGTCGAACGTTCGAGCGCTCGTCGCCGGTTGAGAGAGGATCCGCTGCCCTGCCCACCGCTTTCCGGGCGCCGCGCCACACCGCACCCTCCGTCCCGCAGCCCCACCGCTGCCCGACGAGGTGCGCCCGCCGGACGCCTCGCTCGTCGCACCGCTGGCCGTGGTAACCGCCCTCACCACGGCCGGCTCGGCCGACGTTCGATCCGAGCGCGTGCCGGAAGTGGTGCCGGCCGATGCCGAGCGGAGCGTCACCGACGTCCCGCCGGAGACGCGCGCCTCGCCATCGGCGCCGAGACGACAGCGGACGGCGCCGGGACGACAGCGGGGCGGCGCACCGCCGGCACGTCGTCGGCGACGTCCGGCACGTCGGCTCCCGGCGTCCCCGCCCGACCCCGTGTCACCGCCGGCGCCGGTCCGCGGTCGTCGGCCCCGGCCCCTGGCCACCGCGGCACGCACATGGGCCTCGACGGCCGGGTCCGCCGCAGCTCCCATCCCGGCCCTTCCGCCACCGACGGCACGGCCATGGGCGGTTCGCCGGACGGCGTGTCGCCGGACGGCAGGCATCCGCCGTGCCCCCAGACCCCGGGCAGCCCACCGCCAGTCACCCGCCGCTCCGCCTGACCACTGATCCAAGGACCTTCCGCCATGGCCACCCTCCCCACCACCCAGAGCACCGACCCTTCCGGCCACCACCGCTCGTCGCACCGCCGCGGCGGCCACTCGCAGGAGCCGGCGCACTGGGAACGCCCGGCGCTGGTCACCGTGCTCGTCGTCGCCGCGCTGCTGTACGCCTGGGGCATGGGGCACGCCGCGATCCACCCTTACTACAGCGCGGCGATACGCTCGATGGCCACCAGCTGGCGGGCCTTCTTCTTCGGGGGTCTCGACACCAGCGGTTCGATCACCCTGGACAAGCTGCCCGGCGCCTTCTGGCCCGAGGCCATCTCCGTCTGGATCTTCGGCCCGCACGCCTGGGCGGTCGCCCTGCCGCAGGTCGTGGAGGGCGTGCTCACCGTATGGCTGCTCCACCGGATCGTACGGGCGTGGGCCGGGCCGTTCGCCGCGCTGATCGCCGCGCTGATACTCACCTTCACCCCGGTCACCGTGGTCCTCAACAGGGCCACCATCCCGGACACCGCTCTCACGCTGCTGCTGGTGGCAGCCGCCGGAGCCCTGCAGAAGGCGGTGCAGTCCGAACGGCTGCTCCCGCTGATCACCTGTGGCACATGGGTGGGGCTCGCCTTCCAGGCGAAGATGCTGCAGGCATGGCTCGTGCTGCCGGTCTTCGCCGTCGTCTATCAACTGGCGGCGAGCGGAACGCCCTTGCGGCGGGTCCTGCGCCTCCTGCTGAGCGGCGCGGTCGCGCTGGCCGTCTCCTGCTCGTGGGCACTGCTCGCCTGGGCGACACCCACCGCGGACCGCCCGTACGTCGACGGCACCTCCAACAACAATCCGTTCAGCCTGGTCTTCGGCTACAACGGCCTCAGTCGCTTCAGCGACGACGACACCGCGCTCGGTGCCGTTTCTGCGACCTCCGCCAGCCGGACCACCGGGAACACCGGCTGGGGGATGCTGGTCAACCACACCGTCGGCCCGCAGGTCGCCTGGTTCCTGCCGCTGGCCGTGCTCGCCGCCGTACTCGGCGTGGTGTGGTGCGCCCGCGCACCGCGAACCGACCTGCTGCGGGCCGGTTTCCTGCTCTGGGGCGGTTGGCTGGCCGTGCACGCCGTGGTGTTCAGCATCTCCAATGGCAACCACCCTTACTACACGGCCGTGATCGCACCGGCGATCGCCGCGCTCGCCGGTGGCGGGTTCGCCCTCTTGCGGTCCGAGTACGAGGCAGGCGGCAGGCGGCGGACGCTGCTGCCGGCGGCCATCGTGCTGACGGTGGCGTGGGCACTGGTGCTCGACGCGCCGACCTGGTTCGCTTCCTGGCTGCTGGTGCTCGCCCTGATCCTCGCGGTGTGCGCCGCGGCGGGCCTGTGGACCAGCGGGTCACGCGCCTCCGGAGGGCTGGTGCAGGGCTCCCTGGCCGCCGGAATCGCGGCCACGCTGCTCGTCCCCGCCGGCTGGGCCGCCTCCAGCCTCGACCCGCTCTACGCGGGCGCCTCCACGTCGCCGACGGCGGGTCCGGTCGGCAAGACCTACAGCAAAGCCGTCCACCACCCGTCCGCGCTGCGCCGGGTCGGGCTCGACGAGCCCAGCGCCCACGACATCAGCCTGCTGGACTACCTCGTCGCGAACCGGCACGGCGAGAAGTACCTGCTCGCCACCCAGGCCGCCTACCCCGCGGAACGTCTCCTGCGCGCCCAGTCCGAACCCATGCTCGTCATGGGAGGCTTCACCGGCAAGACGCCGTTCCCCACCGCCCCGCAACTCGGCACCCTGATCACCACGCACCAGCTCCGCTATGTTCTGCTCACTCCCCTGCGGCCCACCACTCCCACCACCACGTGGGTGAAGTCCCACTGCACGCGGATCCGCTCCGGGAAGTACGGCTGGCGCACCAAGGGCAGTTTCCGCCTCTACGACTGCGCCCGGCAGAAGTGAGGCGACCGCGACGCGTAGGGGCGCCGCACGGCCGGCCATGAGACCGCGCGGCACTCCGACGGGGCCGTTCGGGTGCCCGTGACACCCGGGTACCTCATTCGGTGTGCGGGACCCGGCCATGCACTCTTCACTGAGTGGAACAGGCCGTTTCCGAGGTCACGGGAGTCGTGGTATGAACGGGCACTGGACACGGGGCGCGGCGGGCGCGGTGCTGGTCGTGGGCGCTATCGCGGTGGCCGGGTGCTCCGGCAACAGTTCCAAAAGCCCGTCCGGCAGCGCCAGCAAGGCGGCTTCCGTGGCCGCCTCGGCCGCCGAGTCCCTCGCCTCGCGCGGTGCCGACACGCTCGCCTCGGCCTCGGCGGAGGCCAGACGCAAGCTCGACGAGGCCAAGAACGGGGTGAACGCCAAGGACGAGGTGACCCTCGGTGCCGCCGCCATCGCCGGCGACGGCCGGGCCACGGCCAAGGTGACCGCCAAGAACACCGCCGATTCGGCCAAGTCGTTCGCCGTCCAGGTCAACTTCACCGACAAGAGCGGCAACCTGCTGGACGTGGTCGTGGTGACGGTCAAGGACGTGGCCGCCGGCGCCTCCGGCGAGGGTACGGCCCGCAGCAACCGCAAGCTGACCGGCGAAGTGCGCGCGGTCGTCGGTACGGCTCTGCGCTACTGACCACCGGCCGCCGTACCTTGCCGGACCGCTGCCGCGGCCCGGCCGGACGCGTGCGGCAGCGCCGCGGACGACGGGAACGCGAGCCGGCCGGTGCCGCAGGCGAGGTCGAGCGGGCCTCCCCGCCCCGAGCGGGCCGCCCGCCACGCCAGGACGGCGATCACGGCGCCGGGTGGGGCAGCCGCAACCGAACGACTCCCTGCCAGCCGACGGGCCGTCACCGGCGGATCCGCGGACGACGCCGAACCCGCTGGATGCACGCGGTACATCACGCGATACCGGCGCCGGGCCGGCGTGCGCTTCCCATACTGACCGGCATGGCAACCTACGACGAACTCGGCGCCACGTATGCCCGGACCCGACGGCCTGATCCGCGGATCGCCGCACAGATCGACGCAGCGCTCGGCGACGTCACCGACGTGATCAACGTCGGAGCCGGCACCGGCTCCTACGAACCGCCGCGCACGGTCCTCGCGGTGGAACCGAGCCGGGTCATGATCGCCCAGCGCCCACCCGGATCGGCTCCCGCCGTTCAGGGCGTCGCGGAGCACCTGCCGCTGCGTGACGACGCCACCGACGCCGTGATGGCGCTGCTCACCGTCCACCACTGGACCGGCCTGGCAGCCGGGATCCGCGAACTGCGCCGGGTCGCGCGCCGCCGCGTCGTCGTCCTGACCTGGGACCAGCGGATCTTCCGCGAGCGGTTCTGGCTGGTCCGGGACTACCTCCCGAAGGCAGCCGCCTTCGACGACACCCGCGCCACCCCGGCAGAACGGCTGATCGAGCTGCTCGGCGGAGCGCGCCAGGAGCCCGTGCCGGTCCCCCATGACTGCGTGGACGGATTCGCCGCCGCGTACTGGCGCCGCCCCGGCGCCTACCTCGATCCTCAGGTGCGCGCGGGGATCTCGCTGCTGGCCCAGACCGGCGACGACGCCATCGCCTCCGGCCTGGCCCGGCTCGCGGACGACCTGGCAACCGGCCGCTGGCACGCACGACACGCCGAGCTGCTCACGCGCGACACCATCGACGTCGGCTACCGGCTCCTTGTCGCCGACCTCTGACCCACGGACGTGGTCCCGGGGCCGCGCGCCGAGCACGTGCCCGTGGGAATCACGGCGGCTTCCGGGGCCCGAGGCGTGCGTTGTGCCAGGCGATGGCGCGTCTGATCTCCGGCTCGTGGAGACCGGTCCGGCACGCCAGCTCCACGAGGGTGAGGACGGGCGGGCCGGTGCTCAGTGCACGGGCGATCTTCGCCGCCCAGAGTTCCTCGTCGGCGAACCCGCGGTTGCGGTAGACCTCCTGCATGATCGCGAAGTGGGCCGGTCCACACGCCGTGATGAGCCGCAGGCCGTCGAACCAGCCGTTGTGCGGGTCGGCGGAGGACGAGTCGGGCACATATCCACGCACCGCCTCGCTTTGCGCGAAGGTGGCCGCGCACAGGTCGCACAGCTCCAGCCGGACCACCTGCGCCCGTGCCCTGTTCCTCGTCCACACCTTCATCGTGTCCCGCCTTCGGCCCACCGGACGCTTGGCCTCCTGGTGCAGCCAGGGTTTCCTGCCGCCGGGAAAGGCGCAATCGCGAGCTACGACCTGACGGGCGGGACCGCGCGAGTGAGCGCGGCGGCACCGGGGTACCCAGGAACGCTGGGACACGTGAGGAGGGACGGACCATGGGCACCCTGACCAAGCAAGCAGTGCTGAAGACGGCGACCAGGCCCCTGCTCGCCGGGAAGGCCACGGCCGAGGCCGCGACGACCGCTCCTGCTTGGTCCTGGCGGGCGGTGCGGGCTCTGGGCGGCGAGAACGTCGTCGACGTGCTCACCCGCCAGCACCGGCAGATCAAGCTCGGATTCCTGCGGGCCGCCCTGCCCGGCCCGGGACGCCGCCGCAACTTCGACCGGCTGATGCGCCTGCTCGCCGTCCACGAGGCCGCCGAGGAGGCGCACGTCCACCCCGTGGCGCGCCGTGCCCTGCGACACGGGCGCATGCTGGCCGCGCGCCGCCGCGACGAGGAGAAGCATGCCAAGGAGCTGCTGATCGCGCTGTGGCGTACGGGACCGGACGGTGCCGGCTATCTGCGGCGGCTCAACGAGGTCCGGCGTACGGTCTCGCAGCACGCCGCGCGTGAGGAGCGGGAGGAGTTCGCCGCACTGGGAAAGGCCGTCAGCCCTGCCCGGCTGCGCATGCTGGGCGCCGAGGTCAAGCTCACCCAGGCCTACGCGCCGACCCGGCCGCACCGCTGGGTCAACAACGAGGCCACGAACAAGCTCGCGGCGCCGGTCCTCGGCCCCGTCGACCGGGTGCTGGACGCCTTCCGCCACCGCGACGCCTCCTGACGGGCAGGTGCCACGAGGTGCTCCGCGTTCCCCGCGTACGGTTGGTGCCCGGAGAGACATGACCACGTCCTCAGCTCGACCCTCCGTCCTCGTCTTCGACGTCAACGGGACGCTCAGCGATCTGACGCCGCTGCGGCGCCGGTTCGAGGCCGTCGGGGTCCGGGCCGACGTGATGCCGCTGTGGTTCGCCTCGGTGCTGCGCGACGGTTTTGCCCTCACCGCGGCCGGCGGTTACGCCGACTTCACGGACGTCGCCCGCGACGGCCTGCGCCAACTGCTGACCGCGGAGGGAGTCGGCCGGGACCGTCTGGAGGACGCGATCGGCCACGTGGAGTCCGGTTTCGCGGAGCTCGACGTCCACCCGGATGTCGCCGAGGGGATCCGTGGGCTGCGTGCGGCCGGGTACCGGCTGGTGACGATGACCAACGGCACTGCCGAGCTCACCGGCAGGCTGCTCACCCGGGCGGGCGTACAGGACTGCTTCTCCGCGCTGTTGGACGTGGCCGGTCCGCACCGCTGGAAACCGCACCCGCAGGCCTACCGCTATGCGGCCGAGCGTGCCGGCGTCCGTCCGGCCGAAATGATGCTGGTCGCCACCCATCCGTGGGACGTCGACGGCGCGCGACGGGCAGGGCTTGGCGGAGCCTGGCTGCGCCGCGGCGCGGACCCTGCCTCGTACCCGCGTTCCATGACCGCCCCCACCATGGCCGCGGAGGACACGAGAGACCTCGCCCGCCTGTTCACCTGACGTCGTCGGGACCGGGGCCGACACGGGAGGTACCCGCCACGGGACCCGAGGGCGTCGGGCGGCGGGCCGGTCCCGTCGGTGCTCGGTCGCCGACTCGCGCGCAGTGCGTCCGGCCCTCACGATGAAGGCCAGGACCTCCACCTTCTGGACGGCAGCATGACCCTGAACCGATTCGGCGGCTCCGGCAACGCCCGGCGCCGCGTCACCCTGGCAAGTGCGCTGGGCGGCCTTCTCCTCACGCTGGGGGTGACGGGCTGCGGCTCCGGGAACGGCCAGAGCGCCGCCCTGCCGCAGCGCTCCAGCGCACCCGACACCGCCTCGTTCTCCGGAACACCGCCGTCGGCGCTGGCCTCCTCGGCGTCCGCGGCGATCAGCTCGGCCCGGGCCTCCGCCTCTGCCGCGGCGTCGTCCGCGTCCGCCCGGGCGTCCGAGTTCGAGGCGTCGGTGGACGCCGAGACCGCGCGCAGGAGCGCGGCCGCGCAGAAGGAACTGAAGAACGTCAAGGGCCGGGGCAACGCGCTCTCCGAGGTCGCCATGACGGGGATGCCCAAGGCGCAGACCGGCGGAGTGCTCGCTGCGCTGGTCACCATCACCAACAAGACCGGCAGCACGGCCTCCTACGCCGTGCAGATCGACTTCAAGGACGCGGCCGGGAAGGTGGTCGAGACCCGCTACCTCGGCGCGGAGAAACTGAAGCCCGGCAAGAAGGAACAGTCCATCGCGTTCAGCCACCAGCCCCCGCAGCCGAAGCTGACGCCGTTTCTCGCCAAGGCCCAGCGCTACTGAGCGGCAATCAAACGGCCCCGGACGGCACCCCGCTGCGGGGAGGCGCCGCGAGCCTGGGTGACCCGGTTGAACGCCGGCCCCGGATGCAGCTGACGGCCCGTTTGCGGCCGCACCGGCTCCCGGCTCGCCCTCTCACCCCGCGGCGCCGTACGGTCGGACGGTTCCGGCTCGCTCGTCGGCTGACCGCCGCGTGGCCGACGGGTTCACTGCGAGTACCGGGGCCACCTGGGTACGGCCGATGCGGTGCGGTCGCGGCCGGCTGTGCCGCGGGGGCCGCGCCGCCGGTGTGGGGCCAGAGCGTCGCACGCCCGGGTGGGACCGGCCAGCAGGTCCAGAACATCGATGCCGTAGTGCGCGGCAAGCGCCTCGCAGTCACTCAGGCTCCATGCCGCGCTGCCGGACTGGCGGCGGCTGATCTGCGTCTGGCTCACGCCGAGAGCGGCGGCGAGGTCCGCCTGGGACTCCCCCGTGACCTGCATGAGCGCGGCCGTGGTGGCCCGCACCCGCTCGCCGAGCGTCATCCTCATGCGGGCACCCTAACAAGATCCATGCGCTTGATGCATGAACCGTGGGGGAAGCGCGTGGCGGCCTCTGCAGGGGCATGAACGCCGCCGGGTGCGGTGCGCGGAGGACAGGATGCGCAGGGCACGGCCGCCCGGCTGGGGAAGAGACCAGCACCGGGCGACCAGCGGTGCGTCCGCGCGTCTGCGCGGAGTCCCGCCCGGGTTCAGGGTGCGGTGCGCCAGGCGCCCGCCGTGTGTCCGGGAGTGCTGGTGTCCCAGTCCAGGCGGAGCACGGCGAGGTCGTCGGTGTGCCGGTCGGCGTTGAGGGTGCGGGTCCGGGCGATGAGCTGGTCGAGATGGGCCCCGGGGTCGGGCGTGCGGATGGTGTCGATGATGCGGAGCAGGCCGTCCACGCCGAGGCGTGCGCCGGTGCCGTCGGCGAAACCCTCGATGAGGCCGTCGGTGTAGGCGATGAGCGCGCCGCGGGCGGGCAGCGCGAGCGTGGTGGCGGGCCACTTGCCCAGGCCGGGCGCGATGCCGAGGGCGATGCCGTGGGTCGCGCTGATCTCGCGGGTTCCCTCCGAGGTGGCGAGGAGGGGCGCGTGGTGACCGGCCAGGTGCAGGGTGAGGGTGGCCGCCTCCCGGTCCAGGGTGATGAGCGTGCAGGTGGTGAACAGGTCGCTGACGGCGCGCTCGGCGATGTGGATCTGTTCGAGCAGGTGGAGCAGGTGCTGGTCGCGATGACCGCCGAGCGTCAGGGAGCGCCAGGCGATGCGCAGGCACACGCCCAGGGCAGCGGCGTCGGGGCCGTGTCCGCTGACGTCTCCGATGACGGCGTGGACCTGTCCGTCGTCCGTCTGGACGACGTCGAGGAAGTCACCTCCCAGCAGGGCTTGCGCCCGTCCCGGGAAGTAGCGGCTGGAGGCGGTGACGGCGGTCGACGACAGGAGGGGTTCGGGCAGCAGCCCGCGCTCGAGTCGTGCGTTCTCCTCGGCGCGCAGCCGTCCGATCTGCAGGGCCGCGTTGGCGCGTTCGGCCTGCTTTCGCTGGACGGCGTAGCGGACGGCGCGTTGCATCAGGTCGGGATCGACCTTGCCCTTGACCAGGTAGTCCTGGGCTCCTGCGGCGAGGGCGTCGACCCCCGCGCGGGGTTCGTCCAGTCCGGTCAGGACGATGATGGCCGCAAGGGTGTCCGCCTGGATGGCCTGGACCGTCTCCACGCCGGACGCGTCGGGCAGGTGCAGATCGAGCAGCACGCAGTCGACGGGGCCCACCGCCAGTGCGGTTCGCGCCTCCGCTGCCGAGCGGCAGCGCGTGAGGGTGTGCGCCAGGTCGGTGTCGTGGAGGAGTTCCTCGACGAGCAGGGCGTCTCCGTCGTCGTCCTCGACGAGCAGGATGCGGAACTGGTCCTCGGGGCGCTCCGATGGTCCGGTCACGGCCGCGTCGCTTTCTGGGAGGACACCGGTCGGTCTTCGGCTGCGGGGAGCGTGAGGACGACGCGGGTGCCCGACGAGCAGTCGGGATCGATCCTGATTCTTCCGCCGTGGAACTCCACGACCTTCTTGCACATGGCCAGGCCTATGCCGGTGCCCGGATAGGCGTCCTTGGTGTGCAGTCGCTGGAAGATGGTGAAGACCTTCTCGTGGAACTCGGCGGCGATGCCGATGCCGTTGTCGCCGACCGCGAACTCCCAGGTGTCCTCCTCCCTCACGGCGCTGATGTGGATGCGCGGCGGCCTGTCGGGGCTGCGGAACTTGATCGCGTTCGACAGCAGGTTCTGCCACAGCATGCCCAGTTGGGTCATGTCGCCGAAGACCGTGGGCAGCGGGTCGTGGGTGATCTCGGCGCCGGTCTCCTCGACGGCCACGCTGAGGTCGTCCAGGGCCTGGCTCAGCACCACTTCCAGATCGACGCGCCGGTGGTCGTTGTGCACCCGGCCGACCCGGGAGAAGGCCAGCAGGTCGTTGATGAGGGTCTGCATACGGTTGGCGCCGTCGACGGCGAAGGCGATGTACTGGTCGGCCTTCTCGTCCAGTCGGCCGCCGTAGCGGCGTTGGAGGAGCTGGGTGAAGCTGGACACCTTGCGCAGCGGTTCCTGCAGATCGTGCGAGGCCACGTAGGCGAACTGCTCGAGTTCCGTGTTGGAGCGCTTGAGGTCCCGTGCCTGCTCGTCCAGCAGTCTGCGGGCCTCCTCGGTGAAGTGCAGCTCCTCGACCAGGCGGCGGCGCATCGACTCCACGTCCGCGGCCAGCCGGCGCAGGTCGGCCGGGCCGGTACCCTCGAGGGAGCGGTCGAAACGGCCTTGCGTGACGTCCCGGGTGGCCGTGCCGAGCCGGCTGATCGGGCCGGTGACACCGCGGCGCAGCCCCTCGAAGACGAGCGCCGCCACCAGGACGATGACCCCGCCGATGACCGCGAACATCCAGTCGCGCAGGGCCACTGTGTGCCGCAGTTCACGAGTGGCGGTCCGTCGCTCGCTCTCCAGGTGCGCCTGCTGACGCGTCATCGCACGCCGCAGCGAGTCGAAGTCGGCCTTGCCCTGCGTCGCGCGTTCCGTGGCGAGCCGTACGGCGTTCCCGGGCGAGGCTGCCGAGACGGGCCGGGCTATGTGCTCCTGCCAGGTCCCGGCCAGCCGCTCGACGTCGGCCAGGTCGGCACCGGCTCGTGCGTCGCCCCGCACCAGCGGCCGCAGGTGTTCGAGAGCGGTCCTCTCGCCGGACACGCCCTGCGCGTACGGCTGGAGGAAGTCCGAACGGCCCGACAGCCCGTACCCGCGGATGCCGGTCTCCTGGTTGACCAGGGCCTGCTCCAGCCGCATCGCGTCCATCAGGGCGGGAGAGCGCCTGTCGACCAGGTCCGCCGTCACCTGCGAGGTGCGCCACATGGCCCAGCCGCCCAGCGCCCCCAGGACTGCCAGGACTGCCAGGGTGGTGGCGACCCCGACGCGCAGCCAGCGTCGCGTGGTCCAGCCGGAGAACGCACCCCCGGTCTCGGACGGCTCGGTCTTCATCGCGGTCTGCAACTCTCCCTCTGCGGGCCCCGATCATGGACGGAGCTACGGCAAACACACTGTACCCAGCGTGCGACAACGCATGTTGTCCCCGGTGCGATCAACGCCTTAGTGTGCTTCCATGCCTGGTTCGGTTCCGCCTCCCCACCCGTCCGGAGAAACGATCGCGCTGATGACTCAGGTGGTGGACGAGCTTGCCCGGCATCTGGAACCGGACACCTTCCCATCGCCTGCCGACCACCCCGACACGCTCGACCACGCCCGCCGACGGGCCCTGGTACGGCTGCGGGTCCTCACCGACGTCAAGGAGGCCGTCCGGTATCTGGAGAACCTGGCGGCCCACGCCGCGGCCGCCGGCGGGGCCGGCTACCCCGAGATCGGTCAGGCGATCAGCATGAGCCGCCAGGGAGCCCGGCGCCGCTGGCCCGGCCTGATCACCAGCAGCACACACCACCCGACCCATCGCCCCACACCCCGGAGTTCGTGAATCATGGCTGCCGCCGCAATCCGCCCCTACGACGTGCTGCTGGTCGAGGACGACGTCGCCGACGCGATGCTCATCCAGGACGCCCTCACCGAGCGGGGCACCCGTAACCTCACGCAGGTCCCCGACGGCATCGCCGCCCTGGAATACCTGCGCGACCCGGAAAAGGAACGCCCCGACCTGATCGTGCTCGACCTCAACATGCCGCGCATGAACGGGCGGGAGTTCCTCGCCGTGGTCAAGGAGGACACCGACCTGCGGACCATCCCGGTCGTCGTACTGACCACGTCCGCCGCGCCCGACGACGTCACCGGCGCCTACCACCACCACGCCAATGCCTACGTCACCAAGCCCGTGAACCTGGAGGATTTCGAGGCGGCGGTCCGCAGCATCGACGCCTTCTACCTCGACATCGCCGTCAGGCCCCCGAAGGCGTAGGGGCACGGCCCGCCCTGCGCTTCTCGCCGAAGGAGAGCGAGAAGCGCGAGGCGTGGCGCGGCGGACACGCCGCGCTGCCGCGACGCGAACCGGGTGGGGAGCCCGGGCGTGGAACCGCCAGGCTCCGGGACCCGGCCGACGACGGTCAGGGAGCGGCGGGGCCCGGGCGGGAGGCAGGGCCGTGCTGCTGCCGGATGCCGAACACGGCGTCCAGGCCGGTCACGGCCAGCAGCCGAAGCAGTGTGGGTGCTTTCTGGCCCTCCAGGACGAAGTCCGTCCCCGCATGCGCAGCCGCCTCTGCGGCCTGCAGCAGGGCGCTGAGTCCCGAGCTGTCGCAGAACGACACCGCCGACACGTCCACGATCAGGCACGCCGGCCGCAGATCGAGGCACTCGGCCAGCACGGTGCCCAGTCCCGCGGCTGTGTACAGGTCCAGTTCTCCGAATACGCCTGCCGTGACCACGCGGCCCTCGTGCAGGACGACGGTGGTGATCCCTCCACTTCTGCTCATCCTGCGCCTCCTTCGACCGGCAGAAGGGCGGGTTCGGTGGTGCGGGTGCGCTCTTCCATGGCACTCGACTGCCCCAACGGTCAGCCGTCTCACCCGACTTCACTCTTTCGGGACGAGATGTCAGTCCAGCCGCAGGTGCAGGCGCACGACGAGTCCCGAGGGGAGGGTCCGCGTCTCCACCAGGTCGCAGATCTGGTGGATCATCCACACTCCTCTGCCGCCGGCCGGGGAGAGCGGATCGGGGCGGCGCCGGCCCACAAGGGGATCGGCGATCCGGCCCCGGTCCCGTGTCTCGGCGACCAGCGTGCCGGCCGTACGCCACAGCCGCAGGGTGCCGCGTCCTCCGCCGTGGCGAACGGAGTTGCCGGTGGCCTCGTTGACGGCCAGCAGCCAGTCGGTGCGGCGCCGCGCTGACAGGCCCGCCGCCTCCGCCCAGTCCCCGGCAGCGTCTCGGACCTTTCCGAGGTCCCGCTCACCGAAGTGCAGGACGACCGCGTCCGCGGGTTCGGGCAGTGGGGTGTCGCAGTCCCGGCAGACCGCGAGCGGGTCCGCGTACGCCGGGCTGTGCCGGTGGAGTCCGGGACCGACGATGAACGGATGTGTCCGGTGCGCCTGCGCCAGGGTGTGCTCGGGCAGGGCGGTGTCGTAGGGACACAGGATCGTGGCCCGCCGGCCGGCGAAAGCCAGGTTGATCAGTGCCTCGTGGCGCGTGGCCTCCCGCGCCTCGGCCGGGGTGCGCCCCACCCAGATCGGCTCACCGACTATGGAAGGGTCCCGGTCCGCATGCCGGTCGGCGAAGTCCTGGAGCATGGAAAGGATGCGCCCCGGGTTCCGCCCGGCCTGCCGCATGTCGGTCCAGAGGACGTCGTCGCAGCCGGTGCCCAGGACGTCCCGGAGCAGGCTCAGGCGTTCGCCGGGTACGGCGACCAGCAGGGGGCGGCCACGGTGTGCCTCCGTGCGGACGAAGTCCCCGACGCCCTTCAGGTAGTCCTCTTCCGTGGAGTAGAACACGGCGGGGTGGTGGAAGGCCCGGTCCCGGCCGGGCTCGGACCCCGGCTCCTGATACGGGGTCACCGCCGCTCCACCTCCCCGCGCCCGCCCATCTCACGGCCGGCCCTCGGGGGCGCGAGCGGTCCGGGCGGGACAGTGTCGGCCGCGCCGGTGCCCCGGCCGGCGCGCGTGCCGGTCACAGGATCGGGGCCGGTGGTGTCCGCGTCGCAGTGCACGTGCTCGTCCGGGCCGATTCCGGCTCGGACGCAGGTGACGCAGCGGCATATCCGTCCGGCGGGACGGCAGGCACATGTCATCGGGCGGCAGGGGAACCTGACGGAACGGCAGGGGCATCCCGCGTCGGTGGACGACACTGCTGCGGCATGCCGGCCCACGGCGGATTCGCCGCTCGTGCACGGGGCCGTGCCGTGCATCGGACCTCCCTGCCCTCCCCGGTGCGACCGCCTCCGGTCCACCACGCGGACCGGCCAGGTTACCGCAGGGTTGCCGGAGACGGGCACCGGCAGCGCCGGTGCGGCACGCAACCGTTCGATTGTGGCGGCCCCGTGACGGACCCGCCGCCGAAAGGTGCCGCGTCGGTGAGGTGTCGCCGGCGGCCCGCGGGGCATCGGCGATGTATGGATGCACAGTCATGGACACTGGGACGGCGCGGTCGGGTGCGCCGTGCGGCCGACGGTACGGCGATGACCGTGGCCGCCCGTGGCGGCTTCGCCGCCCGTGGACTGCTCTACGTCCTCGTGGGCGTCATCTCCCTCCAGATCGCTCTCGGCGACGACGGAGGCCGCCGGCAGGCCGACCGCGGCGGTGCACTCGAGGAACTGGCCGGCAGACCCTTCGGGGCGGCCCTGCTGTGGATCGTGGGTGCCGGGCTCGCAGGCATGGCACTGTGGCAGCTGTCGGAGGCGGTGCTGGGCGGAGCGGGACCCGACGGTGGCAAACCGTCGAAGCGGGCCGCAGCTGCCGGTCGCTGCGTCTTCTACGCCTTCGCGTCCTTCTCGGTGCTGTCCTACGCGGCCGGGCACCGGGGCAGCGGCAGCGGCGCCTCCGACCGCCGCACGGTGGATGTCACCGGCATGGCGCTGAGGTGGCCGGGCGGTCAGTGGCTCGTGGGTGTCGCCGGTGCCGCTGTGGTGGCCGGCGGTCTGTGGATCTCGGTCCGGGCCATGAGGAAGAGGTTCCGGAAGGACCTGCGGACCGGCGCCATGTCGCGCAGGGCCCGGCAGCTGACGGACTTCCTCGGCGTGGTCGGCGGTACGGCTCGCGGTGCCGTCTTCGCCGCGGCCGGGGCGTTCGCCGTCGTCGCGGCCGTCCGGCATCGGCCCGGCGAGGCCAAGGGCATGGACGACACGCTGCGTTCCTTCCGCGATCTGCCGGCCGGTCCATGGCTGCTGGCGCTGATCGCCCTCGGCCTGGCCGCGTTCGGCGCGTTCTCGTGGTGCAGCGCGCGCTGGCGCAGGCTGTGATCCAGAAGGCCGCGGACACCCCGGGGATCGGGCGGGCATGGGCGGGGGCGTCGAGAACCGTCTCGTCCGCCCACCCGCCACGGCGACTATGCGACGTCGTGCGCGAGCCCCCTCACCCCGTCGTCCGTCTCCGGCCCGAGGGAGCCCGCGCCGGACCGGCTCACCGCCTCCTCGACCGTCGCCCGTACGTCCAGGACGGTGTCGGTCCCCGTCAGTTCCAGCAGGCGCCGGACCTGCAGCGGTGGCGCCGCCACGCGCAGGCCGGTCGCATGGTGGGTGCGGATCAGCAGGTTCAGGAAGGTGGAGTCCGCGAACACCACGCGGGAGGCGTCCAGGACCACCGTCCGGTACTTCCTGGCCGCCGCGTCCAGCGCCGTCGCCAGCGGTGCGATCGAATCCAGGTCGTAGGAGCCGCATGCGACGACGACCCAGACCCCGTGCCGTTCGTACTGAAGCACCGCCGCCTGTGACGGATCGCGCTCAGTCCCCCGGTCAGACATGACTGCCTCGTCCCACGACACGGTCAGACTCCTCCTGCGGGTCGCCCCTCATCGAACTACGTCAACTATTACACGAAAGATATGTCACGTATAGAAGTTCCGGCAACCGCTCCGCTTAAAATGCGGTGCATGGCCGAAGTCACCGAACCTCACTCCGGATGGACGTTCATCACCAATCACGCGCGCGTACTGGCGGCCATCGCCGACAACCCGAATGTCCGGATCCGCGACATCGCCGCCCACTGCCGCCTCACGGAGCGCGCC
Source organism: Streptomyces sp. NPDC046759 (assembly GCF_040645475.1). NCBI lineage: Bacteria > Bacillati > Actinomycetota > Actinomycetes > Kitasatosporales > Streptomycetaceae > Streptomyces > Streptomyces sp. NPDC046759. Next base: position 123,678 of record NZ_JBEYYJ010000023.1, on the reverse strand, counting down.
GTCCAGCGGATCATCGCCGATCTCGAGCAGGACGGTTACCTCTCTCACACGCGCGACGGGCGCACCAACACCTACCGCATCGAGCCGGACAAGGTGCTGCGCCATCCGGCCGAGGCCGGCCTCTCCGTCGCCTCCCTGCTCTCCTTGCTCGTGAAGGACGAGACCGCCCGCGTCAAGAAACCGGTCACGCACTGATCGAGGGTGTGAGCGCGGTGCGGCCCCCGGCACGCGGGGACCGCAGCCGCGGGGCCGCGCCGGTCAGCCGGTGCAGGTCGGCACGCCGTCCAGCCAGGCCGGGCCCTGGATGTAGATATTGGTGACCCAGGCGTGGTAGTCGGGCAGGTACGACCAGGCGTCGTTGGTGTAGCCGTCGGCGGTGACGACCTCCGCGTGCTTCTGGCAGGCGACCCGGACGGTCCTCGGGCCGGGGAAGGCGTAGACGCGGGCGGCGGCGGTGGAGGGCTGGGCCTTGGTCCAGACGCCGGTGCCCCAGGTGCGGAAGACGGGCCCCTCGACGCTTCCCGTGTCGACGCGGACGGCGCCGAAGTAGTCGCCGCCCAGGCGGACGTCACTGACCATCAGTTTGGTGCCGGACTGGCGGGCCTCCACCATCTTGCCGGCGCCGAGGTAGATGGCGATGTGGTGCAGGTCCGCCGAGGTGCCGTAGGCGAGCAGGTCGCCGGGGAGCAACGGGGCGAGGCCCTGGGCCGCGGTGAACCGGTCGGCTGTGCGGTAGGTGTAGTACTGGTCGCTCGCGTCCCCGTTGAGCATGTCGGCGCCGGTCGCCTGGGCGTAGGCGTAGCGGACGAGGCCTGAGCAGTCGAAGCCGAGGCGGTTGGGGTCGTCGTCGCTGGCCGGGTCGGTGGGGTCCTTCTTCCCGTAGGTGGCACCGGGCTGGTCTCCGTGACCGCCGTCCCAGGTGTACCAGACACCCGCCGCGACCTGGGCGCAGGCGGCGTCGATGGCCCGTTCGGCCGCCGCCGGGGCGCCGGGAGCCAGGACGCCGCAGCCGCCGTCCGCCGCCTTCGCCGGCCGGACGAACCGGTCGGCGGCGGTCGCCGCCGGAGTGAGGAAGAGAACGGTCAGCAGGGCGATGAGCGTGCCGATGGCACCGCTTCTCCGGAGCATGCGGGAACCCCCGTTTCCTGATGTGGTCGGTTGCTGGAGGGCGCAAGTGGTTGCGGTCGCCAGCCTGTCCGGTGGGGTGGTGCCGGTCCAGGGTGCCGTACGGGCCTGACCGAAAGGGCAACGGGCAACCTTGGGGAAACCCCTGCCGAGCAGGGCTGTTGCTCAGTGCTGCACGCACGCCGACGCGCGGGGCACGGGCTCCCCCGGCAGCAGGGCACGGCGCGTCGCCGGCTCCATGTCCCGCTCCAGGCGGCAGATCCGCGCCAGCCTGGCCCCGGGGTCCAGGCTCCACAGCCGTACCGTGCCGTCGTTGCTGCTGCTCGCCACCGTCCGCCCGTCGGGCGCGAAGGCCACCCCCCAGACGGCGTTGGCGTGTCCGGTGAGGGTGGCCCAGGGCCGCCGTGCGCGCACGTCCCACAGGCGCACGGTACGGTCGTTTCCGCTGCTGGCGAGGAGGCGCCCGTCCGGTGAGAACGCCAGGCCGCGGACGGAGCCGGTATGGCCGGTCAGCGACACGAGGAGCCGTCGCCGTGCCACGTCCCACAGGCGTACGGTGCCGTCGTTGCCGCAGCTGGCCAGCGTGCGGCCGTCGGGGCCGAAGGCGACGCCCCGGACCGCGCCGGTGTGGCCGGTGAGCGTGGCCAGCGAGCGGTGCGTGCGCACGTCCCACAGACGCACCGTCAGGTCGTCGCCCGCGCTGGCCAGCGTGCGCCCGTCCGGGCTGAAGGCGACGTCGTTGACGTAGTCGGTGTGGCCGTGGAGGACCGCGAGCTGACGGCGGCCGGCCACGTCCCAGAGGCGGACGGTGCCGTCGGCGCTCGCGGAGGCGAGGGTGCGGCCGTCCGGCGCGAACGTCACCGCGAAGACCGCTCCGCTGTGGCCGTTCAGCGCGGCGATCGGGCGGCGGCGCGCAACCGCCCAGAGAACGACCGTGCCGTCGGAGCCGGCCGAGGCGAGGGTGCGGCCGTCCGGCGCGAACGCCACGGTGGTGACGCTCTCCTGATGCCCGGTCAGGCTCGCGGGTGCGCCGCGCCGGGCCGGGTTCCACAGGCGCACGGTGTGGTCGGCGTCGGCGGTGGCCAGCAGGCGCCCGTCCGGGCTGTAGGTGACGGTGGACACCTCCGTGAAGGGGCGTGCGGCGAGTGTCCGGCCGCGCAGGTCCCACAGGACGACCGACTGGTCGAATCCGCCGGTGGCGAGCCGTGTGCCGGTGGCGTCGACCGCCACCGACATCACGTAGTCGGTGTGTCCCGTCAGGGTGGTGACGAGGCGTCCGCTGCGGACGTCCCAGAGCCTGGTCGTGCCGTCCCCGCTCGCGCTGACCACGGTGGTGCCGTCGGGCGTGTAGGCGACGGCGTTGACGTCGTCGCTGTGTCCGGTGAGCGTCGCCGCGACCCTGCGGGCGCCGACGTCCCACAGTCGTACCGTGCGGTCCACTCCCCCGCTGGCGAGGCTGTGGCCGTCGGGGGCGAAGGCCAGGCCGAGCACTTCGTCGGTGTGACCGTGCAGGACGGCCACCGGCTCGTCCAGGACGGGGTTCCACAGCCGTACGGTCCGGTCCGTGCCGGCCGAGGCCAGCATCCGGCCGTCCGGGGCGAACGCGAGCGCGTCGACCCTGCCGCGGTGGCCGGTGAGGCGGGCGGCCTGCCGGGGAGCCCCACCGGTGTCCCAGAGCTGGACGGCGCCGCCGACGGCGACGGCGAGCGTGTGGCCGCGCGGGGCGAAGGCGACGGCGCGGGCCCCGCGCGTGTCGGCCGGCAGGGCGACGGCGCGGGCGGGGGTGCCCGGGGTCCACAGCCGTACCGGCCCGTCGGACGCCGTGACGGCGAGGGTACGGCCGTCGGGGCTGAAGGCGATCGAGCGGATCCGCCCGGGAACGGTGAGGGTCGCGGTCGTCCGGTGGTCCGAGAGGCGCCGCAGGCGCACCGTGCCGTCCGAGCTGCCGGTCGCGAGCAGCCTGCCGCCGGGGGCGAAGGCGACCGTGTTGACCGGGCCGCGGTGTCCTGCGAGGCGGGCCGCGAAGGGCTCGGCCTGCGTGCTCAGCAGGGCTCCGCGGGCCGCGGCGGTCGGGGACGCTCGGTAGGCGGCCGCGGCGAGCAGCATGGAGGCCTCCGGGCGGCCGCCGGCCAGCGAGGTGGACTGGACGGCGAGGGCCTGCGAGCGGGCGAGGCGCTCCTGGTCGAGTGCGTCGGTCCGCTGCCGGTAGGCGAGGCCGCCCGCCGCCAGCGCACAGCCGAGCAGCACCACGAGGGTGGCCACCATCGCCTGCCGCAGCCGCACCTGACGGCGCGCCTGGTGCCGGCGGGCCTCCTCCTCGGCCTGGCTGGCCCGCAGGAACGCCTCCTCCACGGTGCCCAGCGGGCCGGGCCCGTCGAGTTCCTCGGCCCAGGCACGCACGGTCTCCAGACGTGTGCCGCGGTACAGCGCCGACGGATCGCGGCCCTCGCGTTCCCATGCGGCCGCGGCGTGGGCGAGTTGCTGGCCGGTGAGCAGACCGGCACGGTCGGCGTCGATCCACGCCCTCAGCCGGGGCCAGCTGTGCAGCAGGGCCTCGTGGGTGATCTCGACGCCGTCGCTGTCGACGGTGATGAGCCGTGCGCGGACGAAGACGTCGAGCGCGGTCCGGGCGCCTTCTGTGTCGGCCGACTGCGACATGAGCGCGGTGCGGCCGACCCGGCGCCGGGTGGCCCCGGCGCCGTCGGACACCTGCACCAGCCGGGACAGAATGCGCCGGATCGTCTTCTGCTCGGCGGGATGGAGCTGGGCGAACGCGTCCTCGGCGGTGCGTGCCACGGCTCCCCGGATGCCGCCGGTGCGCTCGTAGCCGGCGACGGTCAGCGTGCCCGCCTCCCGGTGGCGCCAGGTGGCGAGCAGCGCGTGCGACACCAGGGGGAGCGCGCCGGGGGGAAGGTCCTCGGTGGCGGGTCCGCCGGTCAGCCCGGCGTCCCGCAACAGCAGCGGCACGAGGCCCGGTTCGAGGGTGGCGCCGGCGAGTTCCGCCGGTCGGGTGATGGACTCGCACAGCTCCGCCGTGGTCATCGGTGGCAGCACGAAGAGGCCGGCGGTGAAGACGGGCGCGAATTCCGGCAGATCGAGACAGCGGCCGGCGAAGTCGGCGCGCACGCCGAGGACGACCACCGCCGGATCGTACGCCGGTGAGGGCGGTGGAGCGGCCAGTGTGCACAGCACCCGGGCGAAGGCGCGTCGTTCGGCGTCGTCCGGGCAGAGCGTGAACAGCTCCTCGAACTGGTCGACGAGCAGGACGAGCCGGGGCGGCGGCGGTGGCCGGTGTCCGGCCGGGGCGGCGTCCGCGCGGGCCCGGACGGCGGTGAGCAGGGCTTCGGGGTGGTCGGTGAGCCGGCCGGCGGTGAAGTCCAGATCCTCGCCGAGGGTCTTGGCGGTGCGGTCGAGGAGTTCGTCCAGCGGCCGGACCGTGGGTGTCAGGGTGACCACCGGCCAGCGTTCGGCGCCGGCCATGGGGAAACCGCCCGGCCGCTGCAGTGCGGGTACCAGTCCGGCGTTGAGCAGGGACGACTTGCCCGCGCCCGAGGGAGCGACGAGCAGCAGGGGCCCCTCCCCCACTCTGTCGAACACCCGCTCCACGAGCGCGGCCGTAGCCCGCTCACGGCCGAAGAACCGGCCGGCGTCCTGCGCGGTGAACGCGGACAGTCCCGGGTAGGGGCAGGCGGGTTCGCCGACATCGTTGCCGTCGTCCCGTTCCGCCGCGCGCGGCGGTCCCACGACCAGGCGCAGTAATTCCCCGTTCGCGCCGAGGATCTGGTCGCAGCGGCGGGCGACATCGACGGTGGCGCGTTTCGCACCCGTCTCGATCTTGCTCAGGTAGCCCTTGCTGTAGTGGGTCTGTCGGGCCAGGTCGGCGAGCGACAGGCCGCGCTGTTGTCTGCGTCGTCGTAGCTGAGCGGGGAAGGACGGTGTGGTCGGCACCGTCGGTTCCGGGTCGTTCTCCTTCCGGTTGCCTGTGTCGGCGTGCTGTCGCGGATCCCCCAAGTGGTCCCCCATGGCGAGCGTGCCCAGGCCGTGAGACGGCGGGAGCCCAGGTTACTGCGGGGATGCGACAGGTGGCCCTGCCACCTATGCGGTGTGGCGCAAAACAGGCATCCGGAACCGCGGTGCGGTTCCGGATGCTCCCCCGTGGGTGCCCCTCGGTCAGCCGTCGGTGGGGGTCACGGCCGGTTGAGGGTGATGGAGTTGATCGGGGACAGGTCGGCGTAGACGCCGGTGCCCTGGGCGATGGGGCTGCCGCAGCCGGCTCCGTCGTACCCCGTGCACAGGCTCGCGGTGGCGCCGCCGTACTGGTTGTTGAGCACCCAGTGGCGGCCGTACTGGTTGCTCAGGTTGTGCGCGCCGTAGCTGTAGAAGACCAGGCTCGGCTTCTGGGCCGGGTTCTGGTCCTGCGGGTAGACGCAGACCGCTCCGTCCGGGCAACCGGCCCAGGGGCTGGCGGGCTTGGCGTGCGCCGCTCCGCTCATGGCCAGCACTGCGGCCGTGGCGGTCGCGAAGGCGGCAGCGCCGCGGATCATCTTGCGCATGGGGTTCCCCCTTGCAGGTCTCCTGCGTCGTCGCAGGTGTGCTCGGTGTTGACGGCACCAGCGTTCCCGCCTCGGACCGCAGGGGTCGACGGGTTTCCCGTCGCCCGTCGCCCCCGCCCGTGGGAAACCGTGGCTGACCACTGCGATTTCCTGCAGGCGGGCAACCACCCGGGGCCAGGCCCTGTGGATCGTCCGCGTCGCACCGAGGCGCCGAAGCATCGGCGCGGCGCCGGCTCGGCAAGGGCTCCCCCGGTCGGTGGCAGCCGTTGCCCGGCCGGCACCCGACGAAGGGTGAGTGCCGTGGCCGAAGGGACGTTCTCACGGCTGATCGCCCGTCACATACGGCCACCGGTCAGCCGTGTGAGGGGACCGTGGGTGTGGCGCTCGGCCCGGCGGCCCATCGCGTACGACGCCGCGCTCAGTGCGGTGAGGCCCGCGCCCACGCCGGCCGCCACCAGCTTGCGGTGCGCGACCACGGTCCAGGCCGTCTTGGCCGTGGCCGCGACCTGACCCGACGCCGCGATCAGCGCCTGACGCCCCGACTCGATCCCCTGAGCCGCCGTACGGGCCGCGCCGCTGGTCACCTCGGCGGCCCGCTCGGCGTCCGACGCCAGGGTCGACACGGCGTCGTCCGTGGCGCCGACCGCCTTCTTCGCTCCGCGAGCGACCGGTTCCGTCGCCTTGCTCGTCGTCCGGCGTACCGTGGCCGCGGTCTCCTGCTGGGGTGCGGGCTTCCGGCCCGACTCCTTGTTCGATTCAGTCATGAACTCCCCGCTGCCCGCCGCCGCTGCGGGCAAACGTCGGGCCCCGGCGACCGGACGACGAGCCGGGCCGCCGCATCGGCGCGGGTGCGCGCAGTGCCCGTCTCGGCCCGGCCGCGGGTGACTTCGCGGTGGAGGCGGCTGCCGTGGGCGTCGGTGCTGTCGACCGACGAGGCCGGTCCATCCCTCCGCGGCCTCTCACTGCGCTTCTTCCGCCGCCCGCCCCGAGGAGGGCACCGGCCCGTCGCGCGCCGCGACGACCGGTGGGACGGGCGCCCCACGTGTTGCCCGAACGCACGGCCGGACGGCCCGTCCTCCCCGCACACCGTGGCTTCACGAGCAGACGTCCGTCGGTGCCGTCCGCCGGTTACGGCATCAGGTGCGCCCGGCCGAGCGCGGCGCGGTCGCGGAGCAGTCGGTTCGGCACTCCTGCGCCAGCAACTGGCCTCCTGCGACCGGCTCGGTGAGGCCGCCTACCTGGAGTCCAGCAGGGCTTGCAACGTTCCCTTCTACGAACGACTGGGCTTCCGCGTCATGGGCGAGATCCGCCTGCCCGGTGGCGGGCCGGCCATCTGGCCCATGTGGCGCGCACCCGACTCCGCCGCCCACTCTCCCACATCGCGGAAGTAAAATGCTGTATCGCGGAAGTTGGAGCAGGGGGGTCGGACATGCGGCGTCCAGTGCGCGTGTGTGCGACCGGACGCGGAGCCGCGTCCGGTCAGCGGTGGGGTTGGCCTTCGCCGGCGCGTCGCCGCCGGTCTTCGACACGCGGTCTGCGGTTCGGGGTGCGCGCGCTGCGCGGCCTCGTACAGGTCATGTTCCTGGGCAACGCCTGGGCGGGCGCCGTCTTCGGCGTCGCGCTGTCCATGGAGGACTGGCGGTACGGCGCCTACGGACTGGGCGGCGCCGCCCTCGGCACCGGCGCGGCGCACCTGCTGGCATTTTCCTGGCCAGCCGGGTGGCGGGTTGGGTGGTCTGCTGCGGCAGCGCGACGGGCATCCTCACGGCCTGGGCGCTCGGGGCGCCGGCCGCGCGGATCGCCGACGGCACGATGGGCTGCAACGCCGTGCTCGTCGCACTGGCCCTCTGCGGTGTGCACCTGGCAGCCACCCGGGCGACGTTGCTGTTCGCGGTGCTCGGCGCCGCCACCGCGACCGCTCTCACACCGGCCGTCGCCGGACTGCTCGCCCCGTCCCGCGGCCGCCCGTTCACGTGGCCGTTCGTGCTGACGACACTCGGCTTCCTGCTGGCCGCCCGTTCCTTCCCCCGTATCAGCGGTCCGAGCCGCGGCGGCCGGGCTGCGGGAACGTCGCCTCGTGACCAGGCCCTGACGCGCTGACGGATCGCATGCGTACGGCCGCGCCTCGGCCACCGGCCGGTCCCGACCGGACGAGCTGGACGAGATCGAAGAAGTCATCAGGCATGAACAGGGCTTTACCCGGAACCCGATGACTGTCCCATCACACAGACTGAGGAAGGCGTATGTCTCAGGTCGAAGAGTCCATCGAGGTCAGCGTCCCCGTCCGCGCCGTCTACAACCAGTGGACGCAGTTCGAGGACTTCCCCCAGTTCATGGACGGCGTCGAACGCGTCGAGCAGCGCACCGACACCCTCACGCACTGGACGACGAAGATCGGCGGAGTCGAGCGCGAGTTCGACGCGGTGATCACGGAGCAGATTCCCGACGAGCGGGTGGCCTGGACCACGGTCGCGGGCGAGGCCCGGCAAGCAGGTGTCGTCACGTTCCATCACCTCGACGACGGGACCACCAAGGTCATGCTGCAGCTGGACTACGACCCCGATGGCCTGGCGGAGACGGTCGGGGACAAGCTGGGTTTCGTCAAACGGCAGGTCGCCGGCGACCTGAAGCGGTTCAAGGGGTTCATCGAGTCCCGCGGCGGCGCCGAGACCGGTGCCTGGCGGGGCGCGGTCTGACCCTGCCGCAGTCCCGGTGAACCGGACACCTCGTCCCGCGCCCGCTCACGCTCCGGTCAACGCCGACGGCCGACAGCCGGGAGCGGGCGGGCGCGGGCGCCCGTGTGGCCCACGTGGTCCTTCGGGCGAGCCCTCGCCGGGCGCCGTCGCGGAGGTCGCCGCACTGCCGGTACCCGGCGGCGGTGGGACTAGCTCTTCGAGACGTCCTTGACGAACACGATCCCGTCACTGTTCGCCAGCTGGGCCGGGTCGAACGGCGCGTAGCCGAACCAGGAGGACACCCGGGGCGCGGGCCGTGTGTCGCCGAGAGCGGTGGCCAGCCGCGGGGCGTCGACGACGCAGCGGTTCTCGGGCAGGGCGTACAGGAGCCCTTCGAGGGTGTCCGGGGGCGGGGTGTCCACTCCCTGGTGCCGGATCGTGCCGAGGGCCGTGGCCACGAAGGCGTACGCCTCGCCGAGCCGGGCGCTCACCAGTGCGCCGGCGCTCCACCACTCCACCCGCCCCTGCCACATCCGCATCGAGCTCTTCTCCCGCTGCAGATGGGAGTTGTGCGCGTGGACGAGTGCGGGGCCCCGAGCGGCGACGGCAAGGAGGTTGTGGGCCATCATCAGGTCCCGCAGCGCGCACAGCCGTATCATGCGCGCCGGTGAGGTGTCGGCCATCCAGTGGTGGTAGCGCAGCAGGCCGGTCGCGGTGCGCCCGTACAGACGTGCCCGGTCCCAGTCGTCCCGCGAGGTAGCCGCGAGCAGGTGCGGCGTCTGTGCGTCGAGCAGCGCCACCAGGTCGTCGGCGACCAGTCGCAGCTCCCGGGCCTCGGCCGACCGCCCCACGGACCGGGACGGGTCCGTCATCGCGGCGGGATCGGTCCACCGGTCGTCGGGGCCCAGCAGGCGGTCGAGCGTTTCCGCGGTGCAGGGGAGCAGGTCCGCGTCCACCCGGGTCGCGAGACAGCCGTGGAGTGCGGTGAGGGCCTGCCGGGGGCTCGCGGCGCCGGTGATCTCCAGCGGGCCGTCGAAACCGGCGAAGCGGAGCCGCTCGGAGGCGGGCCGGCCGTCGTTGTAGGTGCGCATCCAGCGCACGAGCTCGCGGTTGGCCGCGAAGGCGCCCCAGCCGTGGCTGAATCCATGCTCCATGACCTCGTCGAGAGTGCCCGTGCCCGAGGTGACGTGGTCGTCCACGACCTGGCCCCTCATGCAGTCGCTCTCGATCGCGATCGTGCGGTACCCCTCCCGTTCGACGAGCTGCCGGAACAGCTCGTTGCGCAGGTCGAGCAGAGTGTCCTCACCGTGGGTGGGCTCGCCGAGGGCGAGCAGCCGGGGCCGGGCCGGGAGCAGCCTCATGACGGCGGCAGCCTCGACGGGTCGGGCGGTGTCCTCGATGTCGGTCGCCATGCCTTCAACCGTATCGTTGAACCTCTGGTTGAAACTTTTGCGCGATATGGTCGGTCCCATGGGGCAAAACCTTCAAAAGGGTGAGCGGCTCAGACCGGTCGACCTGGCGCGTGGGCACGGTCTGTCGACCCAGGCGATCAGGAACTACGAGGAGGCAGGCATCCTCCCGGCCGCCGGTCGCACCTCCCACGGCTACCGCACCTACACCTCGCTGCACGCCGGAGCCCTGCGCGCGTTTCTGGCCCTCGTGCCCGGCCACGGCCACCGCACGGCGACGTCGATCATGCGGGCCGTGAACCAGGGCACGGCCGGGGAGGCGCTCCGGCTCATCGACGAGAGCCACGCCCAGCTCCTCGACGACCGCCGGACCCTCCAGGCCATGGAGAGCGCCCTCCGCGACCTGGAGACCACCGCGGCGCCCGAGCCCGGTGCGGGGTCCCAGCCGGCCGCGGTGCCCGGGCGCGGCGGCACGTTCATCGGGCCGCTGGCCGGGAGGCTGGGAATCCGGCCCGCGACGCTGCGCACCTGGGAGCGGGCCGGGCTGGTGCACCCGCGCCGCGACCCGCTGACCGGGTACCGCGTCTACGACGAGGCCGACGTACGGGACGCCCGGCTGGTCCACCAACTCAGGCGGGGCGGCTACCTGCTGGAGCAGATCGCCCCGCTGATCGACCAGGTGCGGGCGGCCGGCGGACTGGAGCCGCTGGAGGCCGCACTGCGCGACTGGCGCGCTCGGCTGTCCACCCGCGCGCGGGCGATGCTGACCGGGGCCGCCGAGCTGGACGCGTACCTCCGCCGGCGCGGATGAGACGTCGGCCGCCGGCCGAGGGGAATCGTCGCCGGCCGAGGGGAACCAGGATCTCGGGCGGTTCGTCCCGGCCGGTCCGCGCGCCGGTGTCGCGCCCCGACCGTGACGGCCGCGGCGGTCGGATCAGATCTCCTCGCGCAGGCCCCACGGAGAGCCGTACTCGGTGAGCAGGTCCAGGAAGGGGCGGGGCGGCAGTGCTTCCGGCCCGAGGACGCCCTTGCCCGACCAGGCGCCGGAGGCCAGCAGTTCCAGGGCGACCACGGGGTTGACCGCGGTCTGCCAGACGACGGCCTGCGAACCGTACTCGCTCATCGACCACTCGTTGTCGACCACGTGGTACAGGTACACCTCGCGCGGCGTCCCGTCCTTCGTGCCCTTGACCCAGGTCCCGGCGCACGTCTTGCCCGTCATCCGGTCCCCCAGGCCGGCCGGATCGGGCAGGCAGGCCGCGACGACGTCCCGGGGTGAGACCCGTACGGGCCCGTCACCGCCGGGCACGGTGACCTTGGCCGTCGAGTCCAGACCCAGGGCGTGCAGCGTCCTCAGCCTGGCGATGAACTCGTCACCGAGCCCGTACTTGAACGTGACGCGGCGAGCGTCCACCCAGCGCGGGATCAGCAGCACCTCCTCGTGTTCGACGTTGACGCACTCCACCGGACCGATGCCCTCGGGGAAGTCGAAGACCTCCGGCTCGCTGAACGGCGCGGTGGTGAACCAGCCGCGGTCCTTCTCGTACACGACCGGGGGGTTGAGGCACTCCTCGATCGTGGTCCAGATGCTGAAGGAGGGCGCGAAGTCGAAGCCTTCCACGGTGAGGTCGGCACCGTCCCGGATGCCGATCTCCTCGATGTCGTCGAAGAGCTCGTCGGCCGCGTAGCGCGCGAAGACGTCGGACAGACCCGGTTCGACACCCATGCCGACCAGCGCGAGCAGCCCGGCCTCCGTCCAGCGCCCGGCCGCGGCGAACTGCTCGTCCCCGAGCTTGACTCCGCATTCCTCGTACGGGCGCGAGGGGTGCGGCTCGGACAGCGACATCGCCATGTCGACGTAGTGCGTGCCGGCTTCCAGGGACGCCTGGAAGAGCGGCATCACGAACCTCGGATCGGTGGCGTTGAGGAGCACGTCGCACCGCTCGACGACGAGCATCCGGCGCACCGCGTCCTCGTCGGAGGCGTCCAGCCGCCGCGCGGTGAAGCGGCCGCCCCGCGCTCCGAGCGCCGACACCGCGGCCTCGGCACGACCCAGGTCGTAGTCGGCGACGACCATGTGGGTGAGGAAGTCACGGCGCGCCGCGATCCGGGTGACGGCCGTCCCGACGCCGCCCGCGCCCACAAGAAGTACCCGCATGTCACACACCCTCCTTCGGGAGGCGGACGCCTCCGGCAGGGCTCGATGCAATGGGATGCCGCGTTGTAAGGTCAACCCCGTTGGCATAAGGAGGGCGGCCGGAGAACGGGCCGGGCCGGCGACGCGGGAGACGAGGGACATGGCGAAGCAGGTCGTACCGGAGGCGGCACGGCAGAGACGGCGGCCCACGCGCACCGGTACGGTGCTGTCGGAGGAGATCATCGTCCGGACGGCCCTGCGCGTGCTGCGGGAGCACGGGAGCACCGGGCTGACGGCACGCCGTCTCGGCGCGGCACTGGGCGCCGACCCCAGCACGCTGTACCGCTACTTCTCCGGGATGGACGATCTGACCCGGGCCATCGGGGACGAACTGATGGGGCGGGCCCTCGACAGCTGGAGGGCGACCGGGGAGTGGCGCGCGGACCTGCGCGCGCTCGGCCGTGCCCTTCACGCCGCCTACCTCGCCCACCCGCAGGCCGCCGTGCTCACCGCCAGCCGGGTCACCGGCAGGCCCCGGGAGATCGCGGTCGACGAGACCATTCTCGGGATTCTGCGTGGTGCCGGGCTGCCCGACCCGGTGGCCGTCCGCGTGTACCACACGTTCATCGACCAGAGTCTCGCCTTCGCGGCGCTCGACGCTGGGTCCCTCGCGCTGACGGACGAGGCCCGTGCCGGGGACGAGGAGATGTGGCACTCCACGTACGCGCGGCTGTCCGCCGAGTCACATCCCCACATCGCCGCCACGTCCCGGCTCCTCGCCCGGTGCATGCCCCACAGCGCCTATCCCGCGGCCCTGGAGATGCTGCTGGAGCACACGGCCGCGCAACTGACCGGGACGTGCGACTCCACGGCGTCCGGGCTCTCCGCGGCGGCGGGCGAGGGGCGGGAGACGGCGCGCGCACGCCGGCAGTCCCGATGACATCGTAGACGTCATCGGGGGTACTCCCATTGCGGGAGGCGCATGATGTTCGAGGCAGACGATATCCGTTCATGGCGGGGTCACGACGTCGTGGATCCTGCCGGCCACAAGATCGGCACTCTGGAGTCGATCTATGTGGACACCGTCACTGACCAGCCCTTTTTCGCCACAGTGACCGTGGGCATGCCCACACGTCGGCGCCTGGTGTTCGTACCCCTGCCCGGTGCGACGGTCGGCCCCGGCTACCTGAAGGTCGCGCACGGCAGGGACGTGGTCAAGAAGGCCCCGGCCATCGACACCGACGGAGAACTGCCGGCCGCCGATGAACCGAGCGTCTTCGCCCACTACGACCTGCAGTACGAATCGGGCGCCGGCAGCGAGCGGCGCCTCGCAAGACGTTGACACCGAAGCCGCCGGGAGACGCGATGACGCTGTTCCTCCTCCTGATCCTCGCGGCCGTGATCCTGGGCATCATCGGTTTCGCGGTCCATGGTCTGTTCTATCTGCTGGTCATAGGCGCCGTCCTTCTTGTCGCCGACCTCGTCTACGTCGGGTTGCGCTTCCGCCGGGGCGGCAGGAAGCACCGCATCGCGCGTTGAGGGGTCGCCCCCGCGACCGGACGGTGGCAGGTGCTCCCGGGCCGCACCGCTACCTCCGAGGTAATGGCACGGCGGAGGCCCGCATGACTACCTTCGGGTGCCCCAGCCGGCACACGAAGGAGTTGAGCGTGTCCGCCTATGGCTTCGCACACCTGCGAGACCGCCGCCATCACCCCGACATCCTCGAGTACTTGGAACGGATTCAGGTCACCCTCGATCCGTTCCACGGACGATTCTTGCTGCACGGCCCGCCGGCCGACGTCGTCGAGGGCACCTGGCCGGGCAGCATGGTGCTCATCGAGTTCCCCGACCTGGACACCGCCCGCGCCTGGTACCGCTCCCCCGCCTACCAGGACATCCTGCGCCTGCGGACCGACCACGTCGACGGGGACCTGGTCCTGGTCGAGGGCGTGCGCCCGGGATACGACCCACGCGAGCGCGCGCAGAAGCTCCGCGCGGAACACCCTGCCCCGAAGGCTCACCCTGAGCTTGCGGTCGGGGCATCCGTGCGGCGGGACCGCGCCGGGTCCGGAGGGACGGTGATCCGGAGTCGACCTTGATCCATGTGCCGGAACTCCTCGGGGCCGGTGTGCGCTTCGGCCAGGAGCGCCGCCGAACAGCGCCTGGACGGGCGGGTTCCAGGGGCGGAGCCGTACGCCGCGTCGGGACGATCACACCGGTCCGCGGCAGGCGCCGCGCTCGGCGACGATCCGGCCGGGGCCGCCGAGGGAGCCGTCCGACCCGCCCTCTGCCGGACGACAGCCCCCACCGGTGGAGTCTTCCTCGTGGGACGGAACCCGCGTGCCGTGGTCAGGAGACCCGTCGCCGGCATGTCGTCGACGTGCGGCGCAGCAAACCGGTGAGCCGGGGCGATCCGCACAGCACATTTCCATGCGCCTGCGGATGGCTTATTGCGTTCGTTTTCGGGCACCCGGGCGACAGGAGCGATACATCACCAGGAGGCCAGCCATGATCGCCCTCGGTATCATCCTTCTCATCGTCGGTTTCCTCACAGGGATATCCATCCTGTGGACGATCGGCATCATCCTGTTGGTCGTGGGTGCGGTCCTCTGGGTCCTGGGCTCGATGGGGCACGCGGTCGCCGGCCGACGGCACTACTGGTAGGCAAACAGTCCGGCTGCGCGGCTTCGGCCGCCCGACGACCCCGGCACGTCCAGGAATCCGGTGACCGCAGACCACTGCCGGCTCCTCGGCCGGCACAAGTCCAGGCCACGAGGAGTCCGACCCGAACCGAACGAGACCTACGCGTGCCTCTCGAGCTTCGGCTCGAGAGGCACCCGTGGGGTCCGGTGGCTTTCTAGGCACCCGCCCAGCGGCGGCCCAGGACGGGCTCGGCCAGCAGTCGTGCCGTCCCGCAGAGGGTCTGACCGTGCCGGGCGAAAAGCTCGTCGCGCGAGTCGAAGTGGCCGAGGTCGGCGAGGAGATGGGCCGAGAGGTCGCACGATGCGCCGGCGGCGGAGCAGGACGTCGCTCCGTTCCAGTCGACCGCCGTCCTGGACAAGGCCTCGAACAGGGTCTCCGGGCCGGCGTTGGTGAAGGGGCCGCCGTGGCTCTCGCTCAACTCGTCCAGGCCGCCGAAGAGCTCCGACACGGCCAGCCAGGGTGCCGTGGGGTGGTCAGCCGGGGACAGCCCCTCGATGCGGAACTCGGGCCAAGCGAGCACGACTTGGTGCGGGACGAGCCGGCGGAGCCGAGGAAAACGCGGATACCAGAACCTGCCGTCCACCAGCAGGCCACGCACACGGGTGGCCACCCCGAGGGCCCGGGCGACGAACTCCAGCACCGCCAGCCGCTGGCTGCACGAGCCGCGCCCGCGGCGCAGCACCTGTGACACGGGCCGCTCGTCCTGGACCGAGTACACCGGCCGCACAGCTGCCGCTGTCCATCGGTGGGCCTGCCGCAGGGCCGCTGTCCGGCGAGCCGGATCCGGGCGTTCCCCCAAGTCCTCCGGCAGCCCCATCAGTTGGAGCGATTCCATGACCCGCGGGTGCTGCCAGTCGAGGATCCGCGTCGGGTCCGTGCTCCCCACAGCCGTCCTGCCGCCGTACGTGCTCGAGTGGACACGGCCTCGCGGCATGAGAAGTGAGCTCGTCATGGCCCTGGTCCTCCCGTTCAGCTCCCTCGGAGTGGCGGGACCCATCGTGCCAGCAATTTTGAACACGTTCAATAGTGGGGTGCGGCTCTGCCGGACCGGACATGCCTGCGGCCTCCGCGCACGGCGGCGTCACGGCCGGCCCCTCATCCGGGAAAACGTCCCGTGGAGCGCAGGCTCCAGCGTCGTTCGGCGTAGGCCAGGTCGTCGCGCCACAGACGGCCCGCGGCGTAGCGCATCACCGGGGCCAGCAGTGCGGTGGCCCGGCGGGCCACGGCGAACCCCCGCCGTCCGGAGGTGGCCACGACGGCCTCCACGACCGCGGTGCGCGGCCGGCCCAGGACGTCGTGTCCCAGCGGGGTGGCGTGGGTCTCCACGACGGAACCCTCGCCCTCGCCGTCGGTGATCCGCATCACGACGGTGCGCGGACCGGGAGCCGTGAACACCGCGCGGACGGGCACGACGAGCCGTCCGGCCACCTTGAAGGACACGTCGACGGTGAACGCGTCCTCCGTGCCCCGCGGTCCGGGAGTCTCCACGACGGTGAGGTCGACGAAGGAGTACGGATGGAACCAGGCCCCGTGCCAGGGATCGAGGCGGTTGGCGACCACGTCCTCCGGCTCGCAGCGGCCGGTCGCCGTGTGGACGGCCGCCAGCGCCCCGCTGAGGGCGGGGCGGGCCGGTACGGCCGGGCGGCTCGTGGGTTCCTCGCCGCCAGCGTCGTCCAGCCGCACCCACAGCAGCACCCCGTCGTCGTGGGCGGGCCAGGGTTCCCAGCCGGCGAACGGCCTGCCGTCCAGGGCGAGTCCGTGCCAGTGGCACACCAGGGTGCCGCAGCGTACCGGGCTGTCCCCCAGCGGCGCCCCCAGGTGCGGGCAGACCCCGGGTCCGGCGGCCAGGCGGCCGGTCGCGTCGCGCCAGAGCACGACCTCGTGGCCCGCGACCGTGCGGGCCACCGGCCGGTCCGCGCGCAGCTCGCCGGAGGCGCCGACGACGTACCAGTTGCCGCTCGGCCGGGCCTGTGCCCGCTTGAGCGCGTCGGCGATCAGCGCGGGCCGGGCGTCGGGCCATGTCGGACGTTGGCGCTCCCAGGCCACGGGGGCGCGGCGCAGGCGCAGGGGCAGACGCCCGCGCCGGGGTGCGGAGGGGGGCGTCACACGGCCTCCTTCGGGCGGGTGGTCGGGTGCCGGGTCGTCAGGCGGGCCGCCGTCAGCCGCAGCAGACCGTCGGCGGCGACGAGTGCACGGCGCCGGCGGGGCACGGCGGCGCGGCGGTGCAGCACCGCCCAGCCGTCGGCGGCGACGGCGTCCAGGATGTCGCCGTACAGCACGAACGCCGTACGGATGCAGGGGCGTGCGACGGGGTGGAGCATCGGCACGCCGGGCGCCGCGCGCCGGTAGGCGGCGCGGGTGAGGGCCGCGAACTCGCGCAGGGCCGCGGTGACCCGGTGGTCGGTACGGCCGGTGTGCCGACAGCGCCACAGCAGGTCCCGGTCGACGGCGTGTGCGGCGAGCAGGTCCTGGGGAACGTAGATCCGGCCGCGGTCGAGGTCCTCGCCGACGTCCCGCAGGAAGTTGGTCAGCTGGAAGGCGACGCCCAGTTCCGCCGCGTACGGGGCGGCCTCCTCTCGTGGCACGACGGTGCCGAGAACGGGAAGCATCTGCAGGCCGATCACCGCGGCCGATCCGTGCATGTAGGCGCGCAGTTCGTCGTAGCCGGCGTACTCGGTGACCGTCAGATCGCTGCGCATCGCGGTGAGGAAGTCGGCGAAGTGACGGTGGTCGATGGCGTAGCGGCGGCTGGTGTCCGCGAGGGCGACGACCACCGGCGCGGCGACGCCCTCTCCGGCCAGGCCCCGGGCGAGGTCGTCGCGCAGCCGGTCCAGAGCGGCGGCCCGCCGTTCGGCCTCGGTGCCGGCCCGGCCGCCGGGGTCGGCACCCTGCGCGTCGACGATGTCGTCGGCCCAGCGGGCGAAGCCGTACAGGGCGTGCACCGCGGGGCGCCGGCCGGGTGGGAGCAGACGGGTGGCGAGGAAGTAGGTGCGCCCGTGCCGGGCGTTCAGCCGGCGGCAGTGCGTGTACGCGGCACGCAGACGTGGCTCGGTGATGCCGGCGGCGTTCAGTTCACGGGCGGTCACCGTCGGAGTCCCTCGGCCCTCGGGGCGGCCGACCGGCCGGGAGCGCCGCCGGGCCGCGGCCGGCCGGTGATCCGGGCGGCCGCCAGCTTTCCCGACAGCAGTACGGGCGGTACGCCCACGCCGGGCGTGGTGCCGCAGCCCGCGAGGACGGCGTTGGCGGTGCCGCGCACCAGGTTGCGGGGGCGGAAGGGGCCCGTCTGGGCGAAGGTGTGCGCGGCGGAGAACGGGGTGCCCGCCGCGTGCCCCTGCGCGCTCCAGCCGGCGGGGGTCACGAGGTGTTCCTCCTCGATGGCGGACGCGATGCCCGCCATGCCCCGGCGGTCGAGTTCGCGCAGCAGGCTGTCGCGGTAGCACGGGGCCAGCCGGGTCCAGTCGGTGGTGCCGGGCCCGATGTCGGTGTTGGGGCAGGGGGCGAGGACGTAGTGCAGGTGGCGGCCCGGCGGGGCGAGGTCCGGGTCACTGGCGGTGGGCCGGGTGATCAGCAGGGAGGGGTCGCTCATCAGCTCGCCGGTACGGGTGAGTTCGCGGAAGGTGCGCCGCCAGGCGCGGCCGAAGGACAGGGTGTGGTGCGCCAGTTCCGGCCAGGTGCGGTCGCAGCCGGCGTGCAGGACGACGGCCGAGGGGGCGTGGGTGAGGCCTACCAAACGACGTGGGGTGCGGCCCAGCAGGCGGTACGTCACGGGCAGGTCGGGGGTGAGGACGACCGCGTCGCAGGGGATGCGCTCGTCGTCGGTCAGTACGGCCGTGACACGGCCCGTGGCCCGTTCGAGGCCGGTGACCCGCTGACCGTGGCGGAACTCCGCGCCGGCCTCGGCCGCGACGTCGGCCATCGCCCGGGGCAGGGCGTACATGCCCCCGCGCGGGAAGTACACCCCGGCGACCGTGTCCATGAAGGCGATCACGGCGTACGCGGCCAGGGCCCGCTCGGGTGGGACGCCTGCGTACAGGGCCTGGAAGGAGAAGACGCGGCGCAGTCGCTCGTCGCGCAGGTGGCGGGCGATGCGCGCCTCCCAGCGGCCGAAGCCGCCGAGCGCGGCGAGCCGGACCAGAGCGGGGGTGAGCAACTGCAGCGGCGAGTCGAAGTCGGCGTCGAGGAAGCGGCCCCGCTCGACCCGGTACAGCTCGCCCAGCCAGTGGCGCAGCCTGCGGTAGCCCAGGGCGTCGGCGCCGCCGGCGAACCGTTCGATCTCGGCTTCCATCGCCTCGGCGTCGGTGTGCACGTCGAGGGTGCTGCCGTCGGCGAAGCGTGCCCGGTAGGCCGGATGCAGCTCGATCAGGTCGACGCGGTCGCGCAGCGAGGCGCCGACCGCGGCGAACGCCTCGTCGGCGATCTCGGGCATGGTCAGCACGGTGGGTCCGGTGTCGATCAGGTAGCCGCCGAGTTCGAGGCGTCCGGCCCGTCCGCCGGGCCGTGGGTCGCGTTCGACCACCGTCACCCGGCGGCCCGCGCCGAGCAGGTGCAGCGCGGCGGAGAGGCCGGCCAGGCCCGCGCCGACGACCACGACATGATCGGTGGGTCCCTTCATCGCTCTGGTCACCGGCCGGCCTCCGCTGCCACGGCGGCGGCGGGTGGCGGACCGCCCGGCGCGGGCCCTTGTGCGGTTGCCCCGGTGGTCCCGGCCGGCACATCGCGCAGCCGGGCCGCCGCGCCCGGCCCCGGCGCGGCCTCCCCCAGGTGGCGCAGGGGCTGCCCGGCCGGCCGGGCGATCCTCCGCTCGACCAGGTCACGGGCGCCGAGGGCGCCGAGGAGGTCGCGCAGGCCGGCCGACTCGCGGTCGGAAAGGTCGCCACGGCCCACCGTGTGCTCCGGCACGCCGAGCGCGGAAAGGTCGCCGGCCCGGCCGGAGGGCTCCCCGGTGTCGCGGGGCCCGGCCACGGCGAACGGCTTGCGTGGCGGGTCCGCCGTGGGGCGTCCGATCGCCGGGGTGGAACGCATCGCGAATCCTCTCGCCAGTGGGAAGCCGGGTGTCGCGCCCCGGGCCTGCGCCTTCGGTGTCACTTCTTCGGTGTCGCTTCTGTTGCTTCTGTTGCTTCTTCGGTGTCACGTCTTCCGTGTCACTTCTTCGGAGTCACTTCCTTGTCCGGGCCACATTCCGCGCGGATACCGCGGCCGGATGCGCCGTTCGACGGATGTGCCGACGCTGGGGGTACCCATCCGGCCGACACGCTCCCGGCTGCATCCGCGCGGGCCGGCGAGCGGGAAGACTGGCCTGATCGCCGGACCGGAAAGGGAGCCGCCGTGGACGTGGAGTCGGACGTCGTCGTCGTGGGCGCCGGAGCGGCCGGACTGTCGCTGGCCCTGCGGCTGGCCCGGCCGCCCGCGGGCTCACGCCGGGTGACCGCGGTGCTGCTGGCGGCACCGCCGGGCCCGTTCCGCGCGGCGCGCCGCACGTGGTGCTACTGGGAATCGGGACCCGGACCGTACGACGAGGTGCTGACGGCCAGCTGGCAGCGACTGCGGGTGCGCTCGCGCGGCGGGCGGACGATCGACCGCGCCATCGCGCCGCTGAACTACAAGATGCTGCGCTCCGACGCGTTCGAGGAGCTGGCCGGCCCGGTGATCGCGGACAGTGCCTGCGTGACGGCCGTCGAGGCCGTCGCCGAGCGGGTCGAGCCCGCTCGGAGCGGCGCGCTGGTGCACGCCCGCCTGGCCGACGGCGGCCAGGTGACCGTGCGTGCCCGGTGGGTGTTCGACTCCCGGCCGCCCACGCGCCTGCCACCGGCCCGCACGACGCTGCTGCAGCACTTCCGCGGCTGGTTCGTCCGCACGCGCCGTCCCGTGTTCGACCCCACCGCCGTGGAGCTGATGGACTTCCGCACCCCGCAGCCCGCGCACGGGCTGTCGTTCGGTTACGTGCTGCCGACCGGGCCGTGCGAGGCGCTGGTCGAGTACACGGAGTTCTCGCGCCGCGCGCTCGGACGGGACGCGTACGACCGCGCGCTGCGGCACTACACCGCCCACGTGCTGGGGATCGGCGACCACGACGTCACGGCGTGCGAGCAGGGCGTGATACCGATGACGGACGCGGACTTCCCCCGGCAGACCGCGGCGTGCGTGTTCCGGATCGGAGCCGCGGCCGGCGCCACCCGGCCCGCGACGGGCTACACCTTCAGCACCGTCCAGCGCCAGACGGCCGCCGTCGCCGCCGCGCTGCACGCCGGGCACCTCCCTGTGCCCCCACCCGCCCACTCGGTCCGCTCCCGGGTCATGGACGCAGTGCTGCTGCACGCCCTCGACCACGGCCGGGTCGACGGCCCGGACTTCTTCACCCGTCTGTTCGCCCAGGTGCCGGCGCCGCGGCTGCTGCGCTTCCTGGACGGGCGCACCAGCCTGTCCGAGGACCTGTCCATCGGAGTGCACGTGCCCGTCGCCGCGATGCTGGGTTCGGCTCTCACCCTGCCGTTCGCCCCCCGCCGTGGCGCGCCCCCCGCTTGACGCCCGTACCGAGACCCCACACGGAGACGGCATGCCTCTGCTGCGCGACGCCGACCTGGCCGCCGCTTTCGACCACGCCGCCGGCAGCTACGACCTGCTGGTGGCGGCCAACCCCGGGTACCACGCCCAGCTGCGCCGCTCCGCGCGGCGGCTCGGTCTCGGCGGCGGTGGCGCCGGGCTGCGCGTGCTGGACCTAGGGTGCGGAACGGGGGCGTCGACCGCGGCTCTGGCCGCCGTG
This sequence comes from Streptomyces sp. NPDC046759, assembly GCF_040645475.1. NCBI lineage: Bacteria > Bacillati > Actinomycetota > Actinomycetes > Kitasatosporales > Streptomycetaceae > Streptomyces > Streptomyces sp. NPDC046759. Next base: position 102,316 of record NZ_JBEYYJ010000023.1, on the reverse strand, counting down.
CTACCCGGCGCGGACATCACCGCCGTCGACGCCTCGGCGGGCATGCTGCGGCGCGCGGCCCGCCGGTCGTGGCCCCGGCCCGTGCACTTCGTGCAGGCACCGGTGGAGCGCCTGGCCGAGGCCGGGGTGGGTGGTCCGTTCGACGCGGTGTTCGCCGCCTACCTGCTGCGCAACACCGCCGATCCGGACGCCGTACTCGCCCGCACATACCAGCTGCTGGCACCGCACGGCCGGCTGGCGGTCCACGAGTACGCGCTGAGCGGACGTGCGGCGCACCGCGCGGTGTGGGACGCGGTGTGCGGCGGACTCGTCCTGCCGGTCGCCACGCTGCTCGGCGACGGACCGCTCTACCGGCATCTGTGGCGCAGCGTCGTCACCTTCGACACGGCCGGGCAACTGGCGCGGCGGGTGGGACGGGCCGGGTTCGAGCGGGTGCGGGTGCTGCCGTTGCCCGGCTGGCACACCGGCATCGCCCACACCGTCGTCGCCCGCCGCCCGTCCTCCGGCGCCGGGGAGGCGGGGCGATGACCGGCCGGAGGCGCCCTTCCGCACCGGATACCCGCACGCCCCGTCCCGGCCGGGACCGGCTGGCCCGGCTGCTGCCCGCGCCGCCCGGCGCCGAACGCGCCGAGGGTGCGGGCGCTCCGCGGGTGGCGGTCGTCGGCGGCGGCATCGCCGGCACGACCGCGGCGACAGCGCTGGCCGAACGGGGTGTACGCGTCACCCTGTACGAGCGCGATCCGCAGCTCGGCGGACGGCTCGCCGGCTGGCCCACACGGCTGGCCGACGGCACGACGGTGACGATGAGCCGCGGCTTCCACGCCTTCTTCCGGCAGTACTACAACCTGCGCGCCCTGTTGCGCCGCACCGACCCGTCACTGCGCCTTCTCACCGGGCTGCCCGACTATCCCCTGCGGCACGGCAACGGCCGGCGTGACAGCTTCCGGCACGTGCCCCGCACACCGCCGCTGAGCGCGCTCGGGTTCGCGGCACTGAGCGAATCGTTCTCCGTGCGCGACCTGGCCCGGATGCACCCGGGCGCCGCCCTGCCGCTGCTCGATGTGCGGGTGCCCGGGGTGTACGACCGTCTCGACCATGTCAGCGCGTACGACTTCCTGGAGGCGATCCGCTTCCCTCCGGCGGCACGGCACCTGGCCTTCGAGGTGTTCTCCCGGAGCTTCTTCGCCGACCCCCGGCAGCTGTCGGCCGCCGAGATGGCCCTGATGTTCCACATCTACTTCCTCGGCTCGGCGGAGGGCCTGCTGTTCGACGTGCCGCGGGAACCGTTTCCGCACGCGCTGTGGGACCCGCTGGCGGGACGGCTGCGCCGGCTCGGCGCGCGGGTGCGCACCGGCGCCGCGGTGGAGGGGATCTCCATCCGGCCGGCGGGCGGTTTCGGCGTCGCCGCCGCGGGTCGCGAGGAGCCGTACGACGCGGTGGTGCTCGCTCTCGATCCGGCCGGCCTGCGCTCACTGGTGGCCCACTGCGGCGGTCTCGGCGACGCCGAGTGGCGTGAGCGCGTGTCGCGCTTGCGTACCGCCCCGCCGTTCCTGGTCTTACGCCTGTGGCTGGACCGGCCGGTGCGGGCGGACCGGCCCGGGTTCCTCGGCACCAGCGGACACGGCGCCCTGGACAACGTCAGTGTGCTCAGCGGCTGGGAGGGCGAGGCCGCCCGGTGGACCGCCCGTACCGGAGGCTCGGTGGTGGAACTGCACGCCTACGCGCTGCCCGAAAACGCCGACCGGACGGTCGTCCAGCAGGAACTGCTGGACGAACTGCACCGGCTGTACCCGGAGACACGGCCGGCCCGGGTGGTGGACGCACGCCAGGAGTGGCGGGCCGACTGCCCTCTCTTCCGCGTCGGCGGGTACACCGACCGGCCGGCGGTGGGCACGCCCACGCCGGGACTGGTCGTCGCCGGTGACACGGTCCGCACCGGTCTGCCGGTGGCGCTGATGGAACGGGCGGCCACCAGCGGCTTCCTTGCCGCGAACACCTTGCTGCGCCGGTGGGGGCTGCGCGGTCACGCCCTCTGGACGGTTCCAGCCCGGGGCCGCTCCGCCGTGCTGCGGTGGGCGGCGGCACGCGCCGACGGCGGCCGGTGAGTGTGCGGCGCCGTGTCGCGGGGCCGTGTGCGGCTCCTTCCGGCGGACCGGGACGCGGCCACCGGACGCACCCGGGAGGGACGCAGGGACCGGTGCCCCTGGCGATGCACCGTGGGCCGGACGAAGGGATGGGAGCGGTGCCCTTGCCGGGCACGGCACTTGCCGGTACCTGGCCGGCACCGGGTCGGCCGAAGCAGCCGCGGGCGTCGGTGTGACGTCTCCCCGTCATCGGCCGGACCGCCTCCCCGCGGACGTGCGGCGTGCCCGCACCCAGTCCAGCAGCACCACCGAACACAGCGCCGCGAACGCGCACCACGTCGAGACGAACTCCAGCCGCCACAGCGCCCAGCACGCCGCCGCCCCGACGGCGACCAGAACTCCCAGCACGAGCAGCCGCCGGTGACCGGAGAGCAGCAACGAGCCCACCGTTGCCAGCAGGTAGCCCAGGACCAGCAGCAGCACGGGGGACACCTGCACGGCATAACCGACGGTGTGACCGCGGATCTCGGCGGTCACCGGGTGGGTGGCGAGGGCCAGGGCGAGCGGGACGGCCGTCAGCACTCCGGCGACCAGCGGCAGGAGCAGGCGGAACCGGGCCCGGGGTGGGGCCACGCACATCACGCCCGCCGGAACCCACACCGCGAGCAGCGGCAGCGCGATGACGGCCCATGCGACGGTCGCGGGCCCGCTGCCCCCGCCGGAGCGCCACACCACCGACTCGACGATCTGGTGGGCCCCCAGAAGCAACGGCACCGCGGCGAGCGGAAGTTCCCGGCCGCTGCGCGTCAGGGCCACACACGCCGCACCCACCGCCGCGACACCGCTGCCCGCCACGAGATCGGCCGTCGCACTCCAGCACATCGCACCACCCAGGGGTCCGCCGCGGGCTACGCACCTTCCGCCGGCCCCTCAACGTGCCTTCTGTTGCGGGGCCGATGATGATTAGCTTGCCCCGGCTTTCACACACCACCCCGCACGGCAGCCAGGAGGACTCCGCCCGATGAGCAGCGCCTACACGTACGAGTACAAGGTCGTCACCTTCAGGGAGTCGCTGATCGGCGACGCGCTGGACAGCGACAAGCTGGAGAAGGTGCTCAACAGGCACGCCGAGGACGGCTGGGCCCTGAAGGCCATCACCTCCGCCGACGTCAAGGGCCGCATAGGTCCGGGAGCCGTGGAGGGCCTGCTGCTGACTTTCGAGCGCCCGCGGCGGTGACGCCCGCCGCCGGGTGATGCCCGCCGCCGGGTGATGCCCGCCCGGCCCGGGCGGGCCGAAGACACACCCGGATCCATGTGAGACCGTGGTGTCAGGAAACCCGACTGCGGATGCGGCCGACACGATGGGTCTCAGGGAACTGGCCGACAAGCACGCGGGCGATCCGTTCGGCATCACGTCTGCCGCCGTCGCCCTCGTGGACGTACACGGCCTGATCCGCTACTGGAGTCGGACGGCGGAGGACCTCCTCGGGTATCCGGCGTCCAGCGTGCTGGGGCAGCCCGTGACCTCCGTCCTCACCAAGGAGTGCGCCCCGCCGACCGCGCTCTGCGCGGCGCAGCGTATCCAGGACGCCTGGGAGGGACTGATCACCGCGCGTCACCGCGCGGGTCACCCGGTCGAGCTCGCCGTGCGCGTGTGCCCGGTACAGGCCGAGCAGGGCGAGTTCTGCCTCGCCATGGCCTGTGAGGCGTCCGATGCGCGCCGGTGGAAACTCGATCAGGCGGTGGTGCGCGGCCTCTTGGAGGAGTCACCGATCGGCATCGCCGTTCTCGACGACGAGCTGCGCTTCCAGTGGGTGAACCAGGCGCTGGCCGCCATGGAGGGACTGCAGGCCCACCGGGCCGCCGCGCCCCGCGGACCGGAACAGGTGCCGTCGGCCGTGGACTGGCAGGCGCGTCAGGCGCTGATCTCGGGTCGGCTGACGCCGGCCGTGGAGCACGTGCCGTCCACGCCCGGCCTGTCCCGCCGGAACTCGCAGGGCCACCTCAGGCTCCGCTCGTCGTTCCCGCTGAGGGACATCGACGGCAAGACGCTCGGGGTGTGTCACACCGCCGTCGACTTCACCGCGCAGGACCGGGGCCGCGAGCGGCTGGCCCTGGTCAACGAGGCGGCTCAGCGCATCGGCACCACGCTGGAGCTCGACCGCACGGTGCAGGAGCTGGCCGAGGTCCTGGTGCCGGAGTTCGCCGACTTCGCGGCGATCGACCTGTTCCAGGGCGTGCTGGCGGCCCAGTACCTCGCCCCCGGACCGGTCACCGGCGGCACGCTCCAGCGGGCGGCCCACCGGTCGGTCCGCGAGGAGGTGCCCGAGGCGGTCGTCCCCATCGGGGGGCCCGCCGTGTACCCCTCCAAGTCCCCGCAGCGACGCTGCCTGACCACGGGCCGGCCGATCCTGGACACGGTGCTGGACCCCACGACGTGGTGGCTGGCCGACGATCCGAAACGCCTGTCCAAGATCGTCGGGCTCGGTGTGCACACCCACATGGTGGTACCGCTGCGGGCGCGCGGCTCGACCATGGGCGTGGTCACGCTGCTGCGCTGGGAGAACCCCAACCCGTTCGACGAGGACGACCTGCTGCTCGTGGAGGAGGTGGTGGCGCGGGCCGCGGTGTGCGTGGACAACGCCCGGCGCTTCGTCCGCGAGCACAACGCGGCCCTCGCCCTGCAGACCAGTCTCCTTCCCCCCGTGCTGCCCGATCACTGCGCCGTGGAGGTCGCCTACCGCTATCTGCCCACGGACGCCGAGGCGGGCGTGGGCGGCGACTGGTTCGACGTCATCCCGCTGTCCGGGGCGCGCGTCGCCCTGGTCGTGGGGGACGTCGTCGGCCACGGCATCCACGCCGCCGCGAGCATGGGCCGGCTGCGTGCGGCCGTGCAGACACTGGCCGACATGGACCTTCCCCCCGACGAGCTCCTCGCCCATGTCGACGATCTCGTCCTGCGCCTGGCGGACGAGGCGGAGGCGGCCACGGACGGGCCGGTGGTGATCGGCGCGACCTGCGTCTACGCGGTCTACGACCCCATCTCACGGAAACTCAACGTGGCGCGTGCCGGGCACCCCACCCCCGCCATCGCCCACCTCAGCGAGCCGGTGGAACTGCCCGACATCCCCGCCGGTCCCCCTCTGGGCCTCGGCGGTCTGCCCTTCGAGTCGGCCGAGATCGAACTGGAGGAGGGAAGTGTCGTCGCGCTCTACACCGACGGACTGATCGAGGCCTCGGACCGTGATGTCGACGTCGGTTTCGAGCGGCTCTGCTTCGCCCTGGCGCATCCGGACCGGCCGCTGGAGGAGATCTGCGACACGATGGTCCGCATTCTTCTGCCGGGCCATCCGCACGACGATGTCGCCTTCCTCGTCGCCCGGACCCGCGCCCTCGCCCCGGTCCGCGTGGCCTCCTGGGAGGTGCCCGCCGATCCGCAGGCGGTGCACGAGGCGCGTGACAACGCCGCCCGTCAGCTGGCCGCGTGGGGGCTGGAGTGCATCGCCTTCACGACCGAGCTGATCGTGAGCGAACTGGTCACCAACGCCATCACGCACGCCTGCGGACCGATCAGTCTGCGTCTGATCCACGAACGGGCCCTCATCTGTGAGGTGTCGGACGCCAGCAACACCTCACCCCACCTGCGCCGAGCGCACAGCACCGACGAGGGAGGCCGTGGCCTCTTCCTGATCGCGCAGGTCGCCCAGCGCTGGGGCACCCGGTACACCGCCACGGGCAAGACCATCTGGACGGAGCAGGCGCTGCCGGGCGACGCTGCCCGCTGAAGGCGGTCGGCGCTTCGACGGCCGCCGCGCTCCACCGCTCGGATCGTCCTTGCGTGACGGACGCCGACGACACGTGATGGACGTCGACGACCGGGGTGCTGCACGATGACGCTGACACAGCTGACCGGCATCACTCTGTCCCTGACAGCCCAGCCGCCCCGGAAACGGACCCGTCCGGTGCAGCGGCCTCCGGAAGGGAGTGGCCCTTTGCCGTCCTCCGTCTTCCGTACCGTTCCGGCCCGCGCCGATGTCGTGATCATCGGTGGCGGCGTGATGGGTGCGAGCACCGCGTTGCACCTCGCCGAAGCCGGGGTGACGAGGATCGTCGTCGTCGAGCGCGGCGAGCTCGGCTCTGGCAGCTCGGGCAAGCCGATCGGCGGCGTGCGCGCCCAGTTCTCCGATCCGCTCAACATCGAGCTCGGCAGCCGCAGTCTGCGCGCCTTCCAGGACTTCCCGCACCGGCCCGGCGCCGGTATCCGGCTGGACACCGTCGGCTATCTGTTCCTGCTCGACAGCGCACAGCAGGCGCACGACTTCGAGGCCGGCGTCGAACTGCAGAACGACCTCGGGGTGCCGAGCCGCATGATCGGCCCGGACGAGGCCCGGCGCCTGTGCCCCTACGTCAGCACCGACGGCCTGGTGGCCGCCGCCCACTCCCCCACCGACGGGCACGCCCGCCCCGAACTGGTCGTCCAGGGGTACGCGCGGGCCGCGGCCCGGGCCGGCGTCGCCCTCGCCACCCACACGGCGGTCACCGGCATCGACACGACGGGGAACCGTGTCTCCGGCGTGCGCACCAGCCGCGGCCGCATCGCCTGCTCCACCGTCATCTGCACGGCGGGGGCCTGGTCGGCGCGAATAGGCGCCATGGCCGGCGTCGACCTGCCGGTACGGCCCGTGAAACGGCAACTGGCGTTCACCGAGCCGCTCTCACCGCCCGCCCCGCGCATCCCGTTCACCATCGACTTCTCCTCGACCGCCTACTTCCACAACAGCGACGACGGTCTGCTGTTCGGGCTGGCCGACCCCGACCAGGAGGACGGCTTCGACACCACCTGGACCCCGCGGTGGCTGGAGCTGTTCCGCGCCGCCGCCCGCCGCCGCGCCCCGGCCCTGGCCGGTATGCGCACCACGGACGGCTGGGCGGGCCTGTACGAGGTCACGCCGGACCACAACGCCCTGATCGGCCGCTCCCACGAACCGGCCGGCTTCCTCTACGCCACCGGGTTCTCCGGCCATGGCTTCCTTCAGGCGCCGGCCGTCGGCGAGGTCATGCGCGACCTCTGCCTGGAACGCGAGCCGTTCACCGGCATCTCCCCGCTCAGCGCCGACCGGTTCCGCCACGGCGCCGAGATCCGCCCCGAAGTGCACGTGGTGTGACCGCCGATGGCTCATTCGGTGTGCCCCCCGGATCGAAAGGCCGAACCATGTCGACGATCGGTCAGTGGCGGCTCCGGGCCGCGTTCGCGGAGCGGCTGTCGCGGATGTACGGGCAGGAGGTCCCCGCCTACGCGACGCTCGTGGACGTCTCCCGCGAGGTCAACGAGGACGTCCTGCGCGCACGGGGAGCCGACGCCGAACGCCTGGGGTCCATCCACCGGGTCACCGCCGAACGGCACGGGGCCATCCGTGTCGGCACGCCGGACGAACTGCGGCAGGTCGCCCGGATCTTCGCCGCCCTCGGCAGGCACCCGGTCGGCTTCTACGACCTGCGGGAGGCGGCAGCCAGCGCCGTTCCCGTCGTCTCCACCGCGTTCCGGCCGGTGGACGGGGCGGAACTGGCACGCAATCCCTTCCGGGTGTTCACCTCCATGCTCACCCCGGCCGACCCCCGTTTCTTCGACGCCGACCTGCGCACACGTCTCGAAGCCTTCCTCGCGGACCGCGAACTCTTTCCCCCCGAGCTGCTCGCGCCGGCCGACCGCGCCGCGGCCGAGCGGGAACTGCCCGCGGAACAGGCCGAACGCTTCCTCCAACTGGCCGTCGCCGCATTCGAGTTGTCACCGGAACCGGTCGACAGGGCCTGGTACGGGACCCTGGAGCGGATCTCCGCCGTCGCCGCGGACATCGGCGGCGTGCGCAGCACGCACATCAACCATCTCACCCCGCGCGCCCTGGACATCGACGAGCTGTACCGGCGCATGACCGAGCGCGGCATCGAGATGATCGACACCATCCAGGGCCCACCCGCCTGGAAGGGCCCCGACGTGCTGCTGCGGCAGACCTCCTTCCGGGCCCTGGCCGAACCCCGTGCGATGCGAACCCCGGACGGCAGCGTCGTCGGCGGCGCCCTGCGGGTCCGCTTCGGGGAGGTCGAGGCCCGCGGCATCGCCCTGACCCGCGAGGGCCGCGCCCTGTACGACGAACTCCTCGGCCGCGTCGACGAGCAGGCGTCCCAGAACCCCGCGGAAGCCCGCAGTGACATCGCGCGCGCCGTGTGGGAGCGCCACATGCCCGGCAGCGAAGAGGAGCTCGCCGCCGAGGGGCTGGCCTGCTTCACCTACTCGCCCGGCACCGGCCGGCCGGGCGCCGGGCGGCCGCCCACGGACCTCGAGGGGCTGGTGCGAGAGGGCTGGGTGCGCGCCGAGCCCATCGTGTACGAGGACTTCCTGCCCCGTTCCGCCGCCGGCATCTTCCAGTCCAACCTCAGCGGCGAGGGCACCCGAGACGACGACCGGCAGGGCACGGCCTACGACGCTGCCCGGCTGTCCGGCGCCATCGGCCGCGAGGTCCTCGATCCCTTCGACCTCTACGCACACCAGCAGAACCGCTCCCTCGCACACGTCGCCCGCGCACTCGGCCTCTCCGCCACCCCCGGCTGACCCCCCTCACCCCCGAAGGACCACCATGACCGGCACTCCCCTGCCCAGCACGGACGAGTTGCGCGCCCGCGCCCGCGCCGCCCTCGAGAGCGTCGGCGCCGTCGCGACCGGAGGCAGCGACCTGCACGCCCGCACGCCCCTCACCGGCGAGAACCTGTTCGGCCTGGCGGCCGCCAACGACGCCGAGACCGACGAGGCCGTCGCAGCCGCCCGTCACGCCTTCCTCACCTGGCGCACCACCCCCGCACCGCGCCGCGGCGAACTCGTACGGCGGCTGGGCGAGTTGCTGCGCACGCACAAGAGCGACCTGGCCGATCTCGTCATCATCGAGGCGGGCAAGATCCGCGCCGAAGCGCTCGGCGAGATCCAGGAGATGATCGACATCTGCGACTTCGCCGTCGGCCTGTCCCGCCAGCTCTACGGCCGTACGATCGCCTCCGAACGCCCCGGCCACCGGCTCGCCGAGACCTGGCACCCGCTCGGCGTGGTCGGCGTCATCTCCGCGTTCAACTTCCCCGCCGCCGTGTGGTCCTGGAACACCGCCGTCGCCCTGGTCTGCGGCGACACGGTGCTCTGGAAGCCCTCGGAGCTCACGCCGCTGATCTCCCTGGCCTGCGACCACCTGCTCGCCCGCGCCGCTGACGAGGCCGGCGCGCCCCGCGCCGTCCACCGGCTGCTCCTCGGTGACCGCGCGGTCGGCCGGAAGCTCGTCGACGACCCCCGCGTCGCCCTGGTCAGCGCCACCGGCTCCACCCGCATGGGCCGCGAGGTCGGCCCTCGCGTCGCCGCCCGGTTCGGCCGCTCCCTGCTGGAACTCGGCGGCAACAACGCGGCGATCGTCGCGCCTTCCGCCGACCTCGACCTCGCCGTCCCGTCCATCGTCTTCGCCGCGGCCGGCACCTCGGGCCAGCGCTGCACGACGCTGCGCCGCCTGATCGTCCACCGGGACATCGCCGACACCCTGGTCGAGCGGCTGGCCACCGCCTACACCAAGCTGCCCGTCGGCAACCCGTTCGACGACACCACACTGGTGGGCCCGCTGATCTCCACCACGGCGCTCGACACCATGCGCGACGCCGTCGCCCGCGTCCAGTCCCAGGGCGGCAAGATCCTCGCGGGCGGAAACCGGCGCCTTGCCGAGGCGGCGCCCGCGGCGGCGTACACCGAGCCCGTCCTCGTCCGCGTCGACGAACAGACCGACGTCGTGCGGGAGGAGACGTTCGCCCCGATCCTGTACGTCCTCACCTACGACACCCTCGACGAGGCGATCGCCCTGCACAACGACGTTCCCCAGGGCCTGTCGTCCAGCATCTTCACGCGCGACCAGCAGGAGGCGGAGGTCTTCCTCTCCGCCGCCGGCTCGGACTGCGGCATCGCCAACGTCAACATCGGTACCTCCGGAGCCGAGATCGGCGGTGCCTTCGGCGGCGAGAAGGACACCGGCGGCGGCCGGGAGTCCGGCTCCGACGCCTGGAAGTCCTACATGCGCTCGGCCACCAACACCATCAACTACTCCGGCGAACTCAACCTCGCCCAGGGCGTCAGCTTCCTGTGACCAGGCGGGCGACCAGCGTTTTCTGCTGTGGGCCGAGACCGTCGCCGCACGGCAGGCGTGCGGGGCAGGATCGTCGCATGCAGCCGGTCTTCGTTCTCGTGCACAGTCCGTCCGTGGGGCCCTCGACATGGCGACCCGTGGCGGAACACCTGACGGCGCGGGGCCACCGGGTGAGGGTGCCGTCCCTGCTGCACATCGGCGCCGGGGCTGCGCCGTTCTGGCCGCGGGTCGTCGAGGCGGTCCGCGACGACCTGCGGCAGGTCGCGGCCGGCACACCCGTGACGCTGGTGGCACACAGCAACGCAGGGCTGTTCCTGCCCACGATCCGTGCGGGTCTCGGCCGTCCGGTGACCGCCTCGGTCTTCGTCGACGCGGCGCTCCCGGCCCGTACGGGAGCCACTGCCGTCGCCTCACCCGAGATGCTGGAGTTCCTCCGCCCGAAGGCGGTGAACGGCAGGCTGCCCCGCTGGACCGACTGGTGGGACGAAGACGACGTCGCGCCCATGTTCTCCGATCCGGTGGTGCGGCAGACCGTCGTCGAGGAGCAGCCCCGCCTGCCGCTGGCCTACTACGAGCAGCGCATCCCCGTCCCGGACGGCTGGGACGACCACCCCTGTTCCTACCTGCTGTTCGGCCCGCCGTACGAGGAACTCGCCGCCGAGGCACGCGCCCGCGCCTGGCGGGTGGCACATCTGCCGGGCGCACACCTCCACCAGATCGTCGATCCCGCCGGCACGGCCCGCCACCTTCTCGAGCTCTCCGCCACGGGGTGACCCGCCCGCGGCGGCCGGTCGGCCGGGACGGGCGGGACGTTCGATCCCCGCAGCGCCGAGGCGGAGACCGGCACGGTGGGGCCACCCCGCACGAGCGCCTCTACGGCCGGTGTGCCGTGTCCGTGCGGCACCGTGTCGGAGTGTGTCCCCGGTGGCTGCTTCGAACACGGCCGGACGGCGCACGCGGCTGCCCACGGCCTCCCGACGGGGTGGCCGAACAGGCGCCCGGCGCCCGCGCTCCACGCCGCACTGGACACCGTCGACCGGATATGCCTGTTCAAGGGAACTTAAGCTGATGGATGCCGAGGACGTTCATCCATGGGATGAGAATGCGGTGACGAGAAAGCAGCAGGCGCCGGACCTCCCCAGCGCACGGGGAGCGGAACAGGCCTGCGCCCTGCCGTTCTACGGGCCCGCCGTCGCCGCTGCTCGCACCGCGGCGCGGTGCGCCGCGCTGCTGGCCGCTGCGCTGGGCGCTGCTGGCCTGTGCGGCTGGATCTTCGACGTAGGCGTCCTGCGGAGCGGGCTGCCCCACGGCCGGGCGGACATGCAGGCGAACACGGCCGTGGCGCTGCTGGCACTCGGCCTCTCCCTGTTCATGGCGGCCCGCAGCCCTGCCACGCGGCGGACGACCGCGGTGGCCCGTGCGGCCGCCGGCCTCAGCGCCCTGATCGCCGTGCTCACCGTCTTGGAGTACCTGACCGGGACAGGTTTCGGCATCGACAGGCTTCTCTTCCCGGACACCGCTCAGGTGGCGACCGCCGCCCCGGGACGGATGGCTCCGAACACGGCCGCGGCACTGGTGCTCGGGAGCGGCGCGTCCTGGTGCGCCGGCACCCGGCGCCTTCCCGCCTGGTCGGCCCAGGTCCTCGGCCTTTCGGTGCTCAGTCTGGGCATGCTGCGGCTCTACGCGTTCGCCTACGCGGTGCCCGAGCTGGAGCGCTTCGGCGCCTACTCGGGCATGGCCCTGAACACCGGTCTGGCACTGGTGCTGCTGGGCATGGCCGCGTTCCTGCTCCCGCCCGACGAAGGTCTCGCGGGCCTCCTGATGAACGCGGGCACCACGGGAGCGCTGGGGCGCAGGATGTTCGCCACGATCCTCGTCGTGCCGCCTCTGCTGGGCTGGGCGGTCATGGCCGGGGAGAACGCCGGGTTCTTCGGGACGCGCCTCGGCAACGCCTTGCTGGTGTGCGGCCATGCGATCGTGTTCTCCGTGGTCGTCTTCGCGACCCTGGCCGTGGGCCGGCGTGTCGAGGTGGCCCATGCCCGTGCCGAATGGCAGGTGCGGCAGAACGAACTGCTGCAGGCGCTGATGGACCACACACCGTCCGTGGTGTTCATCAAGGACCTGGACGGCCGCTTCCTCGCGGTCAACACGACGTTCGAGGAGACCCTGGGCCTGTCCCGGGACGAGGTGCTGGGCCGCCGGGACCTGGACGTCCTGCCACCCGGCCTCGCCCGGCAGGCACGGTCCGCCGACCTCATGATGCTGGCGCGGCGCACTCCTGTGCAGCGGGAGGAGCCGCTCGCCCTGCCCGGGGGTCCACAGGTCGTGCTCACCACCCTGTTCCCGCTCAGCGACGCGTCCGGGGCGCCCTACGCCGTCGGTGGCGTGGTCACCGACATCACCGACAGGGTCGCGGCCCAGCGCGAGGTCGAGCGGGCCAACCAGCGCTTCCTCGCGCTCCTGGAGTCCGCACCCGACGCGACCCTGATCACGGACGGCCACGGCACCGTCACGATGGCCAACGCCCAGGTGGGTCCGGTGTTCGGTCATCCGCCCGAGGATGTCGTGGGCACCTGCGTCATCGATCTGGTGCCCGCGCGGCGGCGCCGACGGCACCGTGCACTCCTTCGTGCCTACCTGCGGCAGCGAGACCCGAAGCCGATGATCCTGGACCGCGGCCTGTACGGGCTGCACGGCGACGGCGGAGAGTTCCCGGTCGAGCTGAGCATCAGCACCCTCCGGGCCCAAGGGGAGACGCTGGTTCTCCTGACGGTGCGGGACATCACCGAACGCAGGCAGATCGAGGCCGAACGCGCCGAGCGCTACGAACAGCAGCGGCGCATCGCCTACACGCTGCAGCACAGCCTCATGGGCGAGCCGCCCCGGCTGCCGTACCTGCCCAGCGCTCACCGGTACCTGGCGTCCGAGCAGGACCCCGGGGTGGGCGGCGACTGGTTCGACATCATTCCCCTGGACGGGGAGCGCACCGGTCTCGTCATCGGCGATGTGATGGGCCGCGGTCTGGAGGCGGCCGCCGTGATGGGACAGCTGCGGGCCGCCTCCCATGCGCTGGCCCGCACCGGCATATCACCCAGCCGGCTCATGACCGGCCTGGACGTGTTCGTCGGCGACCTGCCGGGCCAGCTCGTGACCTGCGCCTACCTGGTGCTGGACCAGGCGGAGCACGAGGTCACCCTGTGTTCGGCCGGGCATCTGCCGGTCATCGTCCGTCCTCCCGACGGGTCCGCTTGCCGGCTGCGGGCACCGGTCGGTGTGCCGCTGGGCGTCAACGACGTGGGCGGAGACCGTCTGCCGTTCGAGGAGACGACCCAGCCGCTGCCTGCTGGCAGCGCGCTCGCGCTGTACACGGACGGGCTGGTCGAACGACCCGGCACGGACATCGAGGCTCAGATAGACGTCCTCACCCGCGCTCTGGACGACACCCTGAAGGGCACTTCCGGGGACGCGGAGGACCTCGAGCGGGCCGCAGCCGCGTTGATCGAGACACTCATCCCGGACACGACCGCCCATGACGACGACGTGACGCTGCTCCTGGTGCGGGTGCCCGGGCCGGAGGCCGAGTCCCCCGGCTGACCCGCCGGCTACGACTCGAGGCCCACGGTCCCGGCGCGGTCGTCGGTCGTCTCCGTGAGTTCCTCGTGCGACGTACGGAGATCAGCGGGGGGACGGCGGCGTGTCCCTCTCCGGAGGGTCCCGGGGTTCCGGCCGGCCGGAACACAGCACCATCGTGAGGCCGCACACGCAGCCCGCCGACGGGACCAGGGCCAGGTGTCCGCCGGGCGCGAAGCCGCCGATCGCGAGGCGTGCGAGCGCCACCCCGGCAGCGGCCAGGCCGCACAGCACGAGCGCCGGCGACCACCACCCGGTCCTTCCCACACCCGGGGGCAGCAGCCGCAGTGGGCGCTGCATCCACGTCAGGAACGCCGTGAGCGGTACCAGCACGGCCGTCAGGAGGGCGATCCAGGCGGCGCGCAGGGCCCACCACAGCGCCGTACCGATGGCCGGCTGGGGAAGCACCCCCGTGGGGTAGAGGGCCGGCGCCACGATCAGCACCGGCACCATGTGCCACAGGTAGACCGTCATGACGGTGGGGTTGAGACGCGAGAGCGACTTGCGCCAGGCGGGACGGGCGGTCAGGCGCTGAAGTGCCGGCTCGGCGCTGAGCAGCAGCCCGGTCTGGACGGCGGCGAAGGCCAGCAGGGCGATCGAGGGCGGGGCTGTGTTCGCCACCCGTTCGCCCGCCCCGATCATGTCGACCGGGAAGGGCCCCCGGGCCAGCAGCACGATCAGCAGGGCGGCTCCGGCGGCTCCCAGCGCCGCGCAGCGCCCGCGAGGACGTGTGAGCGTGCCGTCCTGCCAGGCGAATCCCCACTGGTGCATCGCTCCCCACACCAACGCGTAGTTCGCGAACCCGATCAGCGGCAGACGGGGGCCCAGCACGGCCACGTCCACCACCGCGGCCCCGGCCGCCATCACCGCCGGCACCTTCAGCCCCCATCGCCGATGCGCGGCGAGCATCACCGGCGTCAGCGCGATCAGGAGGAAGTAGACCGGCAGGAACCACAGGTGGAGCGCGGCCAGCCACCCGGCCCGCGCAAGGCCGGCCCGGTCCGCCCCGGCGCTCCGGGCGGCCGCCACGGCGAGCCCGGCCGCCACCACGTACACGGCGACCGGCCACAGAAGTCGTGCGGCCCGGCCGCGCACCCAGTCCGTCCATGACTGCCCGCGCCGGCGGTGAGCCGTCCAGGACACCGCGTTCGCGTATCCGCCGACCACGAAGAACACCGGCATGACCTGCAGGAGAAGCGTCACCCAACCGCCCCAGCGCACGGAGAGCAGGGCATCGCGCCCGGCCAGGTGACCGGCCCGGTAGGTGACGCTGGTCAGCAGCCAGTGGCCCAGTACGACCGCGCCGATCGCAACCACGCGCAGCAGATCCACGCACCGGTTCCGCTCCGCCGTCGCTCCTGCGACGGGCCGGGCCCGTCGGGTGCTCCGCTCGCCTGCCGTATGCCCGAACCGCACGGAATGCATTGTTCCGCACCTTGGGGCCCAGTCCACCGGACGTCGTCCTGCACCCCTGTCCTGGGCCATGCCGGGGACGTAAGCTTCTGCTGTCTGGCCAGAGCACCGGAGCGAGGCCGTGGTGCACATGCTCATCCGTCATTCCCATAACCTTGCGGGACCGCTGGAGCATGTGACGGTTTCCTACCGGGCCGTGGGACCGCAGCCGGTGGGCCGGGTGTCGGCCGCCGAGAGGGCCGAGCAGCTCGCCACGTACGTGGCCCTCGCCCTGGACGCGCCGTCCGCCCTTCGCCGGGTGCTGGACGCGACGGCGGAACTGGGTGACGCCCCGCACCTGGCAGCCGTCCTTCCGCGCTTGGCCCGCACGGCGATCGCGGTCATGGGAGCCGACTTCGGGAACATCCAGGTCATGGACCCGATTGACGGTTCGCTGGTCCTGGTCAACCAGTCCGGCTTCGGCACGGAGTTCCTCGACCACTTCGCGGTGGTCCGTGACGACCGGTCCGTCTGCGCACGGGCCGCCGGTCAGGGCGCCCAGACGGTCGTGGCCGATGTCCGCGCCGACCCGGGTCTCGCCCCCCACGAAAAGGTCTTCCGCGCGGCCGGGGTACGCGCGGTTCAGTCCACCCCGCTCGTGGACTTGGCGGGCCGGCTGGTCGGCATGGTCTCGACGCACATGCGGGACCCCGGGCAGCCGTCCGAGCTCCCGCTGCGCATCATGCGGCTCCTCTGCCTCCTCGCCGGCGAGTCCCTCAGCCGTCACCTGCGCGGACCGAGGGTCGACGGCGAACCCGCCGACCTCCGGCAGCACGACACCGCGGGCACCTGGCCCGGGCCCGACAAGGGGCCGTCCGATCCGGCCATGGCGCGATTCATGTCCGAAACGATCAACCGGATCTTCTCCGCAGGACTGAACTTCGCCGGCGCGCTGCCAGGCATCACCGACGGTGTCGCCTCCCAGCGGGTCGAGGCCGGTATCGACGACCTGGACGCGATCATCCGCTCGATGCAGCGGGCCGCCCTCGGACTCGCGGACCATGACGGGACGCGCCCTTCCGGTACGCCTCGGACGGTCATGCGCCGCGGCAGTCCGTCCGGCGCGTCCTACGACTCGTCACGCCGGACCTGACCGCACCTGCTCACCCCTCCCACGACCAGTCGGCCACCTCGGGCAGGTCGGTGCCATGCTCGCGGATCCAGTCGTGGTGGCGCTGCCGGGCGTCCTCCATGCGCTGGCGCACGGCGGCCGCCCGCACCGCCAGACCGGGGACACGGTCGATGACGTCCATGACGAGGCGGTAGCGGTCCAGGTCGTTGCGTACGACCATGTCGAAGGGGGTGGTCGTGGTGCCGATCTCCTTGTAGCCGCGCACGTGCAGGTGCCTGTGACCGGCGCGCCGGTAGGCGAGGCGGTGGATCAGCCACGGGTAGCCGTGGTACGCGAAGATGACGGGCTTGTCGGTGGTGAACAGGCCGTCGTACTCGAAGTCGCTCAAGCCGTGCGGATGTTCCTCGTGCGGCAGCAGCCGGGCGATGTCGACGACGTTCACCACCCGCACCGCCAGTGCGGGCAGCTGCCGGCGCAGCAGCTGGGCCGCCGCCAGAACCTCCTGCGTCGGAACGTCGCCGGCGCAGCCCAGCACCACATCGGGCTCGCGGGTGCCGTCCTCGGTACCGGCCCACTCCCAGATTCCGGCGCCGCGCGCGCAGTGGACCCGCGCCTGTGCCATCGGCAGCCAGTCGAAGCAGGGTTGCTTGCCGGCCACGACGACGTTGACGTAGTCGCGGCTGCGCAGCACGTGATCGGCCATCGACAGCAGGGTGTTGGTGTCCGGCGGCAGGTAGACCCGCACCGCCTCGGGGCTCTTGTTCAGGATGTGGTCGACGAACCCGGGGTCCTGGTGGGAGAAGCCGTTGTGGTCCTGGCGCCACACGTGCGAGGTGAGCAGGTAGTTGAGGGAGGCGATGGGGGCCCGCCACGACAGGCGGCGGGAGGTGCGCAGCCATTTGATGTGCTGGTTGACCATCGAGTCGACGATGTGCGCGAACGCCTCGTAGCAGGAGAACAGACCGTGCCGGCCGGTGAGGAGGTAGCCCTCCAGCCAGCCCTGGCAGGTGTGTTCGGACAGGATCTCCATCACCCGGCCGTGCCGGTCGAGGTCTTCGTCGACGGGCAGGGTCGCTGCCTGCCAGGCCTTGCCGCTGGCCGCGTAGACGGCCTGCAGGCGATTGGAGGCGGTCTCGTCGGGGCCGACCAGCCGGAAGTCACGGCGGTCAGCGGTGGCGGCCATGACGTCCCGGAGCATGTCGCCGAGCACGCGGGTCGGCTCGTGCAGGGTCACGCCGGGCTTGTCGACCTCGACCGCGTACCGCTCCAGCGGCGGCAGGGGCAGCTCGCGGACCAGCAGTCCGCCGTTCGCGTGCGGGGTGGCTCCCAGCCTGCGGGTGCCCTCGGGGACACAGGACAGCACGTGCGCGCGTGGGGCGCCCCGCTCGTCGAACAAGTCCTCGGGCCGGTAGGAGCGCAGCCACCGGTCCAGTTGGCGCAGGTGCTCGGGATTGTCCCGGACGGCGGCCAGCGGCACCTGGTGGGCGCGCCAGGTGCCCTCCACGGGCAGTCCGTCGACCTCGGCCGGGCCGGTCCAGCCCTTCGGGGTGCGCAGCACGATCACCGGCCAGCGGGGCCGGTCGGTGGCTCCGTCCTCCCGGGCGGCCCGCTGGAGCGCCGTGATGCGGTCGGCGGCGGTGTCCATGGCCCCGGCCATCGCTCGGTGTACGGCGGCCGGGTCGTCGCCGGTGACGTGGATCGGATCGTGTCCGTATCCCGTGAGCAGGTCGTCGAGTTCCGCCTCCGGAAGCCGGGACAGCACGGTCGGATTGGCGATCTTGTAGCCGTTGAGGTGCAGGATCGGCAGGACGGCGCCGTCGTCGACCGGGTCGAGGAACTTGTTGGAGTGCCAGGAGGCGGCCAGCGGTCCGGTCTCCGCCTCCCCGTCGCCGATCACACAGGCGACCAGCAGGTCAGGATTGTCGAGAGCGGCGCCGTACGCGTGGGACAGCGAGTACCCCAGTTCGCCGCCCTCGTGGATCGAGCCCGGGGTCTCGGGGGCCACATGGCTGGGCACGCCGCCGGGGAAGGAGAACTGCCTGAAGAGCCGGGCCATGCCCGCCCCGTCCCGGGTGATGTCCGGATAGGTCTCGGTGTACGACCCCTCCAGCCAGGAGTTGGCCAGAACGGCGGGGCCTCCGTGCCCCGGTCCCCAGATGCACAGGGCGTTCAGGTCGCGGGCCCTGATGAGGCGGCTGAGGTGGGTGTACACGAGATTCAGGCCCGGTGAGGTGCCCCAGTGGCCCAGCAGCCTCGGCTTGATGTGCTCCGGGCGGAGCGGCTCGGTCAGCAAAGGGTTGGCCATGAGGTAGATCTGCCCCACGGAGAGGTAGTTCGCGGCGCGCCAGTGGGCGTCCAGCGTGGCGAGCTCGTCGTCGCTGAGCCCGGTGGGCGCCTGCTGCGTGTCGACGGACATCGGGGTTCCTTCCGGATCGGACGGCGTTCTGGGCGTGACGCGTGCCCGGGCGGGCACAGCACCCACCCTCCGGCGGACCGCCGGGTACCCGACAGGGCCGTTCGGGCCACGTCCGCCGGCGAAGCCGTCCCTTCTCGTCGGTTCGGGGCTCCGGGTCCACCCCGTACAGCTTCCGCCCGCCGGCGGGCGCTCGCCCGGTGACCGCCTCCGGCTGGACGTGCCGGAACACCTCTGGGGAGGACCGTGCCCTGGAGCGCGGGCCGGCCGAGGCCGGCCGGCGCCGTTCGGCGGGCGGGAGCGCCGGCCGGCCGCACCGCGCCGTGCCACAGCGGTCCGCCCGGCCCGGAACCGCCCGGGCGCTCGGGACGCCGCCCGACGGGGGAAATCCGGCGCTGTTCCGCCAAGTCGCCGCGCAGGGTGTGGCATGACGCCTGGTCGATACTCGGCCGGAGACGGACCGCGACGGCGAAGGGTGGCACGATGAACGGGATCCGGCACGCATTGTCCATCACCGGGTCGATGACGTGGGAGATCACCTGGGCGCTGATCCTCGGGTTCGCCCTGTCCGCCGTGGTGCAGGCAGTCGTGCGCAGACGGACCGTCGCACGGCTGCTCGGTGACGACCGGCCCCGCACGCTCGCCGTGGCCGCGGGGCTCGGCGCCGCGTCGTCGTCGTGCTCCTATGCGGCCGTCGCCCTCGCGCGGTCCCTGTTCCGCAAGGGCGCGAACTTCACCTCGGCCATGGCGTTCGAGATCGCCTCGACCAACCTGGTGGTGGAACTGGGCGTGATCCTCGCCCTGCTGATGGGCTGGCAGTTCACCGCCGCCGAGTTCGTCGGTGGTCCGATCATGATCGTCCTGCTGTCCGTGCTGTTCCGCGTGTTCCTTCGTGAGCGGCTGCTGCACCAGGCGCGCGAACAGGCCGAGCGCGGGCTGGCAGGTTCCATGGAAGGGCATGCGGCGATGGACATGTCCGTGCGCGGCGAGGGCGGCTTCGTCCGCCGGCTGCTGTCGGGGGCCGGCTTCACCTCGGTGTCGCACATCTTCGTGATGGAGTGGGCGGCGATCCTGCGCGACCTGTTGGCGGGCCTGCTGATCGCCGGGGCCGTCGCCGCGTGGGTGCCGGACGACTTCTGGCGCGCCTTCTTCCTCGACGGCCACCCGCTCGCCGCCAAGCTGGTCGGACCGCTCGTCGGACCGCTCGTGGCCATCGCCACGTTCGTCTGCTCCATCGGCAACGTTCCGCTCGCCGTCGTGCTGTGGAAGGGCGGCATCAGCTTCGGCGGGGTGATCGCCTTCATCTACGCCGACCTGCTGATCCTGCCGATCCTGAACATCTACCGGAAGTACTACGGCGCGCGGATGGCAGCCTTCCTCCTGGTGATCTTCTTCGCGGCGATGGCCATGGCCGGGTACGTCGTGGAGTTCGTCTTCGGCGGCCTCGGTCTCGTTCCGGACCGGGCGGACGCGAGGATCCCCGCGGAAGGCGTCGGCTGGAACTACACGACCTGGCTCAACATCGTCTTCCTGCTCCTGGCCGCCGCCCTGCTGATCAGGTTCCTGCGCACCGGCGGCCCGGCGATGCTGCGCATGATGGGCGGCTCGCCCGACCATGCCACGCACCAGCACGGCCACACTCCGGCGCGGAACGGAAACCACCCCTGAGTGGCCCGGCGTCGCGTCATGCGCGCGGTGCCCCGCCGGTGACCGCCGACGCCGGCCGGTCCGCCGGTGCCGCGTGCGGCGCCCACGCCGCGGGGCCGGGGAAGCCGATCCGGAGCACACCGGCTGCCACCGCGGCCGCCAGCACCACCGCGGCGGCCAGGATCAGCGCCTGGTGGTAGCCGTGTCTCAGCAAGGGCGTGACGACCAGCGGGCCGAGGATCTGGCCCACGGAGTATCCCGCGGTCAACAGCGCCACCGAGCGCGGGAACCGCAGGTGCGCGCCGGTGGCCAGGGCCAGGGTGCTGATGCCGATGAAGGTCCCGCCGAACAGCGCCGCGGAGGCCAGGGCGGCCGTCGTCCCGGTGACCAGGGCGGGCAGGGCGATGCCGGCCGCCTGGACGACGAGCGCGACGAGCAGCAGGCCGGGGCGGGACCACCGGCGCCCCAGCCGGGCCCACAGCGCCGACGACGGTACGGCCGCCAGACCTACCAGGACCCAGGCACCGCTGCCGACCCGGCCCGGTGACCCCTGCTCGATCGCGGAGACCAGGAAGGTGCCGGCCACGATGTAGCCGATGCCCTCCAGGGCGTAGGAGACGAACAGGGCGCTGAACCAGCGGCGCGTGCGCAACCCCACTGCTGCGGGCGCCTGCCCGCCGGCATGCGCGGGTGCCGGCGCAGGGGCTTCGGGGCGAAGGCGCCAGGAGGCGGCGCCGAGGGCGGCGGCGAGCGCGGCGGAGGCGTACCAGGCGATCCGCCAGTCGGCGAGAGGGCCGAACGAGTGCAGCAGGAGGACGAGCAGGCCGGACAGCGCGATGCCCGCGCCGACTCCACCGAAGGCCCACCCGGGCAGGTGGGCGGGGTGCTCCCGCAGATGGCTGAGGAGGGAGCTGACCGCGATGACGAAGATCAGTGCGCTCGCCACCCCGGCCGGCACTCGCAGCGCGGTCCACACCGACGTGTCGCGGGTGGCGGCCATGGCGGCCAGACTGCCGGTCAGCACGACCAGGGAGCCGCGCAGCACGACGCGTGAGCGCACCAGCGCGGGGAACAGGATGCCGGCGAGCGCGCCGAGGAGGTAGCCGACGTAGTTGGCGGTGGCCAGGTTCGCGCCGGCGCCCGCGGACAGCCCTGCCTGCGCGTGCATGAGGGGAAGGATCGGGGTGTAGACGAAGCGGCCGACCCCCATGCCCGCGGCGAGCGCCGCGGCGGCCTGGGCGACGTGGCGCCACGGCGAGTGGAGACGACCGGTGTCCCGGTCCAGGAGGGCACCCGGAGGGCGTGCGCTCATGACGAATTCCTTGTCCGGCCGTGCCGTAACAGCCGCGCGTGCAACGGCCTGGTGGGTCGGGACCCGCTGTTCAGGGCCCGGTGGGGACATGCCGCCGCAGTCCGGCGGCCGCGCGTGCGACGGCGACGGCGACAGGGGTGCCCGTCACGTCGTTCCCTCGGCGCGGCCCGGGTCGTTGGGGTGGGGTTCCAGCGCGGTGACGGCGAGGGTCATCCACGGACGCAGCGGGAGCGTGCCGAGCACCTTCTCGCGCAGCTCGTCCTCGTCGGCGGCGCGCCAGACGCCGATGCTGCGCAGCTCTCCGACCGGGCGCCACAGCCGTGCCAGGTGGCCGGCGGCGGCCAGCTCCCGGGCGCGGACGGCCTCGGCCGCGCGCCGGCGGTCGACCTCGTCCTGGGCGGTGCCCTCGGGGACGGTGGTGGTGATCTCGACCAGGAACTCCCGCATGTCCCCACTCCGTTCATCGAGGCGCCCGGCGTGAGCCGGTGCGCCGAAGAGTGCGGCACCCGTGGTCCGACGCGGTCCCGCCGGCGTCGGGCTGCCGTGTCCTTATCGTCCGTCCACCGCCGTCCCGGACGCCACGACCGGCTCCCTCCCTGCTGGTAGGCGCAGGCTCCTACGGGCCGCGCCCGAGGGACGGGGAGCCGCGCCGGCCGCGGCACCTCGTGGCGGTCGCCGAGGAGCTGAACCGCAGCCGGGGCACAACCGGACCACCCGCGTCGCCGACGACCGTCCGGGGCGGCGACAAGCTCGGCGAGCTCCACGACGTGGCGTCCGCCCCACCGGCGTCGCCGGTGCCGTGGACCCTGCCGTGGAGCACGCGCACCGCTCCGGCGGCTTCCTCAGCACTCGACGACGTTGACGGCGAGTCCGCCGCGGGCGGTCTCCTTGTACTTGACCTTCATGTCGGCGCCGGTCTCCTTCATGGTCTTGATGACCTTGTCGAGGGAGACGTGGTGGCGGCCGTCGCCGCGCAGGGCCATCCGGGCGGCGGTCACGGCCTCGACCGCGGCCATGCCGTTGCGCTCGATGCACGGGATCTGGACGAGGCCGCCGACCGGGTCGCAGGGCAGGCCCAGGTTGTGCTCCATACCGATCTCGGCCGCGTTCTCCACCTGCTCAGGGCTGCCGCCCAGCACCTCGGCGAGACCTCCCGCGGCCATCGAGCAGGCGGAGCCGACCTCGACGTCGAGGTCGGCTTCGGTGACGTCGACCGTGTGCGGTTCGTTGCCCTCCAGACCGAGCAGGACGGCCCTGGGGGTGCCGTGGCCGTGGCCGGTGGCGCCCAGCGAGCCGAACAGCTCCACTCGTACCGCGGCGGTCTGGGCCAGCAGGCCGTCCCTCTTCAGCCGGGCGGCGAACAGCGCGGCGGCACGCATCGGCCCGACGGTGTGCGAGCTGGACGGGCCGATGCCTATGGAGAACAGGTCGAAGACGCTGATTGCCACGCTGGGCTCCGTGGGACGGGCGGGGGCGTGCCGGACGTCAGCCGGGCACGTCACGACGGGAGGGGTACGTGGTCTCACATAGCACAACTGCACTCACTATTCGCAACATGCTTCGTCGCCGCCCGAGGGTTGTCAAGAGGTGGACCCCAAGGGCGCACCTCGTTGCGCTCTACGGAACGGATCGATGACCCGCGCGCCCCGCAAGGCCGCATCGCACACCGCCCGGAGGCCGCCTCAAGAGACCGCACCTCTTGACCGGCCACCCACCTCACGGGACGATGTTGCGTATCACTCTTACAGTTGCGCATTACGCACTACGGAGGATGTCATGTCCCCTCGCCCGCAGCCCGGCCGCGAGTTCGTCCTGACTCTCTCGTGCCCCGACCGGGCCGGCCTCGTCCACGCCGTCACGAGCTTCCTCCTCGGCCACTCCGGCAACATCCTGGAGAGCCAGCAGTTCGACGACCGCCTGCAGGACCGCTTCTTCATGCGGGTGCACTTCGAGGTCACGCATCCGGCCACTTCCCTGGAGCGACTGCGCACCGCCTTCGGGCCGGTCGCCGAGGCCTACCGGATCACCTGGCGGCTCCACGACGCCTCGACCCCCACCCGGACGCTGATCATGGTGTCGAAGTTCGGCCACTGCCTGAACGACCTTCTCTTCCGCCAGTCCACGGGCTCGCTCAACATCGAGATACCGGCGATCGTCTCCAACCACCGCGACTTCGAGCCGCTGGCCCGGAACTACGGCATCCCCTTCCACCACATCCCGGTGACACAACAGACCAAGGCCGAGGCGGAGGCCCGGCTGGTGCAGCTCGTCGCCGAGCTCGACATCGATCTGGTGGTCCTCGCCCGCTACATGCAGATCCTCTCCGACGACCTGTGCAAGAAGCTCGACGGCCGGGCCATCAACATCCACCACTCCTTCCTGCCGAGCTTCAAGGGCGCCCGACCCTATGTCCAGGCGCACCGGCGCGGCGTCAAACTCGTCGGGGCGACGGCGCACTACGTCACCCCGGACCTCGACGAAGGCCCGATCATCGAGCAGGACGTCGTCCGCGTGGACCACTCCCAGACGCCTGACGAACTGGTCACCATGGGCCGCGACGTCGAGGCGCGGGTGCTCGCGCGTGCCGTGCAGTGGCACAGCGAGAGTCGCGTGCTGGCCAACGGCAACTGCACGGTCGTCTTCCGCTGACGCCGCCCGCCGCGCGGGCCGGCCGATCCACCGACGACGGCGGCTCCCGGCCCGCTGGAGGACCACCTCGCCGAGGCGCGGGAGTACGGCCGTGCGGTGACGCCGGAACTCGAGATCGCAGTGCACGCCATGGCGGCCCCTATCCGCTCCCGCCGCGGGGAGGTCGTCGCCGCCCTCAGCGCCTCCGCTCCCGCGTCCCGCTGCACCGAGGAACGCATCCCGGCGCCGGCGGCCCTGCCGCTCGAGGGCGCGAAGGAGATCGGCCACCGGATGGGCCAGGCGGGCCGGGTCCTCCCGGCCCGCGGGGGGCAACCTTGGCGCACCGGGCCGGCGCGCGGCACTTTCCCGCTCCTGCACGACGGAACTCGGTGCGCTGAGCGGTGCCGGGCCGACCGCCGCCGCGTCGGCCCGGGACCACCGGCCCGGCACCACCGGGCCGGCACCACCGGGCCGGCACCACCGGGCCGGCACCACCGCCCTGTCGGGCGGCTACCGGTATTCGACGGCCGCGTCCAGCAGCCAGTCCACCAGGTAGCCGGCGAACGAGGAGCGCACCAGCACCCAGAAACCGGCTCTGGGCTCGTCGCGGGCGACCAGGACGACCTGGGTGCGGCCCAGCGTCGTCTGGGCGCAGCGGCCGGGGCCGAAGGCGCGCGGGTGCAGGTCCAGTGCGCAGCCGTGGGCCAGCAGGTCACGGGCCCGGGGGCCGGCGACCAGCAGCGTCGTGCGCTGGGCGGAGACGTCGGTGACGGAGACCGGTTCGTCTGCCGCGGCCGATCGGATCCGGCCCTCCAGGTCCCCTTCGGTGCCACGGCGGCCCACCACCAGCCATTCGTCGGGGCCGAGCCACACCGCGGTCACCTCACCCGCGTGCACGACGGTGTTGGGTTCCAGGGGCAGTTGGAGTCCCAGGGCCAGTCCGACCGCGTCCGCCGCCGGGCTCTTGGCGTCGAGGCGGACGTTCACCTGGGCCAGGAAGGGCAGTTCCGCCAGGCGGATCGCGCCCTTGGAGGAGCGCGTCGCGGCGGCCAGCCGGTGGGCGGCGGCGGACAGCGGGCTGCGCTGCCTTGCGGTCAGGGCGGTGTCAGCCATCGCGGCGGGCTCCCTCGGGGTCGTAGAGGACGGGGCTTGCGACGGTCACCGGGAGCAGCCGGCCGCCGACGGGCGCGTAGAGGCGTTCGCCGATCCGGTCCCGGCCGCCCTTGATCAGGGCGAGCGCGAAGGTACGGCCGAGCGCCGCGCTGCGGTAGCTGGAGGTGACGTGGCCGAGCATCGGCACGGGCGGGGCGGGCAGTTCGCCGTCCGCGACCAGGTGGGTGCCTTCGGGAAGGAGGACGGCCGGGTCCTCGGCGAGGAGGCCGACGAGGTGCTTGCGGTCGGGGCGGACGGTGTCGGCACGGCCGTAGGAGCGCTTGCCGATGAAGTCGGGCTTCTTCTTCGACACCGCCCAGCTCATGCCGAGGTCCTGCGGGGTGACCGTGCCGTCGGTGTCCTGGCCGACGATGGGGTAGCCCTTCTCGGCCCGCAGGACGTGCATGGTCTCGGTGCCGTACGGGGTGATGCCGTACGGGGCGCCCGCCTCGTAGAGCGCCTCCCACAGGGTGAGGGCGTCCCACGGCGATACGTTGATCTCGTAGGCGAGTTCGCCGGAGAAGCTGATCCGGCACACGCGCGCGGCGATGCCGGCGACGGTCGTCTCCCGCCACGCCATGAACGGGAAGGCGTCGTTGGACACGGCCAGTTCGGGTGCGAGCGAGCCGAGGACCGCACGGGACCGCGGGCCGACCAGGGCGACGGTGGCCCACTGCTCGGTGACCGAGGTGCAGTGGACCTGCAGTTCGGGCCACTCGGTCTGCAGCCACTCCTCCATCCAGTCCAGGACTGCCGCCGCGTTGCCGGTCGTGGTGGTGACCAGGAAGCGGTCCCGGTCGAGCCGGATGACCGTGCCGTCGTCGAAGACCATCCCGTCCAGGCGGCACATCACGCCGTAGCGGATCATGCCGACCTTCAGGGTGCTCATCATGTTGGTGTACAGCCGGTCGAGGAAGAGCGCGGCGTCCGGGCCCTGCACGTCGATCTTGCCCAGGGTGGAGGCGTCCATGAAGGCCACGCCCTCGCGGGCGGCGCGGCACTCGCGCAGCACGGAGGTCTCCATGTCCTCGCCGTCCTGCGGGTAGTACCAGGGCCGCTTCCACTGGCCGACGTTCTCGAACAGGGCGCCGTGCTCCGTGTGCCACGCGTGCAGGGCCGTCGTGCGGACCGGGTCGCTCAGCGCTCCGCGGTCGCGGCCTGCCAGGGTGGCGAACGAGACGGGGGTGTACGGCGGCCGGAAGGTGGGCAGGCCGAGCGCCGAGATGTCCACGCCGAGCAGTTCGGCGACGACCCCGCTGGCCAGGACGCCGCCCGTCCTGCCCTGGTCGCCGCCGGTGCCGGCGGTGGTGTAGCGCTTGGTGTGCTCGACCGAGCGCAGGCCCGCGCCGGTCGCCCGCGCCAGGTCGTCGACGGTGACGTCGCGCTGGAGGTCGACGAAGCGCGGGGCGCCGGTGTCGGTGGGGATGGTGAAGACCTGCATGGGCGGGGTGTGCGGCTCGGCGGTCACGGCCGGGAGCGCGGGCGCCTCGGCCGTGTAGCCCTCGGCCTCGACGCCGCGGGCACCGGCCGCGGCGCCCTGCGCGAGCGCCGTGGCGAGTTCGAAGGCCCCGTTCGCACTGCCCGCGACCTCCACCGCCTGACGGCCGCTGTCGGGTACGAACGCGCCGAGTGCGTCGTCGTGGCGGAGCTTGCCTCCCGCCTGGCTGAACAGGTGCGCGACCGGGTTCCAGCCTCCGGAGACCAGGAGCAGGTCGACGGCGAACTCGCGCTGTCCGGCGGGCTTCCCGTAGGGGGCGACCGTCACCGCGGACAGGCGTGCCTCGCCCTCCGTGCCGGTGACCGCGTGTCCGGCGAGGACCTCGATGCCGGCGGACCGGGCGCGCCCGGCCCACTCCCCCGGCTCGGGCCGGGTGTCGACGATCGCCGCGACCTCCACGCCGGCGGCCGCCAGGTCGAGTGCGGCGGCGTAGGCGCTGTCGTTGGTGGTGAACACCACCGCGTGCCGGCCGGGCACCACGCCGTACCGGTGCAGATACGTCCGGGCCGAGGAAGCCAGCATCACGCCGGGCCGGTCGTTGTCGCCGAAGGCGAGCGAGCGCTCGTGGGCGCCGGTCGCGAGGACCACGCGCCGGGCGCGGATCCGCCAGACCCGCTCACGGGAGACGTGTGCCGGGGCGTCGGCGCCGAGGTGATTGGTGCGGCGTTCGGCGGCGAGGAGGTGGTTGTCGTCGTAGTGGCCGAAGACCGTGGTGCGGCGCAGGACGCGGACCTCGGGGGCGGCTTCGAGCCGTGCGCGCGTCGCCTCCACCCAGTCGAGGTGCTCGCCGGTGCCGAGCAGGCTGCCGCCGAGCTCCGGCTGGTCGTCGGCGAGGATGACGCGTGCGCCACTGCTCGCCGCCGCCGCGGCCGCCGCGAGTCCTGCCGGGCCCGCGCCGACGACCAGCAGGTCGCAGTGGGCGTGTACGGCGTCGTAGCGGGCGGGGTCGGGCGCGGTGGCGAGGCGTCCCTGCCCCGGGATGCTGCTCGCCACCAGTCCGTCGTGGAGCTCGACGGCCGTGGCGGGGAGCATGGGCTCGGGGAAGGGCTCCTCGATCTGGACGACCGCGTTGGGTTCCTCGACGCCGGCGGAGAAGATGCCGCGGGGGCGGCCGAGTCTGATGCTCGTCGCCGCCGTGACGACGCCGTTGGCGAGGAGTGCCGAAGCGAGGGTGTCGCCTCGGAACCCCTCGTACCGCTTGCCGTCGAAGGTGAAGGTCAGCCGCTGGCCGCGGTCGACTCGGCCTCCCGCCGGCAGACGGAACGCCTGCCCGGGGATTCCCACTGCTGCGGGCTCCGGCCGCGTCGTCGGCCGCGAGCCGGTGGAGGTGTGTCGCGCTTCGGGCTCGTCCTCGAGCGCCGGACGAGCTGGACGTGCCGGCCGTGGCTCGATGGTGGCCGGACGCGGCTCCCCCACCCGGTACACCGCCAGGATCTCGTTCGTCGCCGTGTCCCGCACCGCGTTGAACCACCGGCGGCAGCCGGCCGCATGGCTCCACCGCTCGGCGAAGGGACCCTTGGGGTTGTCGCGGAAGAACAGGTACCGCGCCCACTCCTCGTCGGTGAGGGCGGCGGGGTCCTCGGGGTAGGGGACGTGGGCCTGGCCGCCGTAGTGGAACTCGGCCTCGTCGCGGGGCCCGCACCACGGGCAGGGAATGAGCAGCATGGGTTCGGCTCCCTAGTGGTCCTAGTGGGCCACCGCGGCCGCGCCGTGCTCGTCGACGAGCGCGCCGGTGGTGAAACGGTCGAGCGAGAAGGGGGCGTTCAGGGCGTGCGGGGTGCCGTGGGCGATGGTGTGGGCGTAGACCCAGCCGACTCCCGGGGTGGCCTTGAAACCGCCGGTGCCCCAGCCGCAGTTGAGGTAGAGGTTGTCGACCGGGCTGAGGCCGACGATGGGCGAGGCGTCGGGGCTGACGTCGACGATGCCGCCCCAGGTGCGCAGGACGTGGGCGCGGGCGAAGACCGGGAAGAGCTCCAGGGCCGCCGCCATCTGGTCCTCGATGATGTGGAACGCGCCGCGCTGGGTGTAGGAGTTGTACGCGTCGATGCCGGCGCCCATCACCAGTTCGCCCTTGTGCGCCTGGCTGACGTACACGTGGACCGCGTTGGACATCAGCACGGTCGGGTGCACCGGCTCGAGCAGTTCGGAGACGAGTGCCTGCAACGGGTGGCTCTGGATCGGCAGGTCGATGCCGGCCATGGCGGCGAGGACCGAGGTGTGGCCCGCCGAGCACAGGGCCACCTTGCCGGCCGCGATAGGGCCGCGGGTGGTCCGCACGCCGACCACCCGGTTGCCGACCACGTCCAGGCCGGTGACCTCGCAGTTCTGGATGATGTCGATGCCGGCGGCGTCGGCGGAGCGGGCGAAGCCCCACGCCACGTAGTCGTGCTTGGCGATGCCGGCGCGCGGCTGGTAGGTGCCGCCGAGGACCGGATAGCGCACGTCGGGTGAGGTGTTGACGATCGGGCAGACGTCTTTGACGCCTTCCGCGTCGAGCCACTCGGCGTCGACGCCGTTGAGCCGGTTGGCCTCGACCCGGCGCACGCCGTCGCGGACGTCCTGCAGGCTGTGGGCGAGGTTGAGGACGCCGCGCTGGGAGAAGAGGATCGGGTAGTCGAGCTCCTCCTCCAGTCCTTCCCAGAGCGCGAGGGCGTGCTCGTAGATGCCGGCGCTCTCGTCCCACAGGTAGTTGGAGCGGATGATCGTGGTGTTGCGGGCCATGTTGCCGCCCGCCAGCCAGCCCTTCTCCAGGACGGCGACGTTGGTGATGCCGTGGTTCTGCGCCAGGTAGTGGGCGGTGGCCAGGCCGTGGCCGCCGCCGCCCACAATCACCACGTCGTACGACCGCCGGGGGTCGGGGTTGCGCCAGAGCCGGTCGGGGTGGTCGGGCAGGTCGGCGCCGGGGGTGCGGGGGCTCATCGGGCGTCTCCTGAAGGGCCGGACAGGTGCGGGTAGAGCGGGTGCCTGGCGGCCAGGGCAGCGGTGCGGGCGCGCAGGCCGGCCACGTCCGGCTCGGGCTGGAGGGCCGCCGCGATCACGTCGGCGACCTCCGCGAAGTCCGCCTCGGTGAAGCCGCGGGTGGCGAGGGCCGGGGTGCCGATGCGCAGACCGGAGGTGACCATGGGCGGGCGCGGGTCGAAGGGCACGGCGTTGCGGTTGACGGTGATGCCGATCTCGTGGAGGAGGTCTTCGGCCTGCCGCCCGTCCAGGGGCGAGTCCCGCAGGTCGACGAGGACGAGGTGGACGTCCGTGCCTCCCGTCAGCACCCTCACGCCGGCCGCGGCCGCGTCGGGCCGGGTCAGGCGCTCGGCGAGGATGCGGGCACCCGCCAGGGTGCGGGCCTGCCGTTCGGCGAACTCGGGCGATGCCGCGACCTTGAAGGAGACGGCCTTGGCGGCGATGACGTGCTCCAGCGGGCCGCCCTGCATGCCCGGGAAGACGGCCGAGTTGATCTTCTTGGCGAGGCCGGCGTCGTCGGTGAGGATCACGCCGCCGCGGGGACCTCCGAGGGTCTTGTGCGTGGTCGTGGTGACCACGTGGGCGTGCGGGACGGGGCTCGGGTGCAGCCCGGCGGCGACGAGGCCCGCGAAGTGGGCCATGTCGACCATGAGGAGGGCACCGACCTCGTCGGCGATCCGGCGGAAGGCCGCGAAGTCCAGCTGTCTCGGGTACGCCGACCAGCCCGCGATGATCATCTTGGGGCGGTGTTCCTTGGCGAGCCGCTCCACCTCGTCCATGTCCACGAGGGTGTCCTGCTCGGAGACGTGGTATGGGACGACGTCGAGCATCTTGCCGCTGTAGTTGATGCGCATGCCGTGGGTGAGGTGGCCACCGTGCGCCAGGTCGAGGCCCAGGATCGTGTCGCCGGGCTTGAGGAGGGCGAAGAACACGGCGGTGTTCGCCTGGGCGCCCGAGTGCGGCTGGACGTTGGCGTGGGCCGCCCCGAAGAGGGACTTGACGCGTTCGATGGCCAAGCGTTCGGTGACGTCGACGTGTTCGCAGCCGCCGTAATAGCGGCGGCCGGGGTATCCCTCGGCGTACTTGTTGGTCGCGACCGAGCCCTGCGCCTCCATCACGGCGGTGGGCGCGAAGTTCTCGGAGGCGATCATCTCCAGGGTGGACTGCTGGCGGTGCAGCTCGGCGCGGAGGGCTTGGTGGACCTCGGGGTCCAGCTCCGCCAGGGGCGTGTTCAGAGCGTTCATACGGCGGTCGCGTTCCTCTCGGCGGCCTCGACGACGTTGGCGAGCAGCATCGCCCGGGTCATGGGTCCCACTCCCCCGGGCATCGGGGCGAGCCATCCGGCGACCCCGGCGGCCTCCGGGTGGACGTCACCGACGAGCCCGTGCCCGGTGCGGGTGATGCCGACGTCCAGGACGGCCGCGCCGGGGCGCAGCATGTCCTTCGTGATCAGTCCGGGCGAGCCGGCCGCGGCGACGACGATGTCCGCCTCGCGCACGTGCCGGGCCAGACCCTTGGTCGCGGTGTGGCACAGGGTGACGGTGGCGTTCTCGGAGCGGCGGGTGAGCAGGAGTCCGATGGGCCGTCCGACGGTGATGCCCCGGCCGACGACGCACACGCGTGCTCCGGCGAGCGGGATGTGGTGACGGCGGAGCAGTTCGACGATCCCGCGCGGGGTGCACGGGAGCGGGGCGTCGACGCCGAGGACGAGCCGGCCGAGGTTGACCGGGTGCAGTCCGTCGGCGTCCTTGGCCGGGTCCATGCGGGCGAGGACGGCGTTGGTGTCCAGGTGGCGCGGGAGCGGGAGTTGCACGATGTAGCCGGTGCAGGAGGGGTCTGCGTCGAGTTCGTCGACGACCTCCTCGACCTGCTGCTGGGTGGCGTCGGCGGGCAGCGTGCGGCGCAGGGAGGCGATGCCGACCTGCGCGCAGTCGCGGTGCTTGCCGGCCACGTAGGCACGGCTGCCGGGGTCGTCGCCGACCAGGACTGTCCCGAGGCCGGGCGGGCGGCCGGTCAGGGCCGTCGACTTGGCCACGCGCCCGGCGAGTTCGCTGCGGATGGCGGCGGCGGTGGCCTTGCCGTCCAGGAGCTGTGCGGTCACCGGCGGTTCTCCTTCCCGCGGTCAGCCACGGAGGCGGGACATGGTCGGGTCGAACAAGGGCTCCTCGGCGACAACCGCTTCCACGCGCTGGTCGAAATAGCCGATGTGCACGATGGTGCCGGGAGCGGCCGACTCCGCCGGCAGCCACGCGTAGGCGATCCCCTTGCCGACCGTGTAGCCGTACGCGGCGCTGGTGACGTAGCCGACGGCGCGGTCGCCGTCGTAGACCGGCTCCTTGCCCATGACCACGGCCCGCGGGTCGTCGATCGTGAGGCAGCTCAGCCTGCGCCGCACATCGCCCTTGCGCCGTTCCAGTGCCGCCCTGCCGATGAAGTCGCCCTTGTCGAGCCTGACGGCGAAGCCGACCCCGGCCTCGTAGGGGTCGTGCTCGTAGGTCATGTCTGTGCCGAAGGAGCGGTAGCCCTTCTCCAGGCGGAGGCTGTTGAAGGCGCCGCGGCCGGCGACGATGCCGCCCAGCGG
This sequence comes from Streptomyces sp. NPDC046759, assembly GCF_040645475.1. Classification (NCBI taxonomy): domain Bacteria; kingdom Bacillati; phylum Actinomycetota; class Actinomycetes; order Kitasatosporales; family Streptomycetaceae; genus Streptomyces; species Streptomyces sp. NPDC046759. The sequence continues at coordinate 69,727 of NZ_JBEYYJ010000023.1, read as the reverse complement.
CTCGGCGGCCGCCCACAGGGTGTCCCACAGCTTCCGGCCCTGGTCGGCGGTGGTGTACAGCTCCCAGCCGAGTTCGCCGACGTACGACAGCCGCATCGCGGTCACCGGGACCGGGCCGATGTAGGCGCGCTTGGCGCGGAAGTACTTCAGGCCGTCGCCCGAGAAGTCCGCGTCGGTGAGCGGCTGCAGCACGTCGCGGGCCAGTGGGCCCCACAGGCCGATGCAGCAGGTGCCGGGGGTGATGTCGCGGACCTGGACGCGGCCGTCGGCGGGGAGGTGGCGGGTGAGCCAGTCGAGGTCCAGGTTGCCGTTGGCGCCGACCTGGAAGAGGTCGGGGGCGAGGCGGGCGACGGTGATGTCGCTGCGGATGCCGCCGTCGTGGTCCAGGAGCAGGGTGTACGTAACCGAGCCGACGGACTTGGCGACCTTGCCGGTGACCAGGCCCTCCAGGAAACCGGCGGCACCGGGGCCGCTCACCTCCAGGCGCTTGAGGGCGGTCATGTCGTACAGGGCGACGGTCTCCCGGGTGACCTGGGCCTCGGCACCGACGATGGGTGACCAGTAGCGGGCGGCCCAGTCGTTGGGGGTGGGGAGGTCACGGCCTTCGACCAGCCGCGCGTTCGCCTCGTACCACTGGGGGCGCTCCCAGCCGTTCGCCTCCAGGAAGAACGCGCCGTGCTCCTGCTGGCGGGCGTGGAAGGGACTGGTGCGGATCGGGCGCGGCTTCCCGGACGGCTGCAGCGGGTGGAGGATGTCGTAGACCTCGACGAAGTTCTGGCAGTCGCGGGCCAGGACGTACTCGGGAGAGAGCTGGTGCGGCTCGAAGCGGTTGACGTCGCACTCGTGCAGGTCGAAGGAGGAGCAGTAGCCGTCGACCAGCCATTCGGCGACGGCCCGGCCGACGCCCGCGGAGTGGGTGACCCACACGGCCTCGGCGACCCAGAAGCCCTTCACGTCCGGGGACTCGCCGAGCAGCGGGAAGCCGTCGGTGGTGAAGGAGAAGAGGCCGTTGATGCCCTCCTCGACCTTGGCCTCCTGGGTGGCCGGGAGCAGGGACTGCGTCTCGCTCCACGCGTCCTCGAAGTCCTCCTCGGTGAACTTCAGCACCGAGGGCATCTCCTCGGCCTCGTCCACGGAGAGGATGTCGTCGGCGGAGACCGGCATGGGGCGGTGGCCGTAGTAGCCGATGCCGAGGCCGTCGAAGCGGTCGCGGTAGTAGAGGTCGGCGTCCTGGTGGCGCAGGATCGGGCGGACCGCCTCCTCGGTCTGGCCGGCGAGGCCGGGAACCGGGCCGGTCCAGGCGAGCTGGTGGCCGAGCGGGGTGAGCGGCAGGTTCATCCCGACCATGCGGGCGATCCTCGGACCCCAGATGCCGGCGCAGCACACGACGGTGTCGGCGGGGATCTCGCCCTGGTCGGTCACCACGCCGGTGACACGGCCCTGGCTCTGCCGGATGTCGAGGACCTCGTGCCGGGCGAGGAAGCGCACGCCGCGCTCGGTGGCCCGGCGGATCTGGGCCTCCACGGCCCGGACGGCCTTGGCGAGGCCGTCGGTGGGGACCAGCAGACCGCCGAGGACCTTGTCCCGGTTCAGCAGCGGGTGCTGCTCGACGCACTCGTCGGGGGTCAGCAGGCGCGCCTCGATGCCCCAGGCGGTGATCCAGCCGTGGCGCCGGTGGAGTTCGGCGAGGCGCTCGGGGCCGGTCGCCACTTCGAGGCCGCCGACCTGGAGGAAGCAGGGCTTGCCGTCGACGTCGAGGGAGCAGAACTTCTCGACGGTGTAGCGGGCGAGCTCGGTCATGGTCTTCGAGGGGTTCGTCTGGAAGACCAGGCCGGGGGCGTGCGAGGAGGAGCCCCCCGTGGCCGGGAGGGGGCCCTGGTCGACCACGGTCACCTCGGTCCAGCCGCGTGCGGAGATCTCGTCCGCCAGGGCCGCTCCCACGACGCCCGCTCCGATGATGACCACTCGGGGTCCCGCCATCGCCCAACCTCCGAACTTGAGACCGGTTAAGTTGCTCTGTACGCAACTTGCTTCAGGCTGCGCAACTCAATGTGCCTCTCGCCGTAAGGGGTGTCAAGGGGTCGGTGACGTCGGAAAACAGCCGGAAACACGGCAATGCCCGGTGGGCGGTGCGCACAGCGCGCACCGCCCACCGGGCGTCTTCAGCCGTCCTGTTCCGGGCCTCGTGCTACTTCAGCCAGGAGGCGACCTTGTCGCGGTTGGCGTCGACCCACTTCTTGGCCGCCGCGTCGTCCGACATCTTGTCCACGGCGATGTACTTGGCCACGGTGTTCTGGTCGTCGTTCGTCCAGTGGAAGTTCTTCACCAGCTTGTACGCCGGGCTGCCCGACTTGGCGAACCGGGCGCTGACGATCTTGTCCAGGTCGTAGACGGGATAGTCACAGGCGACCTTCGCCGCGTCGGCGTCGCAGCCCTTCGTGTACGGGGGGAGGCCGACCTTCACCAGCGGCACTTCCGACATGAACCACTGCGGCTCGTAGAAGTAGCCGATCACCCACTGCTTGTTCTTCTCGGCGGTGCGGTAGGCCTGGATGAGCGCGGTCTCGCTGCCCGCGTACACCACCTTGAAGTTCAGTTTCAGGTTCTTGACCAGCGCCGCGTCATTGGTGACGTACGACGGGTCACCGTCGAGCAGCTGGCCCTTGCCGCCCGACTCGGACGTCTTGAACCGGTCGGCGTACTTGTTGAGGTTCTTCCAGTCGGTGATGTCCGGGTGCGCCTTGGCCAGCCACGGCGGCACGAACCAGCCGATGACGCCCTTGTTGCCGGTCGACCCCGCCTCGACGGCCGTCTTCTGCCCGGCGATGTACTTCTTCCTCAGATCGTCGTGGCCCCAGTTCTCCAGGACGGCGTCGACCTCGCCGGTCCCGAAGCCCTGCCAGGCGATCTCCTCCTTCAGGTCCTTCTTGTCGACCGTGCAGCCGAGGTCGTGCTGGGCGACGTACGCGACGACCGCCGCGTCCGCCTCGTAGCCGACCCACGGGTTGACGGCCAGGTTGAAGGTGCCGCACTTGCCGCCCGAGGACTTCGAGCCGGCCGCGGCGCTGTCGCCGACCTTCGCCCCGCCGCAGGCCGTCAGGGTGAGGCCGAGGACGGCCAGGCCGGCCGCGCCGGCTCGCCAGTGTCTTGCCATGGTGTCGTGCTCCTTAAGCCCTGGTGCGTCGTGCCGCAGCCTGAGTGATCCGGTCGAACATGACTCCGAGCAGTACGATGGCGAGCCCCGCCGCCAGCCCCTTTCCGTACAGCTCTCCCTGCGAGAAACCGGCTACGACGTCGTAGCCGAGGGCGCCCGCCCCTACCAGGCCGCCCACCACAACCATCGACAGCACGTAGATCAGGCCCTGGTTGGTCGCGAGTGTCAGGGCGCTGCGGGCCATCGGCAGCTGGACCTTGGTGATGATCTGCCACGTGGTGCAGCCGGCCGAGGTGGCCGCCTCCACGGTGGACTCGGAGACGTTCCGCACACCGTCCGCGATGATCTTGATCGCGACGGGCGCCGCGTAGACGACGGCCGCGACGATGGCGGTGAACCGGGTGGCCCCGAAGAGGGCGAGGAACGGCACGAGATAGACGAAGGGCGGCATGACCTGGGCGGCGTCGAGCGTCGGCCGCACCAGCCGGTCCACCACCCGGCTGCGTCCCATCCACACGCCGAAGACGGCACCGAGCAGCATCACCAGCACCGTGGCCACGGCCGTCGAGGCGAGGGTGGTCATGCTGTCCGACCACACGCCCGTGCCGACCAGCAGGGCGACGCACACGGCGGCCGTCGCTCCGGCCCGCCACCCGCCGAGCACCGCGCCGAGCGCGACCAGGGTGACGCCGACCAGCCACCACGGGGAGTCCGTGAGCAGCGTCTGGAAGGGGTTCAGCAGACCGTCGGTGATGACGTTCCGGATGCCGTTGGTCACCCCCGAGAGATGGTCCTGGAGCCAGGTGGTCGTCGTGTCCGCCGCGCTCGCGATGTGGCTGCCGGCGCTGCCGTTGCCGGGGAACTCGGCCGCCCACACGTAGGTGTGGGACAGGTAGACCAGCACGACGGCCCCGATCCCGCCGGCCACCAGCAGCGGGCGGCGCCACTTCGGGAAGCGGCCGCCCGTGGGGCGCGCCCCGGTGCGTGCGGCCGCCGCCGTGGTGACCCGGTCGAGCACGATGGCCATCACGACGATGGCGAGGCCGGCGTTGAAGGCCGTGCCGACGTCGAGCGACTGCAGGGCCTGCACGACGGTCTTGCCGAGGCCCGGCGCGTCGATCAGGGCGGCGATGGTCACCATGGCCAGGGCGGCCATGATGGTCTGGTTGACGCCCATGACCACCGTGCGCCTGGACATCGGCAGCAGCACCTTCAGCAGTTGCTGCGACCGCGTGGTGCCGAGCGAGTCCGCCGCCTCGACCGTGGTCTCGGGCACGGAGCGGATGGCGTGCGCGGTGATGCGGATGGCGGGCGGCGCCGCGTAGATCACCGTGGTGATCACGGCGGAGGCCCCGCCGATGAGGAAGATCAGGGTCAGCGGGGCCAGATAGACGAAGGTCGGCATCGTCTGCATGAAGTCCAGGAAGGGCGTCATGATCCGGTTGAACCGGTCGGAGAGACCGGCCCACACGCCCAGCGGGATGCCGATGAGCAGCGCCACGATGACCGCCGACAGGGTCAGCGCCAGGGTGTCCATGCTCTCCTGCCACAGGCCCTGCAGCCCGAAGAAGGTGAAGCCGGCCACGGCCAGCAGCGCGACCCGCCAGTTGCCCACGGCCCAGGAGACGTACCCGGTGAGGCCGACGACACCGAGCCAGCCGATCTGCGGGACGGGCCGGGAGCCGCTGGGCTGGGAGATCAGGGACTGGACGAAGGTCACCAGGTTGTCGATGACCAGCCGGATCTCGTTGAAGAAGTACAGGAAGACCGGGTTGGAGTTGCGGTTGGCCCCGATGGTGTCGTTGACGTCGTTCAGCCAGCGGTGCAGGCCGGTGAGGTCGGCCGCGGCGAGGGCCAGAGTCTGCCGGCCGCGCAGCACGGTGAACAGCACCAGCCAGGCGATCAGGACGGCGGCCACCACCATGGGGCGGCTCACCCTCTCGCGGACGGTCGCGACCGGCGGGGTCGCGTCGGCGGCGACGGCCATCACGCACCGCCCTGCCGGCCGGCGACGACGGAGAGGATCTCCTCGTCACCGACGATGCCGAGCAGCTTGCCGTTCTCGACGACCTTGACCGGCTGTGCGGCGGCGAGCACCGCCCGGGTGGCCTCGCGCACGACGACGTCCGGCCCCAACTCGGGTCCGTCGAGGGCGTCGTCGGGCTCGGCGGGGCGCATGATCCAGCGCAGGGTGAGGACGTCGCCGCGCGGCACGTCCTTGACGAAGTCCCGTACGTAGTCGTCCGCCGGGGCTCCGACGAGTTCGTCGCCGGTGCCGCACTGGACCGTCTTCCCGTCGCGCATGATCAGGATGCGGTCGCCCAGCTTCAGGGCCTCGGAGAGGTCGTGGGTGATGAACACCATGGTCTTGCCGACCTCGTGGTGCAGCCGGATGACCTCGCTCTGCATGTCGCGGCGGATCAGCGGGTCGAGCGCGGAGAACGGTTCGTCGAAGAAGAGGACGTCGGGGTCGCCGGCCAGTGCGCGGGCCAGGCCGACGCGCTGCTGCATGCCGCCGGAGAGCTGGTCGGGGTAGGAGTTCTCGTACCCGGCGAGGCCCACCAGTTCGACGACCTCCATGGCCTTCCTGGTCCGCTCGGCCCTGCCCATGCCGCGGATCTCCAGGCCGAACGCCACGTTGTCGACGACCTTGCGGTGCGGCAGCAGACCGAAGTGCTGGAAGACCATGGAGAACTTGCTGCGCCGCAGTTCGCGCAGCCGCTTGCGGTCGGCGCCGCGGATGTCCTCGCCCTCGAACACGACCTCCCCGGCGGTGGGTTCGATCAGCCGGGTCAGACATCGCACCAGGGTGGACTTGCCGGAGCCGGACAGGCCCATGACGACGAAGACCTCGCCGGGCGAGACCTCGAAGTTCACGTCCCGTACGGCGGCGGTGCAGCCGGTGCGGTCCATGAGCTCGCGGCGGGTGAGTCCGCACAGCTCCGCGGAGTCCGGCACCTCGTCCGCCTTCGGCCCGAACACCTTCCACAGCCGGCGCACGGAGATGACCGGGGTACGCGCCTGGGTGTCCTGGGACGTGCCGCGCGGCTGCGACACCTCGGTCTGTGCTGGGGTCATGATCGACCTCTTTTCGGCGTTCAGCCGCGGAACCAGTGCTGCGGCCGGGGTTGGATGTTCTGCCAGACGTGCTTGGGCTCGCGGTACTCGTCCAGGCCGGTGGGCCCCAGCTCACGGCCCACGCCGGAGTGCCCGAAACCGCCCCACTCGGCCTGGGGCACATAGGGGTGGTAGTCGTTGATCCACACCGTGCCGTGGCGCAGCCTGCGGGCCACCCGCTGGGCCTTGCCCGCGTCCTGTGTCCAGACGGCTCCGGCGAGGCCGTACTCCGTGTCGTTGGCGATGCGGACGGCGTCGTCCTCGTCGCGGAAGCGCTCGACGGTGAGGACGGGGCCGAAGGACTCCTCGTGCACCACACGCATGTCCTGCCGGCACTCGTCGAGGACGGTGGGCGGGTAGTAGTGGCCGCCGGCGAGCGCGGGATCGTCGGGGCGGGCACCGCCGCAGCGCAGTACGGCGCCCTCGGCCAGGCCGGCGGCGACGTACGCCTCGACCTTCTCCCGGTGCTGTGCGGAGATCAGCGCGCCGGTCTCGGCCTCGGGATCGAAGGGCCCGCCGAGGCGGATCCGTCGGGCGCGGCGCACGAGTTCGTCGACGAAGGCGTCGTGGAGGGAGTCCTCGACGACGAGGCGGGCGCCGGCCGAGCAGACCTGTCCGGAGTGCAGGAAGACCGCGGTGAGCGCGAAGTCCACTGCGGTGGCGAAGTCGGCGTCGGCGAAGACGACGTTCGGGTTCTTGCCGCCGAGTTCGAGGGCCACCTTCTTCACCGTGGCCGCGGCGGTGGCCATGATGTGCCGCCCGGTCTGCAGGCCTCCGGTGAACGACACCATGTCGACGGCCGGGTGCTCGGCGAGCGGCGCGCCGACCTCGGCTCCGGCTCCCAGCACGAGATTGGCGGCGCCGGCCGGCAGCCCGGCCTCCTCGAGCGCCTTCATCAGCAGGATCGAGGTGGAGGGCGTGAGCTCGCTGGGTTTGAGCACGACGGTGTTGCCCGCGACAAGGGCGGGAGCCACCTTCCAACTCGCCTGCAGCAGTGGGTAGTTCCAGGGGGTGATCAGTCCGCAGACGCCGACGGGCTCGTAGGTGACCCGGCTGAGTGCGTCGTCGCGGCCGGTGTCGACCACCCGGCCGGCGCCGGTGCCGGCGATGCCGCCGTAGTAGCGGAAGCAGGAGACGACGTCGGCGATGTCGTACTCGCTCTCCACCAGGCGTTTGCCGGTGTCGAGGGACTCGGCGCGGGCGAAGTCCTTGGCGTCGCGCTCGATGATGTCGGCCGCGCGCAGCAGCAGGGCGCCGCGCTCACGCTCGGGGGTGTGTGGCCAGGGGCCTTCGTCGAAGGCGCGCCGGGCCGCGGCGATCGCCGCCTCGGCGTCGGGGCGGGTGGCTTCCGAGACCGTCGCAACCGGCGTACCGTCCGCCGGACAGCGGATCTCCCGGTGGCCGCCGGCCACCGGGGCGCGCCATTCTCCGTCCACGTACAGATCTGCCACGGCCGCGCCCTTCGAAGAAATTCGTTGCGCATTGTGCATTGAATTGCTTGTGGTGGAACACCCTGGCCGACTCGGACGAGACCCGTCAAGGGGTCGGTGCATCTCGATTCGGTCGCCACCGCGTCGCTCCCGCGCGCGTCAGCCGCCCAGCCGGTCCAGAGCCGCACGGCGCCAGCGCTCCGTCTCGGCGATCTGGTTGAAGGTGAACAGATGAAGGCCGGCCACTGCCGCGGAGGGTGCGGTGAACGCCCGCGCGCAGCGGGTGAGCAGGCGTTCGGGGGCGTATCCGCCCGGTGCCGCGAACCTCAGGAACCAGGACGGGTGCCGGGTGAGGAAGCGTGTCGACTCCCCCACTCCGATCTTGGCCGCCATCGACAGCAGCTTGGCCCGCTGGACCGGCCCGGCGACGCCCACGTGGACGGGCAGGGTGACGTCACGGCGCCGGACCCGCGCGATCCAGTCGCCGAGCACGCGCGGATCGAAGCACAGGTTGCTCACGATGTAGGTGGCGTGCGCCCGCTTGTCCCACATCGACTGGATGGTGATGTCGTCGTCGATGAGCGGATGGCTCTCCGGATAGCCGGTGATCCCCATGTCCGCGAAGGGTCTGCCCAGGTCGCTCAGCCCGCGCAGCACGGGCAGCGCTCCGTGGTACGGCCCGGCGGGCGGATCGGCGTCGCCCGCCGGGACGAAGACGTCGTCGACACGCCCCGCGCGCAGCCGCTCCGCGACGTCCTTCAGGTGCGCGTCGTCCCGCAGCAGCCGCGCCGGCACATGCGGGACGACGCGGTAACCGTGCGCCGCGAGCCGCTCGGCGAGATCGAGCGTCGGCTCCAGTCCTCTGACCGGCGACGCCGTGACCGTGACGATGACGTCACGCGGTACATGCGCGAGGACCTTCTCCTCGGTGGCCCGCGCCGGCAGCACCTCGTAACGGACACGGCCGAGCAACGCCCGCAGCGCCTCGCCGTCCATCGCCTACCCGGCCTGCTTCTGGGCGTCGCGGTGCCGGTAGTACGCGGCCTTGGAGGGCGCCGCCGGCTCCTTGCCGAGGATGAGGTCGGCCGCCTTCTCGGCGATCATCATCACCGGTGCGTAGATGTTGCCGTTGGTGACGTACGGCATCACCGACGCGTCCACGACCCGCAGCCCGTCCAGTCCGTGCACCCTCATGGTCAGCGGGTCGACGACGGACATGTCGTCGGTGCCCATCTTGCAGGTGCAGGAGGGATGCAGCGCGGTCTCGCCCTCCTTGGCGACCCAGGAGAGGATCTCCTCGTCGGTCCCGACGGAGGGTCCGGGTGAGATCTCGCCGCCGTTGTAGGGGGCGAGGGCGGGCTGTTCGAGGATCCTGCGGGCGACACGGATCGCCTCGACCCACTCGCGGCGGTCCTGCTCGGTGGAGAGGTAGTTGAAGCGCAGCGCGGGCTTCTCCCGCGGGTCCCTGCTCCTGATCTTCACCGATCCGACGGCGTCCGAGTACATGGGTCCGACATGCACCTGGTAGCCGTGGCCGCCGGCCGGCGAGGAGCCGTCGTAGCGGACGGCGACCGGAAGGAAGTGGAACATCAGGTTGGGGTAGTCCACGTCCTCGTTGCTGCGGGCGAAGCCGCCCGCCTCGAAGTGGTTGGTGGCCGCCGGACCCTTGCGGAACAGCCACTGCAGGCCGATGAGGGGGGCGCGCCACTTCGCCATGTACGGCTGCACGGACACGGGCTGCCTGCAGGCGTACTGGACGTACACCTCCAGGTGGTCCTGCATGTTCTCGCCGACGCCCGGCAGATGGTGCACGGGGTCGATGCCCAGGGCGGACAGCTCGGCGGCGTTGCCGACGCCGGAGAGCTGCAGCAGCTGCGGGGAGTTGATCGCGCCGCCGCACAGGACGACCTCGCCGGCGCGGACCTGCTGGGGAGCGCCCTTGCCGCGCCGGTACTCGACACCGACGGCCCGCTTGCCCTCGAACAGCACCCGGGTGACGAGGGCGCGGGTCTTCACCGTGAGGTTCGGACGTCTCATCGCGGGCTTGAGGTACGCCTTCGAGGCGGAGAGCCGGCGCCCGCGGTGGACGTTGCGGTCGAACTTGGCGAAGCCTTCCTGGCGGTAGCCGTTGACGTCGTCGGTCGGGGCGTAGCCCGCCTCCTGGGTGGCCTTGAGGAAGGCGGTGAACAGCGGATTGGTCGCGGGGCCGCGCTCCAGGACGAGGGGGCCGTCATGGCCGCGGAACTCGTCGTCCGGGTCGGCCGCGAGGCAGTTCTCCATCCGGCGGAAGTAGGGCAGGCAGTGGGCGTAGTCCCAGGTCTCCATACCGGGCTCGGCCGCCCACCGCTCGTAGTCCATGGGGTTGCCGCGCTGGAAGATCATGCCGTTGATGCTGCTGGAGCCGCCGAGTACCTTGCCGCGGGCGTGGTAGATGCGCCGGCCGCCCATGTGGGGTTCGGGCTCGGACTCGTACTTCCAGTCGTAGAAGCGGCTGCCTATGGGATAGGTCAGCGCCGCGGGCATGTGGATGAACACGTCCCAGGGGTAGTCGGAGCGCCCGGCCTCCAGGACGAGCACCCGGTTCCCGGGGTCGGCCGAGAGACGGTTCGCCAGTGCGCTGCCGGCCGAACCGCCGCCGACGATGACGAAGTCGTACTGCAAGGGAGCCATGGTGCCTCGTCTCGCTCGCGCCGTCGATGTGGGGGGCATGCTAGTACGGGTATCGCTATACGCACCAGGTTGCGACCAACGCAACCTGTAAGATCTTTGTTCACTGCGCGTTACTTGCGCGAACGTTGTTTACTGCGCGTATAGTTTCGCTATGAGCAACTACAGCCCGGATACCGAAACGAACGGCTCATCGCCCGGCGGGGTGCAGTCCGTCGACCGGGCCATCAGCGTCCTGGAGATCCTGGCCCAGCGGGGCGAGGCCGGGGTGAGCGAGGTGGCCGGCGAGATCGATGTGCACAAGTCGACCGCCTTCCGTCTGCTCGGCGCCCTGGAGGCGCGCGGCCTCGTGGAACAGGCGGGCGAGCGCGGAAAGTACCGCCTCGGCTTCGGCATCGTACGCCTTGCGGGTGCCGTCACGGGACGGATCGACATCACCCAGCAGGGACGTCCGGTGTGCGAGCGCCTGGCCGAGGAGATCGGCGAGACGGTCAACATCGCGGTGATGCAGGAGCACTACGCGATCAACCTCTACCAGGTGCGCGGCACGGCCGCCGTCACCGCGCACAACTGGGTCGGTCAGCTGACCCCGGTGCACGCCACCTCCAGCGGCAAGATCATGCTGGCCCACCTGCCCGCCAAGGAACGCGCCGCGCTGGTCGCGGAGGCCGGCCTGAAGAAGCTGACGCCGCACACCATCTCCTCGAAGGCGAAGCTGGAGAAGGCCCTCGCCGAGGCGCGCGAGCGCGGATACGCCTGGACGCTGGAGGAGCTGGAGATCGGGCTGCACGCCATGGCCGCCCCGATCCGCGACCGGGAGGGCCATGTCATCGCGTCGATCAGCGCCTCCGGACCCTCCTACCGGTTCACCGAGGAGCGTATGCACGAGCTGGCTCCGGTGCTGGTCAAGGGCGCCGAGGAGATCAGTCACCGCATGGGATACCTCGGCTGAGCACACGCAGCACCACCGCCGCACGGCCCGCGTCCGCCCCCCGCGTGGGCCAGGGGCTCCCGCTCACTGCGGGCTGCCCGTGCCGAGGCGCTCGTTCACCCAGTCGTGGAAGGCGCCTATGTGGTGCTCGCTGGGCACGAGCACGCCGCCCTTGGCGTACAGCCGTGAGCTCATGCCGGGCTGGGTGCGCTCGCAGGCGTCGAAGTCCTGCCGGTTGACCCGGTCGAAGAGTTCCACGGACCGGCTGACGTCCTTGCCGCCCGCCACCACCTCGGGCAGGTAGAGCCAGTCGCACTCGACGACCGTGCGGTCCACGGCCACCGGGTACATCCGGTGGAAGATCACGTGGTCGGGCACCAGGTTGATGAACACCTGCGGCTTGACGGTGATCGCGTAGTACCGGCGGTCCTGCTCCTCGGACACTCCCGGAATGCGGCCCAGGCCCTCGGATCCGTCCACGGTGAAGCCCTGGACCTCCGCACCGAACTCGGCGCCGTGCCCGACGTAGTACTGCGCGGCGTAACCGTCGGCGAACTCCGGGAGCACCTCGGTGAGTTCGGGGTGGATCGTGGCGCAGTGGTAGCACTCCATGAAGTTCTCGATGATGAGCTTCCAGTTCGCCCTGACGTCGTAGACGATGCGCTTGCCCACGGAGAGGTTCTCGATGTCGTAGCGCTCGATCGACGCCGTGTCGCCCAGGCGCTCGACCACCGCCCCGATCACGTCCTCCTCGAAGGAGGGCGGGTTCTCCGCCAGGCAGACCCAGACGTAGCCGAGCCATTCCCGGACGGCCACGCTCACCAGGCCGTACTCGGTGCGGCCGACGTCGGGCATCTTGGTGAGGTTGGGCGCCGCGACCAGTTTGCCGTTCAGGTCGTAGGTCCATGCGTGGTACGGGCACTGGAAGGCCCGCTTGACCTCGCCCGTCCCCTCCGTGCAGAGCTTGGCCCCGCGGTGCCGGCAGACGTTGAAGAAGGCGCGGATCGAGTGGTCCCGGGCCCGGGTGACGAGGATGCTCTCGCGGCCCACGTCGACAGTGCGGAAAGCACCGGGCCCGGCAAGATCCGACGAGCGTGCGACGCAGAACCACATCGCCTCGAGGATGCGCTCCTGTTCCTGGGCGAAGACGCCGGGATCCGTGTAGGCGGAGCCGGGGAGGGTGGCGATCAGGCTGTCCGGCAGGCTGGTCGAGGTCACGGTGCACTCCTCGGGAAACGTCGTGGATCGGTGGGTCACGCGCCGGGAAGAGCGACTTCGGTCGGCGTTGCGCTTGGCGCCGTTGCGCATGGCGGTGTTGTGCATGGGGCAACCCTGCGTTTCATGTGCAACGCAGCATGGGATGCCCCCTGAGTGGTGTCAAGTCGTGGCAGAGGCGAGTTGCCGGCGCCACCGGGTGAAGAGCCGGGGCTGGTTCAGCCCGAGCGCGGCGACCGGCCGTCCGGCCCGCCGGTAGACGGCGAGGAAACTGCGGTCGTCGGTCGAGCCCTCCTCGACCCTCACGCTGTCGGCCCCCGCGGCATGGCCGACGAACTGGATCTTCACTCCGTACTGATCGGACCAGAAGTACGGCGGCCGCGGCAGGCCCGGTTCCGTCGCACCGTGGGCGAGCAGCGCGGCCACGGCGGCGTCCGGCCGTTCCAGCGCCCCGGTCCAGTGCTCGACCCTGCGGTGGGCTCCGGTCCGCGGGTCGTACCAGTTGGCGCAGTCGCCCACGGCGACCACCTGAGCCACCCCGGTGCGGCCGTCGGCGCCGCACTTGACGCCGTTGTCGAGCGGGATGCCGGAGCCTTCCAGCCACTCGACGCAGGGGCGTGCGCCCACGCCGACGACCACGACGTCGGCAGGAACCCTGCGGCCGTCCTCCAGCAGTACGGCCTCCACCCGGCGCTCCCCGCCCAGCCCCTTGACGCCCACCCCGCACAGCAGCCGTACGCCATGGTCGGCGTGGAGGGCGGAGACGACGCCGCCCAGGGTCTCGCCGAGCGGCCCGGCCAGCGGCGTCGGCGCCGCCTCGACCACGGTCACGTCGAGTCCCAGGGCGTACGCCGTGGAGGCGACCTCGGCTCCGATGAACCCGCCGCCGATCACCACCAGCCGGCCGCCGCGGGCCAGGTCGGCGCGCAGGGCCAGGGCGTCGTCGAGCGTGCGCAGCACATGGACTCCGGCGAGGCCCGCGGTGCCGGGCAGGGTGCGGGCGGCCGCGCCGGTGGCGATGACCAGGCCGTCGGCGCGGATCCGCCGGCCGTCGGCGAGCCGGATCGCCCGCTCGGCGCGGTCGAGTCCGGTGGCCCGGGCGCCGAGCACCCACTCCGCCCCGAGCTCCTCGTCGTCCCGCTCCAGCGCCAGTTCCGTCTCGCCGACGGCACCGGTCAGGAACTCCTTGGACAGGGGCGGCCGGTCGTACGGGCGGTGGATCTCGTCGCCGACGACGAGCAGCCGGCCGTCGTACCCCCGCTTCCGCAGCGAACGCGCGGCCGACAGACCGGCCAGCGAGGCGCCCACCACGGCCACGGTTCTCACGCGGGGCCTTTGGCCAGGCGGGCGGCGACGCACGGCGGCAGGTTGGGCGCCTGCGTGGACAGCCGCACATGGATCACGCCGTCCTCGACGACGACCTCGTGGGTGCGGACCGGAAGCTTGGCCGGAGGCGCGTCCACGGCTCCGCTCCTCAGGTCGAACTTCGAGGCGTGCAGGGGGCATTCGACCTCGCAACCCTCCAGCCAGCCGTCGGCGAGCGACGCGTCCTGGTGGGTGCAGGTGTCGTCGATGGCGAAGAGCTCGCCGTCGTCGGTGTGGAACACCGAGACCGGCGGATCGATGTCGAGCCGGTGGGCCTCGCCTCGCGGCAGATCCGCGAGGCGGCACGCGGGAATCATCATGACACCTCGGTGCGTATAGCGAAACGGATTGCGATTAGCGCAACGCCAGTCTGCGGGCCGCGCCGAAGGCTTGTCAAGGAGTCCACAGGCCGGTTTGCACGGCGTCCGGCGACCGGTTTCCGGACATGCCACAGCACCCTCGAAAGCGCAGGTCAACAGGGGTAGGTAGGCGCCGCTGGGGGGTGCGGCGACGGCCCCGCCGACGGTGCCGTCCGCTTCGGTCCGTCACCGGGGCAGGGCCGCTTACCGCCGGGCGGTCAGAAGCCGCGCTCGATCCACTCCTGGAGGTGTGGCGCCTCGGCGCCCACGGTGGTGGTGTCGCCGTGGCCGGTGTGCACCACGGTGCCGGCCGGCAGGGCGAGGAGGCGTTCCCTGATCGACCGGACGATGGTCGGGAAGTCGCTGTACGACCGTCCCGTCGCGCCCGGCCCGCCGGCGAACAGCGTGTCGCCGCTGAACAGCGCCGAGAGGCCCGGGGCGTACAGGCAGACGGCTCCCGGCGCGTGTCCCGGCGTGTGCAGCACGGTGAGCTCCACGCCGGCGACGGTGAGGCACTGACCGTCGGTCAGCGGGCCGTCGGGCGCCCGGTCGGGATGGGTCTGTCTCCACAGCGGGAGATCGTCGGCGTGCAGCAGGACCGGGGCACCGGTCCGGGCGGCGAGCTCGGGAGCGGCATCGATGTGGTCGTTGTGCGCGTGCGTGCACACGATGGCCCGCAGGGTGCGTCCGCCGATGGCCCCGGCGATGGCACCGGCGTCATGGGCGGCGTCGATGACGACGGCCTCGGTGTCGTCGCCCACGATCCACACGTTGTTGTCGACGTCCCAGGTGCCGCCGTCCAGTGAGAACGTGCCCGAGGTGACGAGACGTTCGATGCGGGCGCCCGGCGTCCCGGACGGCATCAGAAGACCACCACCGAGCGCAGGACGTCGCCGTGGTGCATGCGCTCGAAGGCCTTCTCGACCTCGTCCAGCGCGATGGTCTCGGTGACGAAGGCGTCCAGGTCGAGGCGGCCCTGCAGATAGAGGTCGATGAGCATCGGGAAGTCACGCGAGGGCAGGCAGTCGCCGTACCAGGAGGACTTCAGCGCCCCGCCCCGGCCGAAGACGTCCAGCAGGGGCAGTTCGAGCTTCATCTCGGGCGTGGGCACGCCCACCAGGACGACGGTGCCGGCGAGATCGCGGGCGTAGAAGGCCTGCCGGTACGTCTCCGGACGGCCGACCGCCTCGATCACGACATCGGCGCCGAACCCGCCGGTCAGCTCGCGCACGGCGTCGACCGCGTCCGTCTGCCCGGAGTTGACCGTGTGGGTCGCGCCCAGCTTCTTCGCGGTGTCCAGCTTGCGGTCGTCGATGTCCACCGCGATGATCTTGGCCGCACCCGCCAGGTTCGATCCGGCGATCGCCGCGGCGCCGACGCCGCCACACCCGATCACGGCGACGGTGTCCCCGCGGCCGACGTTCCCGGTGTTGATCGCCGCGCCGAGGCCGGCCATCACGCCGCAGCCGAGCAGGCCGGCGGCGGCGGGCGAGGCGGCCCGGTCGACCTTGGTGCACTGGCCCGCCGCCACGAGGGTCTTCTCGGCCAAGGCACCGATCCCCAGCGCCGGCGAGAGCTCCGTGCCGTCGGCCGAGGTCATCTTCTGCTTCGCGTTGTGCGTGCTGAAGCAGTACCAGGGCCGTCCGCGCAGACACGCCCGGCACCGGCCGCACACCGCGCGCCAGTTCAGGACGACGAAGTCGCCCGGGGCCACGTCCGTGACGCCCTCACCCACCGCTTCCACCACTCCGGCCGCCTCGTGCCCCAGCAGGAACGGAAAGTCGTCGCCGATGCCGCCCTGTCGGTAGTGCAGGTCGGTGTGGCAGACCCCGCAGGCTTCGATCGTGACCAGCGCCTCGCCTGGGCCGGGATCGGGAACGACGATCGTTTCCAGACTGACGGGGGCGCCCTTGCTTCGCGCGACGACAGCGCGGACCTGCTGAGCCATGGCCACTCCTCGGCTGACGGAGAATCAAGGTGTTGCCTATTACGGCACGCCTCTCACCTTTCGCAACACAGCATCGCGGAGGCCGAAGCAGGGGTCAAGGATCCGGCACAAGGCTCCGCAGCGCAGGGCGGACGGCAGCAGCGGACGCCGCCCCGCGGCCGCTTCGGCGCTGTGGGCAGGCGCCTGCGGCCGCGGAGCGGCGTCCTCTTTGGCGATCAGGTCGCGTACACGCGCTGGACGAACTCCGCCAGCTGGTCGTCGCTCAGGTGCTGCGCGATGTCGCTCTCGCTGATCATTCCGATCATGCGCTTGTTCTCGACCACCGGGAGCCGCTTGATCCAATGACTCTCCATCTCCCGCAGGGCGTCGGAGATGTCGGCGGCGGCATCGATCCAGCGCGGCGTGCCCTCGCACAGGTCGCCGCACGTCACCCGCGCGGGATCGTGCCCCGAGGCCACGCACTTCACCACGATGTCGCGGTCGGTGATGATGCCGCACATCCGGTCGCTGTTGTCGGGGTCGCTCACCGGGAGTGCGCCCACCTCGTGGTCCCGCATCATCTGCGCCGCGCGGTCCAGCGTCTCGTGCCGGGGTATCCACTGGGCACCCGGGTGCATGATGTCCTTCGCAGTCGTCATCGCTCGTCCCTCCGTCGGAGCGCGGCTCCGGGCGCGGTCCAGTCCCCCGCGCAGCTCGGCTCGCCGCCGCGGGTCCACCGCCGACCGTGCAGGCAGGGGTGCGAGGGCCGGCGTGCCGCGACTGTGGCGCGCCGTCGCCGAACAGGGCCTTCAGTCATCGTGCACGAGGAGCGCGCGCGATGTCTTGTTGGGCTTTCAAACGCCCCCTTGGGCCGCGACGCGCCCGGCCGCGGCGCGACACGATCGGCGGCCTCCGAGCGGTCAGGCCTGCGCTCCCGGTCCCGCCGGTCCCGTCATCCCGCCGAGCGTGGTCGCGTCCTGCGTCCTGCGTCCCCTGGGACCGCGGGGGTGACGGTGCCGGTGGACCGCGATCGTCGCCAGCAAAGCCAGGCCCAGACAGAAGACGAGCGCCAGCGCGAGACCCGAGCTGAACAGCGCGAGACCGTTCATGGTGGCGATGTCGTGGCCGAGGACGGAAACGGAGTAGTCGGGCCCGCCGGACAGATTGCCGGCGATCGCCAGGGCGGTGAAGGCGCCCGCGCCCGCGAGAAGGAGCAGTCCGAAGAACAGCATCCGAGTCACCTCCTCAGGAGACGTCTGCCGGCGGCCGGGTACCCCCGGCCCTTCGGCCGTACCGCCACCGCACCGCCCGACGCCCGTCTCCCCCGTGCTCACCTGCACACGTCCAACGCCCGGCTCCCCCATGCTCACCTGCACACGTCCATCCGCCCACGTTCATCCGCCCACGCCCGCCGGCCCCGCCGCGAGGGCGAGCGTGCCGTCGGTCCCCCTGCGGATGCGTACGCCGTGGCTGATGCGGTCGAGGGTCGCGCACAGCCATGCCGTGTCCTGGTCCCCCGCCGGCTCCAGCCGCATCCGGCGCGCCTGCAGGGGGATCATCCGCAGGCCCGTCAGGCACCCGGTGTCCGCGTCCACCGAGGCCAGGTAGCCGAGCCGGAGGTCGTCGCGGTACTGCTCGAAACCCCCGATGCCCTCGTAGTCGTCGATGAAGTCGCCGCAGCCGTAGAGGATCAGCCGGCCCCGGTACACCTCGAGGGGGCGGACGTGGTGCGAGGAGTGCCCGTGGACGATGTCGACCCCGCCGTCGACGAGGGCACGCCCGAAGCGGACCTGCTCACGGGGGACGGGATAGCCCCAGTTGGAACCCCAGTGCACCGACACCACCGCGATGTCCCCCGGTCGCTTCGCCCGGCGCACCCGCCGGACGGCGGCCTCGGCCGCCGCCGCCGACAGCTCGGGGACCCAGGCGACTCCGGGCTCCTCCTCGGTCGCCGCCCAGTCGGGCGGGATGCCGCTGGACGGCGATCCCAGGGCGAGGACCAGGACGCGGTGGCCGGGCGCGGCGGGGACCGTCGCGGGGGCGTAGGCCTCGCCGGCGTCGCGTCCCGCGCCCACGGCCCGAAGCCCCGCACCGGCGAGCGAGTCCAGCGTCTCTTCCAGTCCCGGCCGGCCGAAGTCCAGCACGTGGTTGTTGGCCAGGACGCACACATCGGGCCGGGCCACCGTCAGGGCGGGCAGGTTGGCCGGGTGCATCCGGTAGTGGACCGCCTTCCCCGGCACGAACTCGTCGCTGCGTGTGACAGCCGTTTCCAGATTCACGATCCGGGCCTCGGGTGCGAGCTCTTCCAGGAGCCCCAGCGCCGCGCCCCACGGCCAGGAAGGGGCGACCGGCGCGGGGATCGGACCGCTGACCGCCTCGGCCAGCTCCACGTACGACCGGGCGTCCTGGACGTAGTCCTCGCGCAGCACCGGACTTCCGGGGTGCGCCAGGATCTGGTCGACGCCGCGCCCGAGCATCACGTCACCGCACAGGAACAGCGTCACCACGCTGCCGCCCATACTCCCACCCTAAGGCGCCTCGTACGCCCTTCCAGGTGGAGGCCGCCCACTGCCGCACCGGCGGGGGCGAGGCAGGAGAAGCCTCCCGGCGATGTGCGCACAAAACCGGGCAGCCACGGCTCCGGCCCGGCGGATCAGCTCACCCGTGGATGAACTTGTCCAGACACCTTTTCTCCATGGACTGATCGGCCGATGTTCCCTCGGCGGTACCGGCGAGCACCCTAGAGTCCTCCTGTCATGTACGCGCCCCGTCCACCGCGGCACGCGGGGCGGTACAACCCACTTCATCAGGAGCCTGCATGGTCTCGCGTCGTACAGCCACCGCCCTCACCGCCGCAGCGGCAGCCATGCTCCTCGGCCTCAGCGGTTACACGGCCCCCGCCGCGAGCGCGGGCACGGGCACCACGCTCTCGGTGTTCGCCTGGAACGTGGACCTCGGCACCGCGATCGTCGACAGCACCCAGAACGAGAAGGCGGCGCAGCGCACCCCGACCATCGAGTCGATCATCCGCAAGCACGGCGCCGACGTGGTGGTGCTGGACGAGGACTTCAACAACAGCTCCACCGCGGACATCATCGGCAAGCTGGCCGACCTGTACCCGTACCACACCCCGGTCGTCGGCCAGACCTGCTCCGGCGGCGGCTGGACCGGCATCAGCGGTGACTGTTCCAACTCCTGGTTCGTCATCAACGGCGGCACCATGATCCTCTCCAAGTACCCGATCACCGCGCAGTACGCCCACGTCTTCAGCAACTCCACCTACGGCACCTGGGACTACCACGCCAACAAGGGCGCGGCACTCGTGCAGATCGACAAGGGCGGGGTGAAGAGCTGGGTGGTCGGCACCCACCTCCAGGCCGACGAGTCCGACACCTCCACCGACACCACGCAGTCCACCCGGCTCGCCCAGCTCGGCGAGATACGCACCTGGGTGGACGGCATCGCCGGCTCGACGGCACCGGTGCTGATCGGCGGTGACCTGAACGTCGAGTACTACGGCGGCCGGTCGCGCGGCGACTACGCCAACGCCCAGGCAGCGGTGAACGGCGTCCTCGGCACCCCGGCCACCGACGCCGGTCAGGCGCTGCGCACCATGGACTGCCCGGTCTCCGCCTGGTGCCAGTACATGTCCGGCACCGAGTCCTTCCCGAAGGACTACCGGGACGACCTCGACTACATCGGTTACCTGAACGCAGCGGGCCGACCGGTTCCGGCTGCCATGTCCACCGTCAAGGTCGACTTCGACCCCCAGGCCGGCTGGACCACCGGCCTGACCGACACCAACGCTCCCAGCGATCACTACCCGGTCGAGACGACGTTCCAGCTCGGCTGACGCCGGCCGCGGGGCGAGCACCGAGGAGCGAGGCTCCTTTGCGCCCGCCCCGCCGCAGAGGGGACGCGGTGCGCGCGTCCCCTCTGCCGTACACCGGTGCTTCACCCGAACCCATGGGCGAGAAGCGGGCGTTGGGACGTAAGTTGTGCCCCGACTGATCCATGCCATGACCGAAAGACGGACCCGACTCATGACCGACCCCATGACGACGCCCGATCCGGCAATGAGCCAGAAGATCGACACGTCGGTACCGCACTCCGCCCGCATCTGGAACTACTGGCTCGGCGGCAAGGACAACTACCCCGTCGACGAGGCGGCAGGCGACGCGTACACCGCGGTCTTCCCCGGTATCGTCACCATCGCCCGCAGCAGCCGGGCCTTCCTGCGCCGCAACATCACGTATCTGGTGCGAGAGGTGGGTGTCCGGCAGTTCCTGGACGTCGGCACCGGGCTGCCGACCGCCGAGAACACCCATGAGGTCGCCCAGCGGCTCGCTCCCGAAGCCCGGATCGTCTACGTGGACAACGACCCGATGGTCCTGGCACACGCCCGCGCCCTGCTCTACTCCTCCCCCGAGGGCGCCACCTCCTACATCGACGCCAACCTGACCGACCCGGAACGGATCCTCCAGGCCGCCGCCTCGACACTGGACTTCGGGCGCCCCGTCGCGCTGATCCTCAGCAACATCCTCGGCCACCTCGCCGACTACGATCAGGCCCGCTCCATCGCCCGCCGTCTGATGGACGCCCTGCCGTCGGGCAGCCACCTCTCCGTCAACGACGGTTCACGTGGCATCGATCCCGTCTTCGAGCAGGCCCAGGACGCCTACAACAGCAGCGGCGCCGTCCCCTACAACCTGCGCACGGTCGACGAGATCACCGCGTACTTCGACGGATTGGAGCTCATCGATCCCGGCGTCGTATCGGTCACCCGGTGGCGTCCGGAGCCCGGTTCGCCCGCCCCGCAGGTCGTGGCCGAACACGGCGGCCTCGCCCGGAAGCCCTAGCCACGGCATCCGAGCCGCTCGAACGGCCCCGTTCGCCCGGGGCAGCCCGATGAACGGGGCTCGCACGGCCGAGTCCGACCGGCCGGCCGGGGTCACGCCGGCCCCGGCCGGCCGGCCCGGCTGTGCAGCGGACTCGGCGGCCGGCGCGTCCGGTCCTGCGTCGGCTATGCCACGGCGTCGGTGTCCAGCCTGGGGACGGTGGCGGCTTCCTCACCTGCCTTCAGTGCCTCCACCGTTGCCTGGTGCAGGTCGCGGCTGCACCGCTCGGAGCGGCAGGGCACGGGGCTTCCGGTGAGGGTGAACCATTCGGAGGTGCCCGTGTACTGGACCGTCACATCTGCCTCCCTGCCGTCCCAGGTGGTGTGGACGGTCAGGTTTCCGCCGACGATCCCCGCCTCGTCGGTTCGTGCGCCGCCCCGGCCGGTGAAGACCCCGGGGGTGGTCCATGATGCCCAGACCATTGACATCAGCCTTTCTTCCTGAGTGTGCGGCTCATCCTCGAGGGGACCGCTAGGGAATGACGATGCCCTGTTCCCGCGAGGCGCGGCACGGCGGCAGCCCGTCCAGGGCGACCCGTGCGGGACGCCGGCAGACGGACTCGGCGTGGCCCTGCAGGCCTGCGGTGGCGGCCACGTAGTCCCGGGCCGTGAGCAGGCCGACCAGGCGTCCGTGCGGATCCGTGACCGGCAGCGCGTCGAGGTCCTCGTCCGTCATCACGGCTGCCGCGCGCAGAACCGACTCCTCGGGGTGGACCGTGACGGTACGGCGGGCGTGGAGGAGTTCGCGCACCCGGCGCCGGGACAGCGTCGCGGCGGCGGCAGCGCAGGCCACGGCGAGTTCGGCGCGGTCCACCAGTCCGGCACAGCAGCCGTCCCCACGGACCACGGGGAGATGACGCTGTTCGGACCTCTCCATGACCTCCCAGGCCAGCAGCACGCTCTCGTCCTGGCCGATCGAGTACGGGGCGGCATCCATCAGACTCCGTACCGCGGGTGGCTCGTTCACGGCTGCCTCCTTGTGCCGGGCGTCCGGCCGCGGATGGTCCCGGTCGGGCGGCGCCGGTGTCGCAACCGGTGCCCTTTCACGCTCGCCGGTCGGGCGCCCGCTGTCATGGGGCCGCATGGCCTCACCGCACGCCGTTCGCCCCACGACCGGCCCGGGGTGCGGGGCCGCTCGACCCGGTGTGCGCCCTCGGCCTCCCGACGGTACGCGCTCCCTCGCTCTCCCACCTCCACGGTCGCCCCCACCGGTCGCCCGGGCAACACGGCGGCCCGCCGGCCCCGGTCCGGGCCCCCGGCACCGACGGGAGACCTCGGCACGGTCGGACCGCCGCGGCCCCGGTGACGAAGGTCTGCATGGCGGTGGCCCCCGTCCGGTACCAAGCTGGGAGTGGCCCCCGTCCGGTACGAAGCCGGGAGAGGACGCCGACCGGGTCCGACCGGGGAGCCCGTCTTCGGGTGGGCCTGGCGCCCAGGGGCCGGCGGGGGCGCGGTCCGGCACGAGAGGAGACAGGGGCGGTGACGATTCCCCTGGTGGTCGGTGTCGACGGGTCCGGGGCCGGCCTGGAGGCGGTCGACTGGGCCGCCGCCGAGGCGGCCCGGCACGACGTGCCGCTTCATCTCCTGCATGCCGCGGCCGGGGACCGCGACGCGGCCGACGTGATCGGCGCTGCCTGCGCGCGGGCCGGGAAGCGCGCTCCCGCGGTCCGGCTGTCCAGCGACGTGGTGCACGAGGACGCGGCCTCCGCCCTGGTCGACCTGGGGCGCAGCGCCTTCGCGCTGGTGCTGGGCTCCAGAGGGCTCGGCGACCTCCCGGGCATGCTGCTGGGCTCGGTGAGCCTCGCCGTGGCGGCACGGGCGGACTGTCCGGTCGTCGTGGTCCGCGGCGCGGCCGAGCACCGCGACGCCCGGTTCGGCAGCGTCGTGGTCGGCGTCGAGGACGAACACGGCAGCGGCGCGGCGGTGCAGTTCGCGTTCCGCGAGGCCGAGGTGCGCCGGTGCCGGCTCGTGGCCCTGCACGCCTGGAGTGCGCCGTCGGGTGCCTGTACGACTCCGCAAGCCCCGTCGTGGCCCCTCGAGGCCCATCTGCGGCCGCCGCCTCAGGTGCTCGACGACACCCTGCGGGTCGCGGAGGGCTGGTACCGCGACGTCCAGGTGAGCCGTCAGGTGATCGAGGGCCCGGCGCGCCGGGCCCTGCTGGAGGCCGCGTCGGAGGCGGACCTGCTGGTCGTGGGCGCCTGTCGGCGACTTGGGCATCCCGGTCTGCAACTGGGCCTGGTCAATCACGCGGTACTGCATCACGCGCCGTGCCCCGTCGCGGTCGTACCCCAGGTGTGACCGCCGCCCACGCGGGGCCGCTCGGACGGGGTGAACGTCGGACGGCGCCGCCGGGGCCGGACGCCGGTCCCTCAGGGACGTTCGGCCCTGGGCACCGCGGTCACCGGCGTTCGATGGTGAATGGCAGAGGGGGGCCGGTCCGGGACGAGGAGGCAAGCGATGTCGCACACCGCGGAGTGGAAGGTCCGTCTCCACCTCTTCGAGGACGACGACGGCACGACGAAGGCGCACATGGTGCTGGACACGGGCGCCACGGCTCTCTCCGCCCTGGGAACGGCGCACTGCCATCCCGCGGACGTCGACGTGCCGGAGATCGGCGACGAACTGGCGGCGGGCCGCGCCATGGACGACCTCGCCCGGCAGCTGCTGCATGCCGCCGAACTCGACATGCAGGGAGCGGACGCGCCCATGCGCAGCATGCGTGAGCCCACCGCCCGGATCCTGTGAACCCGCACCCCGTGCTGCGTCGCGTCCGGCGTGTCAGGCAGGACGCAGCACCATTCTCCGGAGAGGGCGGCGGCATGCGAGCTCACCTCGGCGACCAGCTCGTCATCGAAGGTCCGGCGACCGGCGTCGCCCGGCGTGACGGCGAGATCGTCGGCCTCCACCACGAGGACGGAACACCCCCGTACGACGTCCGCTGGTCGGACACGGACGAGGTGACGCTCGTCTTCCCCGGCCCCGACGCCCACGTCCGCCCTCTCCGCCACGGACCCGTCGCGACCGTGCATGGTTCACGGCCGCCCGCGGACGAGATGGTGACCGCATCCCGGGCCGCCCGGCCGAGCGGGACGAACAACCCCGGCGACATCGGCCGGCGCGTCGCCGTCGAACGCAGGAGAAGGGGCCTCAGCCGTGAGGAGACGGCCGGCCTCGCGCGCATGTCGCCCGACTATCTGGCCTACCTCGAGGTACGGCCCGCCGACCCGACCGTGGCCACGCTCATCAGGCTGGCCGACGCACTGGGCACCACGGTCGCCGCCCTGCGCGGCGGCGGGCTCGATCGCCCTTCCGGTCAGGGCCATGCGCTGCTCCATCCCGAGCTGCGCGATCTCGACCCGGAGGAATGCCGCACCCTGCTCTCCACGCACGGCGTGGGACGCGTCTCGGTGTCGCCGTCCGACGGACGCCCTGCGGTCGTCCCGGTCAATTACGACGTGGTCGACGGCGCCATCGTCTTCCGGACGGCGCCCGATTCCGTGGCCGCGGCCGCCGCCGGGCGTGAGGTCGCCTTCGAGGTGGACCACGTGGACGACGCCCTGAGCCAGGGCTGGAGCGTCCTCGCCGTCGGCCCGGCCCGTGCCGTGACGGACCCGGACGCCGTGCGGGCCCTCACCCGCAACG
This sequence comes from Streptomyces sp. NPDC046759, assembly GCF_040645475.1. Classification (NCBI taxonomy): domain Bacteria; kingdom Bacillati; phylum Actinomycetota; class Actinomycetes; order Kitasatosporales; family Streptomycetaceae; genus Streptomyces; species Streptomyces sp. NPDC046759. Next base: position 45,023 of record NZ_JBEYYJ010000023.1, on the reverse strand, counting down.
CCCACACGCGACCGTGGGCGGGCGGTGAGCGCCAGATGTGGGTGTCGATCCGGCCCACGAGCCTCACGGGCCGCCGGATCACTCCGGCAGGCCTGTGACCGGCCGGGGCCTCGGCGCCGAGGCCCCGTCGGCTCCCGCCGCATGCACACCTTCCTGTGCGGTCACCTCACGGTGGCCGCGTACCGCGCGGATCGGGGCGGCCGCCGCGGTCTCGACGTCCGGCTTTCGGCGCCGGCGTCCCAGGGCCGGGCCCAGCGCCCCCGGCGCCCGCTCGGCCCCTCAGTCCGGTCAGTCCGGGCTTGGTGCGATGTTCTGGTTGGCGTGGAACAGGTTGTCCGGGTCGTAGGCGCGTTTCACCGAGGCCAGGCGGTCGTAGTGGCCGCGGTAGGTGGCCCGGACCCGGTCCAGGCGCTCTCCCTGGCCGATGTAGTTGACGTAGGCGCCGCCCATGGAGTGCGGGTGCAGGTCGGTCCAGTAGTCGACGCACCACTGCCGGATCAGCCCGGCGTTGGCGGGATCGGGGTCGATGCCGGCGAACACGCCGGACCACACGGCGTCCCGGTAGGCCCAGGCCGTGTCGTCGGCGCCGGCCCGGTGGGCCGCCCCGTCCACCGGGTACAGGTGCATGGTCGAAAGGGCGGTGGGGATGTTCTCCGCGTACTTGTGGTGCACCTCGATCGCGGCGTCGGAGATGGTGTCGAAGAAGTCGCCCCGCCAGTACCACTGCAGTCCCCTGGGCATCAGCCCGTCGAACATGGTCTGCAGGGCCGGGTAGGGCATGGGGGTGGTGAAGTGAAAGGCCGGCGGCGCCGGCTCGTTCACCACGGAGAGCACCTCCTCCAGGTGGCCGTCGGCGATGTCGCCGGTGTAACACCACACGACCCCGCACATCTTCTGCCCGTGGATCGGCTCCGGGAAGGGCGGGCCGGGCGGAACGACGAGCACGGCGAAGAACCCGCTGAGCTCGTCCGGCGCGGCGGGCAGGAACTCCCGGTACCAGCGCAGGACTTCGGGCGTGTGCTCGGCCGGCCACACCGTCACCGCGACGCCGACGGTGGACGCCGGGTGCAGCCGGAAGGTGAACGACGTCACCACTCCGAAGTTGCCGCCCCCACCGCGCAGCGCCCAGAACAGGTCCGGGTGACTCTGCGCCGACGCGGTGACGTAGCTGCCGTCGGCGAGGACGACGTCGGCCGACTGCAGACTGTCGATCGTCAGGCCGTACCTGCGGGTGAGGTGGCCGTGCCCGCCGCCGAGGGTGAGACCGCCTACGCCCGTGGTCGAGATGATCCCGGCCGGCACGGCGCGCCCGAAGGTGTGTGCCGCATGGTCGAGGTCACCCAGCCAGCTGCCCCCGCCCACCTGGGCCGTGTCCGTCTCCGGGTCCACCCGGACCCAGCGCATCGGCGACAGATCGAGGACGAGTCCGTCGTCCACCAGGCACAGGCCCGGGCCGCTGTGACCGCCGCCGCGCACCGCGAGCTCGGCGCCGGTGTCCCGGGCGAAGGAGATCGTCTCCCGTACGTCCGCCACGTCCACGCACTGGGCGAAGGCGGCCGGCCGCCGGTCGATCATGGCGTTGTAGATGCTGCGGGCCTCGTCGTAGCCGGGGTCCTGCGGTGTGATCACAGGTCCCCGCAGCGCCTCGCGCAGAGTGCTCGCAGCCCGTTCGTCGATGGTGTTCATGGCCGAGCGCCTTGTCTGGGGTACGAGTCTGGTTGACCACGCCGACGGCCGAGGGACGGCGCCTTCGCGCTCGCGGGGAGACGGGGATGCACGCGCCCGCCTCGGAAGGCGGGGCGTACGGCGAGCCCCTCCCGCCCGATCTCAGTCTTCCCCCGCTCGCAGCGCGCCGCACGTCGCGTGGCGGGGTACGGGGGAAGCCCGGGCGACTCGGTCACCACCGGAGAAGTTGAGCGCTCGCGGGCCGAGACCCGCGCCGCGCGTGCCGGGCGACGTCGTCATCGCACACCTGGGCCCGGCGGGTCAGGTGGCGGCCACCACCAGGTCCTCGCCGGTCGAGGGGTGCAGACCGTCGGTGCGGCCGGCGAAGTGGCGTACGGCGAGCGAGACTCCCGGCACATGCCAAACGTCCCGGAAGCCGGACTCCTGGGCGAGGGCCGGCGTTTCCCGCGGGGTGCAGAAGCTGATGAACAGTGGTCCGGACGCCCGTGCGCCCTCCTCCCTCGCCCGCAGACCGGGGCGGTCGGCGGCGTCGACGAGGTCGGCCGGTCTGCGCCGGGCGAAGGTGCCCAGACCGGCGCCCGGGACGACGTACTGCGTCACGCCGCGGTCGGCCTGCTCGGCGACCAGGTCCTCGATGAAGCGGGCGCGGGCGACGACGGCGGCCCGGGAGCCGCTGGTGGCCCGCGGGTCCATGTCGGGGCGCTCGCGCCGGTGCTCGCTACGGCGGGATCGGGGCGGAACGCGTCCGCGTCCGGCACCTTGAGCACGATCCGGCTGTCCGGCTCCTGATCCTCCGGGACCTCGGCGATGAACACGGACGGACCGTCGCCGTTGCGGAGCCGGCCGGAGTTGTGGTCCGTCACGAACTCAAGCTCGTAGCCCAGCGTCTGGTGCGGCGTGGGCCGGAACGGAAGAACCCCCGGCAGGCGGTCTCGCCTGCCGGGGGTCCTGGTCGTATCAGCCCGCGTCAGCCGTCGTTCTCCGACGACGGGATGTAGGCGCCGGGCACGTCGTTCGGTGCGTAGATCTTCTTCTCACCGGGGTACGGCTTGGTCCAGTTGTGGGTCTCGTACCAGGTGAAGTGGTTCATCTGGGCGGGGTTGGCGTAGTCGGGGACGGCGTTGGGGCCGGTCAGGTGCTGCTTCGACTTCCAGGCGTCCCACTGCGCCGCGAGCGACTCCTTGTCCGCGGGCACCTTCGCCGACGGCACCGCGGCCGCCTCGGGGTCCTGCCGCGCCGGCGTGTCCACTCCGCAGGACGGCGGGGTCTTCAGACCGTCGGTCAGCGACGTCCGGTTCGGCAGCGCCGTGAACGGCGTGTAGTCCGGGTGCCGCGTGAACGCCCCGCGCATGGGGGTGGCCGCGCTGTCCTTCTGGTTCATCGGGTGGACCCCGAGGATCTGCTCGATGGTGCGGATCATGGTGATCTGCGAGTAGTAGCGGTCGTCGACCGTGCCGTGCTGGGCCCAGGGGCTGATGATCTGGATCGGGGCACGGTGGCCGTCCACGTGGTCCAGACCGGCCTGGGAGTCGTCCTCGACGACGAAGATCGCCGAGTCCTTCCAGTACTTGCTGTGCGAGATCTCGTCGACGATCCTGCCGGTGGCCAGGTCGTTGTCGGCGACCTGGGCGGCCGGGCTCGCCGGACCACCGGTGTGGTCGCTGGAGAGCCAGAACATGTTCAGGTTCGCCGGACCGTTCTTCTCGAAGTCCTGCTTCCAGATCTGCTCCCGGTAGACGTCCGGGACACTGGTGTCGAACTTCGGGAATCCGGGCACCGAGACGCTGTTGAGCGACGGGATCGGCGAGGACGAGTTCAGGGTGTAGGCGGTGCCCTGCCCGGTCGCGTCCATGTTCTTCGCGTCGCAGTACAGGTTCTGCCAGCTCGCCCCGGACGGCTTGGTCAGGAACTGGTGGAACTCACCGAAGTCGCGCACGCTGTTGCCGGCCGTCTGCGCGCCCGTCCACAGGAAGCCGGACTTCTGGTGGCCGAGGGCGTCGTCCTCGGTGTCGTAACTGCGCGCGTACTCACCGGCCGAGGACTCCGTGTACTCGGGGTTGTCCGCCTGCATCAGCCAGTTGTGGCCCTCGGCGGAGTTCGTGCCGACGTCGTAGGCGTTGTCGTACAGCCCGAACTGCTCGGCCAGCGCATGCTGGTTCGGCGTCACGTTCTCGCCGAACTGCGTCAGCGACGAGTCACCGTTGCCCTTGGCGATGTCACCGAAGACCTGGTCGTAGGTCCGGTTCTCCTTGACGATCAGGAAGACGTGCTTGATCGTCGAGGGGTCGCCGATCCGGGCCGGGACCGGCACCGGCTGCGCGTGGCTCCTGCCCTTGGCCAGCGAGACCGAGCCGGCGGTCCAGCCGTTCTGCCGGAAGACCTTGGCGGTCTCGGAGCGGATGACCCGGTCGCTGGGCAGTGTGAACTGCGTCAGGCTGGACGTCGTGTCGTGGGTGCCGTGGCCGGCGCTGTCGGGCCGGCGGGCGTCGATGCCGCGGGTGTTGGAGACGACCACCTTCTTGCCCACGGTGGTGATCTCCGCGGGGAAGTAGTCCGTCGGGAGCAGGCCGACGTAGCTGACCGGCTCCTGGGGGGAGGTGTAGCGGTAGACGGCGACGGCGTTGGCGCGGCCCAGCGTCACCAGCAGGTGACCGTCGCCGGTGAGGGTCACCGCGTCGGGCTCGTAACCGACCGACGCCTCCGGCCACGGCTGGGTGGAGATGGTCTGTACGACCTCGTCATTGCGGGTGTTGATGACCGACACGTTGTTGTCGGCGGTGTTGGTGACGAACACCGCGCCGTTCTTGGCGTACACGGCGGTCGGGTGCAGACCGACCTCGATGCTCCGGACGGCGGCGGACGGGTTCGCCAGGTCGATGACGCTGACCGTGCCGGTGGTGGTGGCGCCGGTCTTCGGGTTGGCCGGCACCTGGGTGCCGTAGGAGTTGATCGTGGTGTCGCCGGCCCTGGCGGGACGCCCGCCCTCGTTGCTGACGTAGAGCTTGTCGCCGACCTGGACCATGCCGCGCGGGGCGTTGCCCACGGACCAGCTCTGCTTGACGGCACCCGTCGCGGCGTCGATGGCGACCACCCGGTTCTGGCCGTTGACCGCGGAGTAGACGGTGGAGCCGTCTGCGGAGAACACCGCCGCGGCCACGAGCGCGTGCTTGCTGCCGTCGGCCGGGATGGTGACGGTCGTCGGGTTGGAGAGGGTGCCGTCGGCGTTCACGGTGAACTTGGTGTAGCCGTCGGTCTGGCCGAGCCACAGCTGCTTGCCGTCGGGCGAGTAGGCCGGGCCCTCCTGGCCGACGGAATTGCCGGCGATACGCAGGTCGTCGGCCGCGGAGGTGCCGATGCGCTGCTTGACCTGCCCGCTCGCGAGGTCCACGACGACGAGCGCCGCGTCGCCGTCGGCGACCGCGGCCGCGAGATGGCTGCCGTCCGGGCTGACCGTCGACGACATGATCTTGCCGTCGTTGATGACCAGTCGGTCGCCGTACGGGGCGATGTACTGGTCGGCGGAGACGACCTGGCCCCTGGCGGTGACCTGGCCGACCTGGTCGGTGCCGAACTGGCGCGTTTCGGCGACGGCGGTGCCGGTGGCCAGGGCGGCGGTGGCGATACATGCCGTGACCAGGGTGGCCCGGCGTCCGACACGTCTGCCGAGCAGGACGTAGTACTCCTTCTCGACCTGACGACGGCGGCGCGTTATCTGCATGGCCTCATTCCTTCGGGGAGGGGGAGAGCAGGTCGACGTCGCCGTCGAACTGCCAGAGCGGGTTCGGTGCGTCTCCGGTCGAAGTCCGCACGAGGAAATAGCCGTTCACTTCCTTCGGTCCGTCGCCGTCGGCCACGAACCGCCCGTCCGCGGTGATGTCGAGCTGGTAGACGGCCTGGCCCGTGGCCGTCGTGCCGGGCAGGTGCCAGGACACGACGCAGCGCCAGTCGTTGCCGGCTCCCTCCGCGTCGTCCGCGACGCCGCCCTTGGTGCAGGCCGCCGCGGCCTTCAGCTGCGCCTCGGTGACATCGGGGCGGTGCAGCTGCCCGGTCTGCATGCGGTAGAGGTGGGCGAACGCGGTGGCGAGCGAGCGCTGCACCTTGGCCTGTTCGATCCCGGAGCCCGTCGTCGCGCCCGTCACCGCCGCGACGACGGCGACCGTCGCGACGGCCAGAGCGACGAGCGGCAGGAGGCCGACGGTGATCGCGCGGCGACCCGGGCCGCCGTCGGTGAGGTTGGTGAAGTCGCGACGCAGGAAGAGCAGACGGGCGAGCACCGTCGCGACGACCGCCCACACCAGGCTGACCACGATGCCGATCACGAGTGGACCGAGCCGGGCCGGGCTGGTGAACAGTCCGTTCCAGGAGATGAACGCCCAGCTGGGCAGCGCGAGCCGCACGGCGACGGGCAGCGGCAGCATCTGGGCGAGCTGCATCGCGAGGGCGACGACCGCCGGGAGCAGCAGTCCCATCGGGGACCGTCCCAGGACGACGGACCCGAGCAGGCCGATCCCGACCAGGGCCAGCGTCGGGGCGAGCACGCAGGCCCAGGCGAGCAGCACCTTGCCGGCGGCGTCCCCGGGGGCCAGCAGATGACCGTCGAGGCCGGCCAGCGGGTGATTGCCGACCGCGACGAGACCACCGACGGTGCTCGAGGCGGCCAGCCCGGCCACGAGCAGCAGGATCACCGTGACACTCGCCAGTGCCTTCGCCGCGAAGATCCGGCGGGGCGAGCGTACCGCCACGAGCAGGTGACGCCAGGTGCCGAGCCGGTCCTCGGAGGCGAAGACGTCACCCGCGACGACGGAGGTCAGCAGCGGCAGCGCCCAGGTGCCCGAGAACCCGAGCACGACCAGGGGCCCGGCCCATCCTGTGGCGAGCATCCAGCGGCCGAACAGAGTGTCGGCGGGAAGGGTGCTCTGCCGGCTCACCCCGGCGACGAACAGCGCCGGGGCGGTCCAGCAGGCGAGGACCAACAGCCGGATGCGCCACTGCGAGACCAGCTTGACCAGTTCGAAGCGATAACCCCGGGCAACCGTGACACGGCCGTCGACGGCACCGGCGTCGTGCTCGGGGACTGCGCCGGTTGCGGCTGCGGTCATCGACCGGCCTCCTGCTCCTGGACGTCGGTCCTCTGCTGCTGCCCGCCGGCCCCCGGCCGCCCGGTGCCGGTTCCCGGCTCATCGGGGGCCGGACGCTGCTGCTCGGTCAGGTTCAGGAACGCCGCCTCCAACGGGGAGACGACGGGGGCCAGTTCACGCAGCGCGAGGCCCGCGTGGACGAGCCGCACCACGAGTTCGTCGAGGGCGGGCGCCAGGGCGCGTACGACGAGCACCTCATCGCCGTGACGGACTATGGCGTCGTCGACGACGTGGACTCCGGGCGCGTCGGCGGCCAGCCGGCGGGCGGCCTGCGTGTCGGAGGTGACCAACCGGTAGTCGAGTGCGCGGTTCTCGGCGGCCAGCTTGCTCAGCGGGCCGGAGAAGACGACCCGCCCGGTGGCGAGAATGGTGACCTCGGAGCACAGCGCCTCGAGGTCGTCCATGCGGTGACTCGACAGCACGACGGCGGTCCCCTGCGCAGCCAGCCGGGCGAGGACACCGTGGACGTGCTTCTTGCCGGCCGGGTCGAGGCCGTTGGAGGGCTCGTCGAGCACGAGCAGCCGGGGGCTGGTGAGCAGGGCGGCGGCGAGACCGAGCCGTTGCCGCATGCCCAGGGAGAAGCCGCGGGTCCGGTCGTCGGCGACATCCGTGAGCCCGACCTGGTCGAGCACGTCGTCGATGCCCGCCGCGCGCGCGTCGTGCCCGCGGAGAGCGGCCAGGGCGGCGAGATTCTGCCGGGCGGTGAGTGAGGGGTACAGCCCCGGGCCGTCCACGAACCCGGCGACACCGCCGGGCGCGGCGAACGTCCTGCCCACGGGCGTACCGAGGATCTCGAGGCGGCCGCTGTCGGCCACGGCCAGGCCGAGCAGCAGCCCCAGAAGCGTCGTCTTGCCGGCACCGTTCGGTCCGACCAGGCCGTGGATCTGTCCCTGCGCCACATCCAGATCGATGCCGTCGAGTCCGACGACATCGCCGAAGCACTTGGTGATCCCGCGCGCCCGGACCGCGAGGAGTGAGTCCATGAGCCCCTTCTTTCGCAAGCCTCAAGGAGGCTAGGGAGGACACATCACACCCACAGCAATCGCCAGTTGAACGCTCATGGAACGGCAGACAACAGACACCCGCGGCGTCGACAGCCGGGCCATCGGTCAACAACTCTTTCACATATCGACCCTGACGAAACATCAGAGGATATGAGGTGACAGTTTTGGACTTCACGGACACCCCTAGAACACCGCGCGCACCTCTCCCACCTCCCGTCCGCCCCCCAGCAGCGGCGCACGGCCGACGCGGTCCACGACCGGTGCCGCCACCCCGGCGAGGCGCAACGCACGGCCCAGGACCGGGCCGAGGGCCCGGGGTGCGCCGTCATCGACCTTGAGCGCCAGGGCGCGGCCGTCGGGCAGCGCGAGGGCCTGGACGGCTTCGGCACCCACCTTCGCCAGCGCGCCCGGTATGTCCTTCATGAGCCAGGTGTCGTGGCGGCGGGTGCCGGCGACGTACTCGGGGTGGGCGCGCATGGCGTCGGCGACGCGCCGTTCGGGGGTGCCGGGCGCGGCGCGGACGAAGGAGCGGAAGGCGCGGGCGAGGCCGGTCAGGCTCACCGCCATCAGCGGCGCACCGCAGCCGTCCACACCCACGGCGGCCACCGGCTCACCGGCCGCCTCCTCCACGACCGTGCGGATGACACGCTGGAGCGGATGCTCCGGATCGAGGTAGGACTCCAGCGGCCAGTCCCGCAGAGCGGCGGCGGCCAGCATCGCCGTGTGCTTGCCGGAGCAGTTCATGGCCACGCGGTCGCGCCGGCCACCGGCCGCCAGGTAGGCCTCCTGCTCCTCCTGGTCCAGCGGCAGGTCGGGCGGGCACTGAAGCTGCTCGGCGGTCAGTCCGTACTCGGCGAGCATCGTTCGCACCAGGTCGCGATGGAACGCCTCGCCGGAGTGGCTCGCGGCCGCGAGGGCGAGCCGCTCCGCCCGCAGGTCGAGGCCGGCCCGCAGTACGGCCGCCGCCTGCATCGGCTTGTTGGAGGAACGCGGGAAGACGGGGGAGGCGGTGTCACCGATGGCCAACTTCACCTGGCCGTCCGCCCCGATGAGCACCACACTGCCCCGGTGCCGCCCTTCCACGAATCCGGAGCGGACGACCTCGGCGAGCACCGGGTTGACGGGCGTGCCGGCGTCGGCGGTCACGGCGGGCTGAGTCATCGGCGAGTCACCTTCCGGACGGGGATCGCGAGCCGGTCACGGTACTCGGAGCCGAGCCGGGCGCCGCGGGCCAACATCGCGATCCGGCCGTGAGGCGATCGCGAAGGTGCACGGCGCCACGTATCCGCATTCACCCCGGCTGCATTCACGTGACTGAACATGGCACACATGGATGTACGCACGGGTGGCTGCCCTGCCAGAGGCCCTCAACGCCCCTGCCGCATCGCTTGCTTGGAGGCCCGTCCATGAGCGTTCCCCGGCGTCCCGTGCTCGCCGTGGCAGCCGGAGCCACGGCAACCGCCGTCTCACCGGCACAGGCTGCGCAGACGTCCGGCGCGCAGGACCCGGCAACCGCCGTGCGGACGCTCCGCGCGGCAGCCGACTAGGCGGTCGCGAAGTTGCGTGCCGTCGCGCCGGGGGTGAGCGGCTTCCCCGTCGGCACGAAGTTCGAGAAGTGGGTCTACTCCGAGAACGGTGACTGGGCCGCCGGGTTCTGGCCGGGGACGCTGTGGATGGCGTACCTCTACAGCGCGGACGACACCTTCCGCACGCTCGCCCTGGACTCCGCGCGCAGGCTCGCTCTCCGCCGGTACGACACCAGCACCCACGGCCTCGGCTTCCTCTTCTGTCCGTCGTGGGTCACGGCCTGGCGCCCGAGGTCCATGGGAAGTGGCTCGTGGCCGGTATGAAGCAGCCCGCCTGCGGCCCCGGCTAGGTTGGGGCCATGAGCGATGACTGGCGGACGGACCGGATCGGGGCAGCCCTGCGCGGAGCGAACCCGACGGTGCTGCGGCGGCTCGGGGCGGGGTTCGCGGTGATCGGCGATGTGCAGTTCCTGCCGGGCTATTCGGTACTCCTCGTGGACGAGCCGGGAGTACAACGGCTGTCCGACCTGCCGAGGGCCAAGCGGCTGGCGTTCCTGTCCGACATGGACCGCCTCGGGGAGGCCGTGGAGCGGGCCTGCCGGCGTCTGGATTCCGCATTCCGCAGGGTCAACCTGGAGATCCTCGGCAACACGGACCCATACCTGCATGCCCATGTCTGGCCCCGGTTCGCCTGGGAACAGCCGGAGTCGGCAGGCAGGCCGGTATGGCTGTATCCGCCCGACCGATGGCGGGACGAACGGTTCCGGCTCGGTCCGCGGCACGACGCGGTACGGGAGGCGATCGGGAGTGAACTGGACGCCCTGGGCTCTCCGACCCGACCGGCCGGCTACCCGCGTGCGACGCCATAGGCGTCGGCCCAGGCACGCTTGAGGTCGGCTTCTTCCCAGTGCCCGAAGGTGTACGCGGGCGAATACACCGGCAGCGCCCGCTCCACCCGCACGAGCACCGCCTCGTGACAGGGATATGCGGGTCCGTGGGTGTCCAGCACCCACTGCCGGGACCAGGCGTACACGGGGTCGCCCTCACCGCGGAGCTCCGCGGTGCCCTTGAAACGGAAGCCACGCCGGAGGAGGAAGTCGACCACGTTCACCTCCAACCGCGGGTCCTGCCGGAGGTTCGCCACCGTCATGGGCGAGGCCATGTGCATGAAGACCAGGTGGTCGTCGTCGTAGACGCGCAGGGACCCCTTCGGGGACAGGTTCGGGGAGCCGTCCTCGCAGACCGTCGCCACGAACGCGAGCTTCGCGCTGTCGACGATCCTGCGCATGTCCTGCGTGATGATTCCCATGGTGTTCCTCTGGTGTTCCTCGCCCGAGTGTGACCACATGTGCCGGCGGCCGGGTTTCGACGCCGCACCAGTGTCGGTGTGGTTCCCGCGGTGCGCATGGAGGACGGGCGGCGGTGTCCGCCGAATGGCGGCCGAGCACGCATGCGCAGGCGGTGGCCGAAGCAGAAGGTTGTGACCGGCCGCGGGGCGCGTCAGCGGACGTGGAAGGTGGCCATGACGCGCGCGGGGCTGCGCAAGCGCTGCTCGACTTGGCCGCCGCAGCAAGTTTGATCACCAGCAGGCGCTGAGTACGCGTACTCAGGCGACACCGACTGCGAACCGACAGAATCCCCACCATGAACAGACCCATGAAGCTCGGTACGGCCGGGACACGTGTGGCGCCGACTGCCCTCGCGTGGAGTGTCGCCCACGGCCACGACCAGGCGGTTCCTGATGGCCGGTCCGAGCAGATCACGGCGGGGGAAGACGCATGACATTCCGGCGCGCGGCGATACCGGCCCTGGTCGGCAGCCTGCTGATGACACTGTTGTTGTGGTGGGCGGGGGCGAGCACAGCGGCACTGCAACTGCGGGGTACCACCCAGGTGTTCGACGTTCAGTCCGCGACCGCACTCAGGCTCTGGCTCGCTCCCTGGTCGTACGATCCCCCGGCGGCACAGTTCTCCGACGGGTCCGCCGCAGACACGGCCTTCGGTGCGGGCACCCAGTACGCCGATCTGTACAGCACCGCGATGCAGATCAGATTCGTCGCGCTCTTCGTGTTCTTCCTGGCCGGCGCGCTGCTCCTGGTCCGCCGGATCCCGCCGGCGCAGGGCCGTACGCCGGCCACACTGCTGGCGCTGTGGGCGTGGGGCCCGGTGGCCGCGACCCTCGCAGTGACGGTCTCCGCGCCCTGGCTGATCGCGTCCCGGGGCAACGGCAGCTACCGGATCCTGCCGCAGCTGGCCGACGTGATCGCGTCCAGCGGCCCGGCCGCGGTGTTCGCGGCGCTGCTGACCGCCCCGCCCACGGTGCTCGTGGCGCGCGCGACCGCCAAGGGGACGGACCCGCTGCCCCGGCCCAGTGTGCCGCCGCGTGCGGCTCGCCTGGCCGCGAGCGCCGGCACCGCCGTGGTCGCACTGTCGCTCGTGGTGCTCTCCTACACATCGGTGGCGGCCTGGATCCAGACCTCCTTCAGCGGTGGAGGACTGCTGTCCGAGCCCGGCGACCTGCTGCGCCAGTGGCTGCTGCTCGGCGCCTGGACGGGCCCCCGGACCACACCGCTCGGCCACTGGCTGCTGTACCGGGCGGCCGACATCCTCCTGCTGGCCGTGGTGTGGTGGGCACTGCGGCTGCTGCCCGGCCTGCTCACCCGGAGCACGCTGCCGGCCATGGCGGCAGGCGCAGTCTGTGCAACCGTCCTGGGGCTGCTGGCCAGCCAAGTCCTGCACATGGCCATCGACGACACGTCCAGCATCTGGGGGCCCGTGTACGTCTTCTCCAGCCTCGGCAACGGCGTCCCGGCCGCCCTCACCTTCGGCACGGCGGCGGGATTGACGGCCTTTGCGACACTACGGCTTGCCGGGGGCCGCAACACCGGTGGTTCCACCTCTTGACGGGTTCCGCCCACGTGTGGCCGTCTCGCTGAAGGTGCGCCAGTTTACTTGCTTGAGCAAGCAGATGATATGGCGGCGTGGACGCACGATCCGCCTTCGGCCCCTCGCCCGCCGACGACGAGCAGGACGACCGCTGGTGCATGGCGGCACGGCTGTTGGGCCGCGTGAGAAGCAGTTGGACGAAACGCTTCAGCAGCGGCGCCACGGACTGCCCTTGTCGGAGTACCGGGCGCTGTGTGCCCTGGCCCGCCCGGACAGCGGGCGGCGTTGCGCATGGGCGAACTGGCGGATCGGATCGGCCTCAAGGACAGCACCGTCACCCGGCTGGTCGCCCGGCCGGAGGGCCAGTCCCTGGCCGTACGGGCCGCCGCTCCCGGAGACGGGCGGGCGGCGGCCGCGAGGATCACCGAGGCCGGCCGCCGACGCTACGCCAAGGCGACTTTGACCTACCGGACCATGCTCGGCGCCGCCCTGGACGCCTCGCTCACCCACGTCCACCTCGCCGACCTCGCCGCCTGGGTCCTGTCCGGACACTCGGCGGCGAGCGGCGATCCCATCGCGGGGACACAGCCGTGACCAGCGTTGCTGAACACTACGAGCGTCTGCTCGCCGAGCACTGCACCTGGATGCTCGTCGAGGTCCACGACCTGCTGCACCTGCGTGGCGCGGACGGCGGCCGAAAACTGCGCACCAGCAGCTACCCCAAGCTGCGGATCAGCCCTGCCTGGCTGGCGGACCGGTGCGGGGACGCCGGCCTGGAGGTGCGACGCGCGGAAGCCGGGTCTCGGGGGCTGCAGATCCTGCACGCCGTCACATCGCGGAAATGCATGTTTCACTCTCCGGTGACTGTGTTACTCCCCTGTGACACCGAACAGACGATTCGAAGATCAGTGGCTGACAAGCTCGGCTTCGGACAGAGCGGCAGGCCATCGTCCGGTCTTCACGGCCAGGGCGAAGGCGCGGCGACTCAGGCCCGATGCACCGACCACGACCGACCGACCCGACCAGTCGATGTTCCTGGGGGAATACAAGTCATGATCATGCGTACCCGCACCATGGCGGCCGCCATCGCCGTGGCCGCGGCCGTCACCGGCACGGCGCTGCTGGGCGCCTCCGGCGCCGCCTCGGCCGCCACCACCGCCTCGCACGGCACCCTGACCGTCAGCAACGGCTCCACGTACGTGCTGATCGGCGGCCACAAGGTGAACTTCGGCGTGCCGGTCCGGGACCTGGCCTGGTCCCCCGACGGCAAGAAGGCCGCCTTCGTCGACGGCTCCGGCAACCTGGACGTCGCCAACCCCGACGGCAGCGGGCGCGTCGTCGTCGCCAAGAACCCCGGAAACCAGAACTGGTCCCACCCGACGTGGCAGGTGACCGCGAAGGACACCCGGTACAACATCCCCGCCAAGGACAACCTCATCTTCGCGGCGCGCGCGGCCGGTGTCTCCCGCCTGAAGTACGTCTCCGCCAAGGCCGTTCACGGCACGCCCAAGACGCTGTCCCTGTACGGCGACCCCGGTCCGGGCGGTGCGCTGCCGCAGACCGACAACGTCTGGCCGAACGCGGCCGGCCACTACGGCACCTCGGTGTACGCCAACGACCACACCGGCGACGTGTACATCCGCGACGACTACCTGCGCCAGCAGGGCGGCAAGCTCACCAAGGGCTCGGAGCCGGCCCTGTCCCCCAACGAGGAGGAGGTCGTCTTCGTACGCTCGGTCGCCGGCCACGACCACGTGCTCGTCGAGGACTTCATGCACGGCAACCACATCAAGGACCTGACTCCGCACGCCACCACCGACTACACCGAGCCCGCCTGGTCCCCCGACGGCAAGACCCTCGCGGTGCGCACCCCGTCCGGCACGGTGACCCTGCCGGCCGACGGCACGGGTCATCCGGCCAAGGTCACCCCGACGGTCGGGCTGGCGGCGTACCGCCCCTGACGTTCGCCGACGCAACGGGCCGGGCGCGGCCGGGGCGCGGAGTGCGGGTCACTTCGCCGAACGGGCGAGCTCGGCCCGCAGTTCGTCCAGATGCGCGTCGGCCGTGTCGTGCGGCAGGAACTCGACGACGTCGAGGAACCGGAAGAGCACCCGGCTGCCGGTGACGGCGTACTCGTACTCGGCGAACCCCACCACCGCTCCCATGGAGCCGCGGACGGCGCCGCGCACCACATGCGAGGTCATGTCGTCAGGCTCCGACGCCGACATGCCGCGCCGGGCGTTGGGCCGGGCCAGGTAGGGGCACACCATCGAGGCGTACAGCATGCACGCGCGGTGCCCCGGTCCTTCGAGGGTGGCCGCGAGATTGCGATACGGCCGCCCGGCGGCCAGCGCCTCCCCGATCGCCGCGCTCTCCGCGGCTCCCACCACGCGCCACACCGGGCCCTGCGGCATGTCCTGGTTGCACACCGAGCACAGACGCTTGCGCGCGCACGCGGCGCTGCGTTCGTAGTCGGTCAGCGCGAACTGGGGCTCCTCCCCTTCCCAGGGAGTGATCGCCGGCACCGGATACCCGCGAACGTCACGGGGCCGTGCCTCGACCGCCGCCGGCATGGGAACACTCTCGAATCGCACCCGCCATGCCTACCAGCATCGACCGCTCCCGGCCAAGGTTTTCCGAGAGCGCCGCAACGCGGCCCACAACGCGGCGGAAGGTCATCGAGGTGAGGGGCCGGCGGCCGAGCGTCACCCGGACGCGATGACCTGGTAGCTGACCAGACCGTAGGCCAGGTGCGGGATGGCGTCCGCGGTCCAGTCGGCGGCGGACCAGGTGCGCGGGTCACTGATGTCCAGGCCCGCGATCGGCACGTCGGTCAGCGTCATCGCCAGGGCCCCCGTCAGCACGGCGCCCAGCCACGCGGGTGGCCGGACACCCGCCCGGTGGAGCAGTGACACGACGGCGCCGGTGCCGACTCCGACGGCGATGCCCGCGAGCGCCCCCATCCCGGACAGCCGGTTGTCCCGTCCGTCCCCGTCCGGGAGCGGGTGCCCCGCCTCGGTGGTGAGCTTGTCCACCACGGCTTCGGGAGTGGTGCTCGACGGCCGGCCGCGCAGGGCCATGTCGAGATAGCTCACGGCGTTCAACGCGGTGGTGCCCGCAGCTCCGGCTGCGCAGCCCCGCGCGATGCTTCGGAACATGTGGCTCCGAGTCCCCGCCGGGCCACGCGTCAAACGGTGCGCCGACGGGCGTCGGACCGTGGGTGCCGGTGGGTGGTGGGCCCCGCCGGGGCGTCACGGGGCCCGGTCAGGGTCCGGTTCTGCCATGGGCGATCCGTGTCAGGTCCGACATCAGCGAGCCCAGCCACGACACGGTCGCGTAGTACATGCGCGGCGCGCCGGGAGGCTCGGTGACGGCACCCTCGATCGCGGGATCGAGCAGCGGAAGCCGTCCGGTCGGGGTGTCCGATCCGGGGTCCAGGGCCGCCGAGACCAGGAGCATCCGTCCGGCCACCCGCTCCCCCAGCCCGCTGACGGACTCGGCCACGGCGGGCGCCAGCCGGACGAGCGGCGGCGTCAGCAGCCGGTCGGAGCCCCAGAGGGTGTGGTGGCCGGCCATCAGTGTGGCCTGCCAGTCCACGGTGCGTTGCGCCGGCCTGCGCGCCGCGCCGCCGAAGGGTGCCGGCTCGCACTGGAACTGCGCGTACGCGGACTCGGCGAGGATGATCGCGCGCTGCAGGGACCGGTGTGCCGGCATCCCCGACGACGCGACCACCGCACCGCCGCCCGCCACCGACGCGCCGGTCGCCACCACGATCTCTGCCGCGCTGCGCAGGAGTTCCGCCGCCGCGTGGCGCAGCTCGTCATGGGCGCCGCGCGGCCAGGCCAGCAGTCCGAAGACGGCGCCGATCGCGCTGCCCACCAGCACGTCCAGCAGCCTGACCTCCGCCAGTCGCCAGGTGGGCGGTGTCAGCTGGGCGAAGACCAGGGCGACGAGCACGGTGAACAGACCCTGCGCCCAGCCGACGCCCTTGACCGGCCCGACCGTGAAGCCGAACAGCATCCACAGCGGCAGTACGACGGCGTAGACGGTGGCGTCGGTCCCGGCCAGGCTCAGTATCCCGGCGGTCAGGAGGGCCCCCGCCAGGGTGCCCGCGAGCGCCACACGGATGGTCTGCCAGGTCTCGTCCATGGTGGTCCGGGTGAGGGTGAGCGTCGCCAGCATGGCCCAGAACCCATGCGGAAGCGTGTCCACGCCCGCCACGAGCCGGGCCGCGGTCAGCGCCAGCGCCAGCCGGACCGCGTTCTGGAAGAACACCGAACGTCGCCCGGCGTGCCCCTGCAGCCGGTGCCACCACAGCCTCGGCGCCCGGCTCCTGGCATACCAGAAGCGGCCCTGTGCGATCTCCACCGCGGCGTGTCTGCCGCGTACGGCCACATCGGCCGCCGTGGCCGAGGCGAGTGCGGCGTCGGCGATCTCGAGCACGGCCGCGTGCCGGCGCAGTACGGCGGGCGGCAAGCCCGGCGTGTGGTCGTCGGCGGCCGCCGGGGCCGCCGACGCGGCCGACAGGCGGGCGCGTGCCTCGGCCAGTCGCCCGTACGGCGCCACCGGGGACGGCCCTTTCTCCAGACAGGCCGCGGTCGCCGTGGCAAGCCGCGCGACGGCCCGCAGTACGGCGGTCACCTCGGGGCCGGGTCGCCCGTCCGGCGTGGCAGGCAGTTGGGCCAGGCGGCTGAGGAGTGTACGCAGGGCGAGACCGGTGTGGGCGAGGGCGCGGTCGCGCACCCCCGGCCCGGCCGGACGTTCCGCCTCGGGCACGGTCAGGGACCGCAACGACGAGCCCCTTTCCCGGACTGCCCCGAGGCAGGCGGCGGTCAGGGCGTACGGCGGTGCGGCGAGGCGGGTCGCGCAGTCGGCGGCGGTCCGTGCGGCGTGGGCGGCGCGTTCCCGGTAGGACGGCGGGCTGGGCTCGGGAAAGACCAGTGCTTCGGCGGCGACGAGGAAGACGAGTCCGGTGGTGGTCCCGATCAGGCGCTCGCCGAGGGTGCCGGGGGCGTAGGGCGGGAACGACGGGAGGATGTAGAGGAGTTGCAGGCCCGGTGCCGCGCCTGCCGGGCGGGGGCCGCCCACCGCGGCGAAGGTCAGCGTGAAGCCGACCGCCAGCATGCCGACGACGGCGCTCCAGGTCCGTACCGACAGATACGTGCCGACGGCGACCAGCAGCCAGCACACGGGCAGCAGCCGGACCACCGTCGCGGCACGCTGCCGGCCGGTGCCCGGGATCTTGGCGAGTCCGCCCAGCGCCACGGCGGCGAACAGCGCGTAGGTGGCCGCCACGGGACGGCCCAGGCCGTAGAGGAAGAGGTAGAAACCGGCCGCGGCGACCAGCGTCACGCGTACCGCCCGTCGGCCCGGGACGGCGTAGGCCGCCGGGACACGCGGGGATGGGACATGACCCACCTCTACAGAATCGCGCACGGCCGGATGCCCGGCACGCCCGCCGCGCGGCGCGGTGCCGGGCGTGCCGGGCGGAGGCTGCCCGGCGGGCGGTCACCCCAGGGTGAAGCGGACCGGCGTGCCCGCGGCGGCCTGTGCGGCGGCCGCGAGGGCGGCCTCCGTGACGACGCCGATCACGGGATAGCCGCCGGTGGTCGGGTGGTCGTGCAGGAACACCACGGGCCGCCCGTCCGGGGGCACCTGTACGGCGCCGAGGACCATGCCCTCGCTGGGCAGCTCTGCGCCCGACACACGCTCCAGCGGCGGCCCTTCGGTGCGCAGGCCGATGCGGTTGCTGTGCTGCGACACCCGGTACGTCGCCGTGGTGAGGGTGCGCCGGGCGTTGGCGGTGAACCAGTCGGAGCGGGGGCCGAGCCGGAGCGGCAGGGTGAGTTCGGTGGGCGGCGCGGGCCAGGGCGCGCTGTCGGAAGGCGCCGCCCGGCGCGTCGGGGCGCCCAGCGGCAGGACGTCGCCGTCGCGCAGGGGCGCCGGGCCGAGGCCGGACAGCAGGTCGGTCGAACGGCTGCCGAGGACGGGCTCGACGGCGATGCCACCCGCGACGGCCACGTACGTGCGCACCCCCGCCGTCACCGCGCCCGCGTCGATCACGGCGCCCGCGGGCACCTGTACGGGCGCTCCCCAGGGCGCCGGGCGGCCGTCGACGGTCACCGGGCAGGGCGCGCCGCCGACGACGACGGTCACGCCGCGGTCGGGGCGCAGGGCGCAGCCGGTCAGGGTGGTCTCCAGCACGGCGCATTCGGGGGCGTTGCCGAGCAGCAGGTTGGCGAGCCTCATGGCGGCGGCGTCCAGCGCGCCGGAGCGGGGGACTCCGAGGTGGGCATGGCCGTGCCGGCCGCGGTCCTGGACGGTGGTGAGGGCGCCGGATCGTACGACGGTGAGCTTGCCTGTCATGACGTGGGGACCTCCCCCACGAACCGCACCCGCGTACCCGGCGTCAGGAGGGCCGGTTCCTCGCGGGAGAGGTCCCACAGGGGTGCCGGGTCCGGCATGGTTCCGATCAGCTGCCAGCCGCCGGGGGTGGCGCGCGGGTACACCGCGCTGTACGGGCCGGCGAGCGCGACCGCGCCGGCCGGAACCCTGGTCCGGGGTGTGTCGCGGCGCGGCACGTGCAGCGCGGCGGGGAGTCCGGTGAGGTAGCCGAAGCCGGGGGCGAAGCCGCAGAAGGCGACGCGGTAGGTGTAGGCAGAATGGCGTGTGGCGACCTCCTCCGCGCGGACGCCCCACAGGGCGGCCACCCGGTCCAGGTCCGGTCCGTCGTAGCGCAAGGGGATCTCCACGACCTGCCCGACGTCGGCGGCGTGGGACGGCGGGTCCCAGCCGGCGATGCGGCGGGCCAGCTCCTCCGGGTCCGTGACGCCGTCCAGGAGCACGGTCCGTGCACCCGGCACGATGTCCACGACCGGGGGCAGCGTGCCTGCCGCGCGCCGGCGCAGGAGTTCGGCGTGGAAGGCTCCGGTGTGCTCGGCGTCCGGCAGTTCGACGAGCACCGCGTGCCGCCCGGCGAGGCGCACCTGCACGGACCGGCTCTCCGTCATGCGAACGCCCCCACCTTGATCCCGGCGGCCTCCAGGGCCGCGCGCACCCGCGCCGCGATCCGGGCGGCGCCCGGGGTGTCGCCGTGGACGCACAGGGAGCGGGCGGCGACGGCGACCGTCGTACCGTCCACGGCCTCGACCGCACCGTCCACCGCGAACGCGACGGCGCGCCTGACCACCGCCTCTTCGTCGGTCACCAGGGCGTTCTCCTCGCGTCGCGGCACGAGCGTGCCCGCGGGCGTGTAGGCGCGGTCCGCGAACGCCTCCGGTACGGGAGTGAGACCCGCCCCTTCGGCCGCGGCGAGCAGCTCCGACCCCGGCAGGCCGAGCACGGACAGCGCCCCGCCCGCCAGAGTCACGCCCTCCACGACGGCCGCGGCCTGTTCGGCGTCGTGCACGGTGCGGTTGTACAGGGCGCCGTGCGGCTTGACGTAGGCCACCTCGGCGCCGGCGGCCTGGGCGAAGACGCGCAGCGCTCCGATCTGGTAGGCCGTCTCCGCCGCCAGTTCGTCGGCCGGTACGTCCATGGCCCGGCGCCCGAAGCCGGCCAGGTCCCGGTAGGACACCTGCGCGCCGATCCGGACGCCGCGTTCGGCGGCGAGGTCGCAGACGCGGCGCATCACCGCGGGGTCGCCCGCGTGGAAGCTGCAGGCGACGTTGGCGCTGGTCACGACGGAGAGCAGGGCGTCGTCGTCGGTGAGGGTCCAGCGGCCGAAGCCCTCACCGAGGTCTGCGTTGAGGTCGATCACCCCTCCAACGTAAGCGATTGTTGAACGATCCGACAAGGGATGGATTTACTGACCGCCCTCTTGTTCGATCGTTGAACGATCCTCTAGGGTCCGTGCCACCCTCACGGATTCGGAGCCCTCCGGATCCGCGCCGCTCGGGCGTCCCGCCCCTCACACCTAAGGCCACCGCATGATCGTTCTTCTCGGCGTCGTCGTGGTGATCCTCGGATTCGTCACGCGCCGCAACCCCGTCCTCGTGGTGGGCGTCGCCGGTGTCTTCACCGGCCTGCTCGGCGGGCTGAACCCGCTGGAGGTCCTCGCGGCCTTCGGCCGGTCCTTCGCCGACAGCCGCTCGGTCACCGTCTTCGCCGTCGCGCTGCCCGTGATCGGGCTGCTGGAGCGCTACGGCCTGCGTGAACAGGCCCGCCGGCTCATCGGCCGGCTCGGCGGCCTCAGCGCCGGCCGGTTCCTCACCGTCTACCTGCTCCTGCGGCAGGTCACCGCGGCGCTCGGCCTCACCGGCATCGCCGGTCCCGCACAGACCGTACGGCCACTGGTCGCCCCCATGGCCGAGGCCGCCGCAGAGCGCTCGGCGGGCGCGGCACTGCCCGACCGTCTGCGCGAGAAGGTGCGTTCCTACTCCGCGTCCGCCGACACGGTGGGCCTTTTCTTCGGTGAGGACTGCTTCATCGCCATCGGCTCGATCCTCCTGATCACGGGCTTTGTCAACTCGACGTACCACCAGAACCTGGAGCCGACCCAGCTGGCGGCGTGGGCCATCCCGGTGGCCGTCTGCGCCTTCCTCGTCCACGGCGCACGGCTGCTGCTCCTGGACCGGCAGCTCCAGCGCGAGATGGCGCTCGCCGCCGCCGAACACGACGTGCCGCTCCCTAAGGAGACCAACAAGTGATCAAGGTCGAATGGCTCTACTGGCTGGTGGGTCTCGTCTTCGTCGTCATGGCCTTGCAGATGGCCACCGACCGCAGCAACCCCAGGCGGTGGACGTCCGCCGCGTTCTGGGGCCTGCTCGGGCTCACCTTCCCCTACGGCACCGGCGTCGCCGACGCGACCGCGAAGAACGGCGGCTGGACCCTGCCCGCCGAACCGCTCGGCGTCGCCGTGCTCGCCCTGATCGTGCTCGCCGGCTTCAACTTCCTCGGCAAGGGCGTCCCGGTCACCAGCACCCCCGAGGAACGCGAGGCCTCCGCGACCCGGCTGGGCAGCAGGATCTTCGTCCCGGCCCTGACGATCCCGCTCGTCGCGATCGTCTGCGCCTCCCTCCTCGACACGTCCGGCCTGTTCGAGACGGGCAAGGCCACCCTGCTCGGACTCGGCCTCGGCTGCCTGGTGGCGCTGGCCGTCGGCATGCTGGTCACCGGCGAGCGGAGGCTGTCCGTCCCGCTCCACTCCGGACGTTCCATGCTGGAGGCGATGGGCTCCGCCCTGCTGCTGCCCCAGCTCCTCGCCGTACTGGGCTCGATCTTCGCGCTCGCGGGGGTCGGTACCCAGGTCGGCAGGATCGTGCACGACGTGCTGCCGGACCAGTCGAAGTATCTCGCCGTCCTCGCGTACTGCCTCGGCATGTTCCTGTTCACCGTGATCATGGGCAATGCCTTCGCCGCGTTCCCCGTGATGACGGCGGCGATCGGCTGGCCCGTCCTCATCCAGCAGATGCACGGCGATGCGCCGGCGGTCCTGGCGATCGGCATGCTGGCCGGCTTCTCCGGAACGCTGTGCACGCCGATGGCCGCCAACTTCAACATCGTCCCGGCCACCCTGCTCGAGCTGAAGGACCAGTACGGCCCCATCAAGGCCCAGATACCGACGGCCCTGCCCCTCCTGGTCTGCTCCACCGCGCTCATGGCGCTGTTCGCCTTCTGAGCGGCCCGGATCGTATGCCCCTGCCCGTGCCCGTGCCCGTCGTGAAGGAAGTGCCATGACCCGCGTGCTCATCACCGGCTTCGCCCCCTTCGACGGCCGGCGGGTCAACCCGTCCTGGCAGGCCGCCTCCCTGGTGGCCGCCGAGCCGCCGGCCGGACTCACTGTCACCGCCGCCAAACTCCCCTGTGTCTTCGGCGGGTCCATCGACGCGCTGGGCGCCGCCATCCACGCCTCGAGCCCCGACCTGGTCCTGTGTCTGGGCCAGGCGGGCGGCCGCCCCGGCGTCACCGTCGAACGCGTCGGCATCAACGTCGACGACGCGCGCATCCCCGACAACGCCGGCAACCAGCCCGTCGACGAGCCCGTGGTCCCGGGCGGCCCGGCCGCGTACTTCTCGACCCTGCCCGTGAAGGCCTGCGTCGCCGCCCTGCGCGCGGCGGGGGTGCCGGCCGCGGTCTCCAACACGGCCGGCACGTTCGTGTGCAACCACGTCGCGTACGGCCTCGGTCATCTCATCGCCACCGAGTTCCCGCACGCCCGCGGCGGTTTCGTGCATGTGCCCTGGGCGCCGGAGCAGGTCACGGACGGGACCGCGCCGGCCCTGGAGCCCACCACCGTGGCCCACGGTCTGCGCGCCCTGCTGCTCACCGCCGCCGGCACTCCCGCGGAACACGATCTGAAGGTCAGCGAGGGAACCACCCACTGATGCCGCTCGCCCCCACGCGGCCGGCTCCACGCTGCGGCCGGCGACCGCCGGGCCGAGCGTCCGGCACCGGCTGTCGCCGCCGTCGGCACACCGCTCGCGGACTGGCCGCCGAAGGCGACGTCCCCCGTGCGCCACGGGAACCATCCCGACAGCGCCTTCGTCCCGGGCCCCGTGCTCGACACGGGGCACCGCCCGCCGCGGCCACCGAGGCCGTACGGCGACGCCTGCGGGACAGGTTCACCGAGGACCACGACGCACCCGCGCACTGGGACCCGTCGGGCCGGGACTCCCTCGCCGGCGCTGACGAGGCCGACGCGATGCGCAGGGTGCTCCCGGCGGAGCGGGTCGCGCGATGGTCCGACCGCTTCCTGCCGGCGGTGCGCTCCGGCGCCCCGCCTGCGCGCCGGAGGTGCCCGTGGGCTCCGACCGGTCCGACCCGCAGATCGGCCAACTGCTGGGGCTCACCCTCAGCCGGGCCGCCGCGCTGGGCTCGATCGCCGCCGCACCGCCGGGCGGGCCGGCCCGTACAGCTTGCGGCGGCCGCCGAGGCCCACCTGGCGGCGGGGCTGCCCGCCGTGGAGCGCGCGGACCTCACGACCGATCACTGAGCGGCCGCCTCCGCGGCGCTCGCCCTCGGCACCGGATCCGGAAGCACCCCGGCCCGCGTGTCCCGCCGACGGCCGGTGGCGACCCGCTCCACGACCGGTCGCCACGTCCCGAGCGGAGCCACCGCCAGGCCGACCACCTTGCCCGCGTCGTCGGCGCGGCGCAGTGCGATCGCCGCCGGGAAGTCTGGGTCCGCCTCGAAGGCCGCCGCCTCCGCCGGCGTCATGGGCCCTCCCTGGCAGCCGAGCGTACGGGCGCTCTCCGGCGACAGGACCAGCCGCGGATCGGCGGCCGCCAGATAGCGCTTGGCCGGAATGTGCGCGGCCACCAGGCGGGCGACCCGTGGCCCGAGCAGGCCCTCGACCGCTTCCGCGCCGTGCCTGCCGTGCCCTTCCTCGCCGGCGGGCACCAGACAGTGGCCGATGTCGTGAAGGAGCCCGGCCACCTGCAGTTCCTCGTCGTCCGGGTGGCTCGCGGCGAGCAGCGCGGCGACCTGGAGGCCGTGGTCGAGCAGGTCCACCGGGTCGCCGGTCCGGTCCGGGGTGTCCCAGACGTCCTCACAGTCGGCCAGCAGCGCCATGAGCGCGTCCACGGACGGTATGCGGTCGTACGTCATGAGGCCACGCTGCCGCACCGAGGCGTACGGAAGGTGACGACAGCCTGTACGGAGCTCCGCGGCGTACGGCACCGCGTCGGGCGTGGGCATTCCTCCGCGCGGCGGTGCCGGTGGACCGGTCAGCGGCGCGGCGGGTTCCTGCGCGGCAGGATGACGGCGTTCGGCAGGGCCGGGGCGGGAAGACGCTCTCCCGGATAGCCCTCGACGACGCCGAACCGGTCGGAGGAGTTCTGCCACTCCTCCCTGGCCTTGGCGATGTCCTCGTGGCTGCGCCCGACGAAGTTCCACCACATGACGATCTCCTCCTCGAATGGCGTTCCGCCGAGCAGCACCGTCCGCGCGACAGCGTCCGACTCGTTCGTCAGGGTCAACGCGTGGTGGCCGGTGGGGACATGGCCCAGCTCCGCGGCGCCGACCGTGGTGCCGGCGAGGCGCACCTCCCCCTGGTCGACCAGGAGGCCGTGTTCGAAGCCGGGATCGACGGTCAGCGTGAGGGTCGCGCGCGGCTGGAGCACGATCTCGGCGCCGAGCAGTGGGGTGAAGGTCCGCACGGGTGAGACGCGGCCGGCGAGCGAGCCGAGGAAGACCCTGATCTCGGCCCCGTCGACCAGCGCGGGTTCGGGCGCGTAGTGCTGGAAGTCCCTTTCGGCGTCGCGGTGTTCCTCCGGCAGCGCCACCCACAGCTGCACGCCGTGCAGGATGCTGGTCCGCGGGGTCGAGACCTCCGAGTGGCTGATGCCGTACCCGCCTGTCATGAGGTTCAGCTCGCCCGGCCGTACATACGCGTGGTTGCCCATGCTGTCCCGGTGTTCGATCTCCCCGGTGAACAGCCAGCTCACCGTCTGCAGCCCGGTGTGCGGATGCGGTGCGACACGCATGCCGCCCGTCACCGAGACGTCGTCGGGACCGTAGTGGTCGGCGAAGCACCAGGCGCCGATCAGGGTGCGGGCGCGCTGCGGCAGTGTCCGCCGTACGGTCATCGCCCGGGGACCGCCGAGGGGCACGTCACGCGGGGTCAGCACGTCGACACGCGCCGCCGCCCCGGCCGGCCGCTCGCCTTCCACCGTCGCGCCGCACCGCACTTCCATGGGTGTCGTCTCTACGTTGCTCACCGCGGACCGCCTCCCCGGATAGTAGTTTCATGTTCAACTATTATGCCACGCGGCCGGCCATCTCCGGCAGAGATGACAGACATCCCCAGCCATCGCGCCGGGACGGGAAGCCCAAGGAGCGGCCCGGCGCTGATGCGGCGTGAGAGCGGCGAGGAAGCCGCTCGGCAGCCCCCAGGCATCGCCGGAGCCGGACCGGCCGGCTCCCCGTTCCGAAGAAGGTGCCCGTGCCCCAGACATCCGACCTCCGGACCTCGCGTCGGTGTGCGACGAGCGCCGAACCCGCGCACGGTGTGCCGGGCCGGCTGATCGCCCTGCTGGCCGTCGGCTCCGGTATGACGGTCGCCAACCTCTACTACGCCCAGCCCCTGCTGTCCTCGCTGAGGGAGGTCTTCCACACCAGTACCGCGGCGACCGGCGGGCTGATCACCCTCACCCAGGTCGGCTATGTGACCGGCATGGTCTTCCTGGTCCCGCTCGGCGACCGGCTGGAGAAGCGCCGCCTGATCACCGCTCTGCTGGCGGTCACCGCGGTCGCCCTGGTGACGGCCGGGCTGGCCACGGACTTCCCCATGCTGCTGATCGCGTCCCTGGTCGGCGGCGCCACCTCGGTCGTCGCCCAGATCCTCGTCCCCTTCGCCGCGAGCCTCGCGCCCGACCACGCCCGCGGCCGGATCGTGGGCCGGGTGATGAGCGGGCTGCTCACCGGGATCCTGCTCTCGCGCACCCTGAGCAGCCTGGTGTCCGACCTCGCGGGCTGGCGCGTGGTCTACCTGGGCTCCGCCGTGCTGATGGCCGTCCTCGCCGTCGCCCTGCGCTCGGCGCTGCCGCAGCAGGCGCCCACCACGGCGATTCCGTACGTCCGCGTACTGCACTCGACCCTCCAGCTGATCCGCACCCACCCCGCGCTGCTGCGCCGCGGCCTGTACCAGGCGGCGATGTTCGGTGCCTTCAGCGCCTTCTGGACCACCATCTCCTACGTCCTCACCGGTCCCGGATTCCGCTACTCCCCCGTCGGCATCGGTGTCTTCGCTCTCGTCGGCGCGGCCGGAGCGGCCGTGGCGCCGCCGGCCGGGCGGTGGGCCGACCGCGGGCTGACCCGGCCCGTGACGGGCGCCGCGTTCGCCCTTGCCGCGCTCGCCTTCGCCGTCGCCGGTTTCGGGCGCCACCACATCGTCCTGATCGCCCTCGCCGCCATCCTCCTCGACATGGCGGTCCAGGCCACCCTCATCCTCGGCCAGCACACCATCTACCAGCTCGATCCGCACGCCCGGGCCCGCCTCAACAGCGCCTTCATCGCCACGTTCTTCCTCGGCGGCGCGCTCGGCTCCCAGCTCGGCTCGCTGACCTACCACTCCGGCGGCTGGACGGCGGTGACCGCCCTCGGCGCGGCCCTGCCGGTGCCGGCGCTGCTTTACTGGCTCACCGAGCACCGTACGCAGGGCCGCACTCCCGGCCGGGGCGCCCGGTGAGAGGGCCGCAGGGGCCCGGCGGGGGTCCTCCCACGGCAGGGAGGCGGCCGGCGCCCTTCGAGCGGCGCCCGTCAACCGGCGTCCGTCTCCGCCCGTCCGCATACGATGCAGCGAAGATCGTCGCCCCTCGGGCGGGCTCGGCGTCACCTGGAGCGGATGATGGACCTGCGGCAGATGGAAGTCGTCGTCGCGGTGGCCGACACGGGTGGATTCACGGCGGCGGCGAGGCGGCTGCACCTGGTCCAGTCCGCCGTCTCCGGCACGGTCCGCGCCCTCGAACGGGAGCTGGGCACGCCGCTGTTCACCCGGACCACCCACCGGGTGGCGCTCACCCCGGCCGGTGAAGCCTTCGTACCGGCCGCACGAGCCACCCTGCGCGCCGCCGAGGAGGCGCGTGAGGCGGTGGACGCGGCCAGGGGAGAGCAGCGCGGGCGGGTGACCGTCGGCATCATGCAGGGTGTGTGGGCGGGGCTGCACCACGCTCTGGCCGCGCTGCGGTCGGACCACCCGGGGGTGGTGGTACGGCTGCGGCAGGCGGCGGTGGCCGACATCCGCCAGGCGTTGCGCGAGGGCACGGTGGACCTGGCCGTGGTGGCTCTGGACCGGCAGCAGCAGCGGGGGCTCGTGACCCGGCTCCTGTCCCGGGAGGAGATGGTCCTGGTCGCCTCCCCGCGCCGGGACCTCGCCGCGCGCGCTCCCGAAGGCGCCGTCGAACCGGAGACGGTGGCGCAGCTGCCCCTGGTGGACTTCACCCCGGGCTGGGCGATCCGCCACGCCGTCGACCGGGCCTTCCGCGCCGCCGGCGTCGACCGCACCACGACCTTCGAGGTGAACGACATCGTGGCCGCGTCCGAACTGGTCCGCAACGACCTCGGCGTCTGCGTCATGCCTCCGACGATCGCCGACCGCTTCCCCGACCTGGCGACATACCGCTTCGCCCGGCACGCACCGAGCTGGAAGGTGATGGTGGTACGTCCGCACGGCGAGGCGCCCGCGGCGGTCGCGGCCTTGCTGCGGCACATCACCTGAGGCGGTTTCCCCGGGCGATGAACATCCCGCACATCAAGGACCGGTGAGGTCCGTGCGCAGGACGATGCGCCGTCCGCGCAGCTCGCCCCTCTCGATCCGGGCGTGTGCGTCGGCGGCCGCGGCGAGCGGGAGGCACTCGACGCCGCGCGGGCACAGGGCACCCCGGGCCACCAGGTCGTTGATGTACGCGGCGGCTTCGGCGAGTTCGTCGCAGGTCGCGTGGGAGATGACGAACCCCACGACGGAGCGGTCGTTCATGTACAGCGACCCGGCGGGCAGTACGGGGCGGGTCCGGGCGCCCGCCAGCAGCACCACGCGGCCCCTGCGGGCGAGCAGGTCGACGGTGGTCTCCAGGTCGTTGACCCCTGCCGTGTCCAGACACAGGTCGAGTCCCGCGGGCGCCGCACCGCGGATCCTCTCGGTCAGTTCCGGATCCCGGTAGTCGAACACCTCGGACGCGCCCAGTTCCGCGCAGTACGGTGCGTCGCGGGCGCCCGCCGTCGCGAGCACACGGGCGCCGGCCCTTGCCGCCATCGTCACCAGGGCACTGCCGACATGGCCCGCTGCGCCGGCGACCAGCACCGTCTCGCCCGCGCTCAGCCGCCCGTGGACGAACAGGGCCAGATAGGCGGTCGCCGCCGGATGGAACACCGCCACCGCGGCGTACGGGTCGGCTCCCTCGGGCAGGTGGTACAGCCGGTCGGCCGCGACGACCGCCCGCTCCGCCGCCGCGCCCTGCCTGCCCCCGTGCCCGAGGCTGTTGCACCAGACCCGGTCCCCCGTGCGGAAGCCGGCCACACCGGGGCCCGCCTCGGCGACCGTGCCGACCAGATCACGGCCCACCACGAAGGGAAAGCTGACATGGGTGGGGAAGAGGCCCGACCTCACGAAGGTGTCCACCGGGTTGACCGTGGTGGCCAGCACGTTCACGAGCACGTCGGTGGGACCGGGCCGGGGCGCGGCGATCTCGCCGTACCGGATGACGTCCGCGGAACCCAGTTCCTCGATGTACGCAGCACGCATGGCATCAGATGGTGTCACTCAGCGGGGGAAACAGCCCTGTCGCGGGCCGCCGTTGGCGAGTCGCCCGGTACTGTTCCGGCGCGGCCCACGGCCCGTCACCAGCGCACCGCCCCGAAGTCGACGGGCCTGGGCCGCAGTTCGCGGGTACGCTCGGTCAGTTGCCGCAGCCGCCGGGCCATGTCGTCGGCGGGCAGGCGCCGGCGGTCGCCGTGCCCCGGCAGCAGCCATTCGAAGCGCAGCCGGTCGGCGGTCCGGGCCAAGGAGGCGGCCAGCTCGCTGATGGAGTACCAGGTGACGCTCTCGACCACCTCGATGTCCGCCGTGGTGCGCGACCAGTAGAAGCTGTCGCCGCTGAAGCAGTACCGCTCGTCGGCGAGGAAGAGCACGCTGCCCTGGGTGTGCCCGGGCAGGGGGTGGGCGATCACCCCTTGGGCGATCTCCACCGGATCCGTACCGCGCAGCACGCGGTCCGCGTCCGGTGCGGCGTCGAGGTCTCCCTCGTGGATCCACAGCCGGGCGCCGAAGCGGTCGGCGTAGCGCCGGCCGTGCGCGGCGTGGTCGCGGTGGGTGAGCAGTACGTCGGTGACGGGGCCGAGCGCTTCGTGACGCGTGGCCAGGGCGGGGCTCCAGCGCGGAGTGTCCACCATCATCACGGTGCCGTCGGGGCGGCGTAACAGATAGGAGTTGGCCCCCGCGGTGTGCGTGGAGTTGTGTCCGCACAGGTGAACGGTGTCGTCCAGGGCCAGGGGGAAGGGGTCCCGTGCCGCGTCCAGCCGCCCGCCGGGGGGACGGACCGACCGGGTGTGGCAGGCATGCGCTGCGGCGTGGAGCTGCCGCTCCTCCGCCTGGTCGTGCGGCTGTCGCAGGACCGCCGAGCGGCCGCCGACCTCACCGATCAAGCCGGGTGCGAGCTGCCGTGCGACGTCGCAGTTGGTGCACCGCTCGTCCACGTACCAGCCGTCCGAGTGCCGTTCGTCGCCCATCGGCCCGTTCCCTCCGCGTCGTCCGTCCGTCGGCCCGGTTCTCCCGGTCCAGGGATATCCGGGCACGGCGGGGAAGGGAAGAGGGTCTGGATCTTGTGCTTGCGCCGGGGTGTCGCTCTCCTACCGTTTTGGCGGGGTCAACGCCTGGGCTCCGTGCTCTCCACGCCAAGTGCCCAGGCCCCATACGCCGCCCCGGCGGTCTCGAAGGAGAAGATCACGTGGGACGCGGCGGTGCTGACGTCGCGCCAGAACCGCTGGACCGGGTCGGCGTCGAAATGGCCCGTCGTGCCGGTGCCACGGAAGAGCCGTTCGACGGCCGACACCGACAGCTCCACCGCCAGCGCGAGGTCCCGCGGCCCACGGACCGCCGCCTCGCCCTCCTGGGTCTCCTCGACGCCGTCGGCGACCCGGGCGGCCCGCTGCACCAGCAGTTCCGCGGCGTCCACCTCGGCGGCCGAGCGGGCCAGGTCGGTCTGCACCGACGTCTTCTCGCGCAGCGGGGCGCCCCGCCGGTCGACCCGGCTCACGTTCTGCTCGGCCGCCGTCCGCACCGCACCCCGGGCGGCGCCCACCACGGGAACCGCGAGCGGCAGGGCGTTGACGGCGTTGACGGGGGCCGTGTGGCAGCGGGCCTCGGAGGCCGTCGCCCGCCCCGCGTTGATGTCGAACCTCGACAGCGTCAGGTACTCGGGCACGAAGACGTCGTCCAGGACCATGGTGTCGCTGCCGGTCCCGCGCATGCCCAGCGTGAACCAGGTGTCCTTCACGGTGATGTCCGCCTGCGGCACCGCGAAGAACCGCACCTCGCCCCGCCCGTCGGGGCCCACCTTGCCGGGCACGGCGGAGCAGGCGAAGACCCAGTCGGCGAAGCGCACCCCGCTGATGTACTTCCACTCACCGCTGAGCCGCCAGCCACCGGAGGCGGGCTCGGCCGTGCCGGCCGGCATCAGCGCGCCCGCCATCAGGGCGTCCGGCCCGTCGCCCCAGAGCACCGCCTGCCCCTCCACGGGCAGGTACGCCCCGTACCGGGCGGCGTACGCGGACAGGGAGGCGGCCCAGGCGGCCGAGGCGCAGCCCTCGCCGACCAGGGCCACCGCAGTGGTCATGTCCACGAACCGGCCTTGCGTGCCGCCGAAGGCCGTCGGGACGAAGTGCCGGGCGAACCCGGCCTCCCGCACCGCCTCGACCACCTGGGGCGCAAGCCGCCGGGCGGCCTCCGTCTCATGGCTGCACCGCGCCGCGATCTGCGCCACGCGCGGAGCACCGGCGACGACCGCCGCCTCGCTCGGCCTCTCGGCAAGGATCGTCGCTGTGCTGTCGCTGAGCATATGTCCGCCACCTCCGTCGGGA
The DNA here is from genome assembly GCF_040645475.1 of Streptomyces sp. NPDC046759. Taxonomy (NCBI): domain Bacteria; kingdom Bacillati; phylum Actinomycetota; class Actinomycetes; order Kitasatosporales; family Streptomycetaceae; genus Streptomyces; species Streptomyces sp. NPDC046759. The sequence continues at coordinate 14,271 of NZ_JBEYYJ010000023.1, read as the reverse complement.
TGACGGCAGTCTCTCCGGCCGAGCGTGCGACGGGCCGCACCCGAGCCGGGACCGGCCCGTCAATCACCCGACCGGCTTCGCCTCCCGCACCAGGACGCCGCACGGGCCGCGTCCCCCGCCGTACCGGGCCGGGGCCTGCCCGGCCCGGCCCGTGAGGCATGTGCCGCCTTCTCCGCGCACCGGGCGAACCTTCGGCGCCGTCGCCGCGCACCTACAATGACGACATCACCCGTCGCCGTCGGCCGCCCTGGACGCGGCCCGCGGCGAGGGGCGCGGTACACCGTGATGGCCTGCGACGACGTGGGAGGCCGCCGTGCAACTGGAAGAATTCCTGACCCAGGTCCGCGACCGCGGGGAGTACCGCAGCCGGGAGGAGGCCGAGCACGTGTGCGAGGCGGTCCTGTGGGTGCTCGCCACCCGGATCGCCGCGGAAGAGGCCGAGGAACTGGCGGCCCGGCTGCCCGAGCCGCTGGACGAGGCGCTGCATCTGGACCGGGGGCGCCCCGAGCCGTTCGACTGTGACGAGTTCCTGCGCCGGGTGTCCGTGCAGACCGGCGCAAGGCCCCGTACGGCCGAGTGGGACGCGGACGCCGTCCTGTCCACGGTCGCGGACGCGGTCCCCGACCGGCAGCTCGACCACCTCCTCACCCAGCTGCCGGCCCGCTACGCCGAGTTCTTCGGCAGACCGGATCGCAGCTGACGGGACCGCCCGGGCAACGTGGTCCGGCGCCGGTGCGGGGGCCGGTGGCGCCGGCGGTACCGGTCAGCTGTCCTGGCGGGCGGTCTGCCCGGTCAGCCGGTCGTCGCACCACTGCCTGGCGACCTCGGCCACCTCTTCCAGGGCGCCGGGCTCCCCGAACAAGTGCGTCGCCCCGGGAACGACGTACAGGGCCTGCGGGGACCGCAAGTGCTCGGCCGCCTCCTCGTTCAGCTGCTGCACCTGCGGGTCCTGGCCGCCGACGATGAGCAGTACCGGGGCCCGCACCCGTTCCAGGGCGTCGCCCGCCAGATCGGGCCGGCCGCCGCGCGACACGACGGTCAGCACCCGGTCCGGGCGCTCGGCCGCGGCCACCAGCGCTGCCGCGGCGCCCGTGCTGGCACCGAACAGGACGACCGGGAGGCCGCGGGCGTCGGGCTGGGTGTCCAGCCAGTCGATCGCGGCCACGAGCCGTCGGCCCAGCAGCGCGATGTCGAAGCGGTGCTCGCCGGTCAGTGCGTCGTGCCGTTCCTCCCGTTCGCTGAGCAGGTCCATCAGCAGCGTGCCGAACCCGGCGGTGCGCAGCTCGGCGGCCACCATCCGGTTGCGCGGGCTGTGCCGGGAACTGCCGCTGCCGTGCGCGAAGAGCACCACGGCCCGCGCCGCCGTCGGGACGACGAGGTCGCCGTGGAGCGTGGCCTCACTGGTGGGCACCAGAACCATGTCGGAGATCATCGGCTTCACTTCTTCCACGCCTGCCGATTCGGCGGATCACGAGGATCCAGGTGTCCCCCGTCCACCCACCATATCGACCGCCTCCTCAAGATCTCCTTCCGGGCGCGGCACCCGCTCGCGCCCACGGGCGGGCGCAGGCCCTGGTGGTGCGTACGGCCACCCACGTGGCCGTCCTGGGTGAGGTGATGTCGGCGCATGCGGCACGTGATGGCTTCGGTCCGGGTGATCCGGTGAGCGGCTGGTGGTCCTACCTGGACGAACAGACCCGCCGGGAGATCGACTCCCACGTCCTGCAGGACCGGCGGATGACGGCGCTCAACGCCGCCTGGGACGCCCTGCGCCCGCTGAGGCCGGAGCCGCGGCCGGCCGAGGAGATCGTCCATGCCCGTTACGAGGCCCTCGGCGACCGCGTGCGGCGCAGGCCGCCCGACCCGCTGGACGTCTCCTCACTCGCCGCCCGCGCGGCCGCGCACCCCGGGAGGGTCGCTGCGATCGAGGCGCTCTGGGAACGCGACACCGTGCACGACTGGTTCGTGGTACTGGTCGCGGTCCTGGAGGATCCGGACGGCGAAGGGCACCTGGCGACCGTCCACCACCGCGCCGGCGGACCCCGGCCGGCCCCTGCCGCCGCCGAGGCCGGACGGGCCGTCGCCGACCACCTAGGGGTGCCGTTCCGCTTCGCTTCCCCGGACGTCCCCGATGACCGGGCTCCGCGCTGGCGACGGGTCCGGTGACAGGGCCTCCGGCGCCGTTGCGTAAGTCACCGGGAACGGCCGGCCGCACGGGAGGCGACGTTCACGTCTCCAGGCCGCCCCGCTCGACCAGCTGGGCGACGATCACGTTGCGCTGGATCTCGTTCGTGCCTTCTCCGACGATCATCAAGGGTGCGTCCCGGAAGTAGCGTTCGACGTCGAACTCGGTCGAGTAGCCGTGACCGCCGTGGATGCGCACGGCGTTGACCGCGATCTGCAGGGCGGTCTCGGACGCGAAGAGCTTGGCCATGCCCGCCTCCATGTCCACACGCCGGCCCGCGTCCGCCTGCCGGGCCGCGTACAGGGTGAGCTGGCGGGCGGCGGTCAATGACGTCGCCATGTCCGCCAGATAGGTGCCGATCGCCTGGTGCTGCCAGATGGGCTTGCCGAACGACTCGCGCTCCTGGGCGTAGGCGAGCGAGTCCTCCAGGGCGGCCCGGCCGACGCCCAGCGCGCGGGCCGCGACCTGGAGACGGCCGGTCTCCAGTCCCTTCATCATCTGCGCGAACCCCTTGCCCTCGACGCCGCCGAGGACCGCGTCGGCCGGCGCGCGGTAGCCGTCGAACGCCAACTCGCAGCTCTCCACGCCCTTGTAGCCGAGCTTGGGCAGGTCGCGGGAGACCGTGAGGCCCGGGCCGTGCTCGACGAGCAGGACCGAGATCCCCTTGTGGGCCGGGCTCGCCCCGGGGTCGGTCTTGCACAGCAGCGCGATCAGCCGGGCGCGGCGGGAGTTGGTGATCCAGGTCTTGGATCCGTCGACGACATAGCCCTCGGCGTCCTTGCGGGCGACGGTGCGCATCGCCTGGAGGTCCGAGCCGCCGCCGGGTTCGGTCAGGGCCATGGTGGCGCGGATGTCGCCGGTGGCCATCCTGGGGAGGTACCGGCGCTTCTGTTCCTCGGTGCCGAAGTGCAACAGCAGCTTGGCGACCACGGTGTGGCCGCCCATGGCGCCCGCGAGGCTCATCCAGCCCCGGGAGAGTTCCTCGGTGACGAGGACGTAGCAGGGCATGGAGACCGCGTTGCCGCCGTACTCCTCGGGGACGGCGAGTCCGTAGACACCGAGCCTCTTCATCTGCTCGATCAGGGCCTCGGGATAGGTGTCGCTGTGTTCGAGCTCCCGGACGACGGGTTTCACCTCCCTGTCGACGAACTCGCGCACGGTCCGGACGACGGCCTTCTCGTCGTCGCACAGGGCGTCCAAGGTGCTCACGGTCTCCTCCTCGTGCCGGCTCCCGACACGGCCATACCCCGGTGCGCACGGGCCCGAGCGAACGGGCTCACCACCGATGGTTGATGGGACGTACACGTATATGCATAATGCCGTTATGCATAAGCAGGTTATGGACCCTGCCGACGGCGATCCGTCGGCCGCCTCGGGCGAGCGCCTGATGCTCGCGGTGGAGGAGATCGTCCGGCACGTGCGCCGCAGCGCCACGACCGGCGGCCTGAGCACCGCGGCTTCCTCCGCGCTCGGCCGGCTGGGGCGCGAAGGGCCCCAGCGACTGACCGAACTGGCCCGCGCCGAGAACGCCTCACAGCCGAACATGACCCAGCTCGTCACCCGGATGGAGCGGGCAGGGCTGGTACGCCGCACCGCCGACCGCACCGACGGCCGCGGAGTGCTGGTCGAGGTGACCGACGCCGGCCTCGAGGTGTTCCGGCAACGGCGGGCAGAGCGCGCCGACGCCCTGGAGCAGCTCATCGAGGAACTCACCGAGCCGGAGCGGCACGCCGTGGCGGTCGCGCTCCCCGCGCTGGCCCGGGTGATCCGGGACCGCCAGGCGCGCTCCTGAGCCTGCACCGTGCCCTTCTACCGTCCCCGCACAGAACTGGAGAGGAAGCGGTCATGAGTGCACCGCGAGGAAGGACTGCCAGCCCGTTCAGGCAGCCCAAGGCCGTCTGGGCCGTGGCGTTCGCCTGCGTGATCTCGTTCATGGGCATCGGTCTCGTCGATCCGATCCTGCCCGCTCTCGCCAAGAGCCTGCGCGCCTCCCCCAGCCAGGTCTCCCTGCTCTTCAGCAGCTATCTGATCGTCACCGCGGCGGCGATGCTCGTCGTCGGCTGGTTCTCCAGCCGGTTCGGCGCCAAGCGCACCCTGGTCATCGGCCTGGCCGTCATCGTGGTCTTCGCCGCACTGGCCGGCTCCTCGGACTCCATCGACGGGATCGTCGGTTTCCGCGCGGGCTGGGGCCTCGGCAACGCCCTCTTCATAGCCACCTCGCTGGCGGTCATCGTCGCCTCGGCCAGCGGCGGATTCGGCGGCGCGATCATCCTGTACGAGACCGCGCTCGGCCTCGGCATCGCCGTAGGGCCGCTGCTGGGCGGCGAGTTGGGGGCCATCAGCTGGCGCGGCCCGTTCTTCGGCGTCGCCGTCCTCATGGCGACAGCCCTCGTCGCGACCCTCGCCTTCGTGCCGTCCCTGCCCAGGCCCGTCCGGCCCACCTCCCCCCTCGCCCCGCTCAGGGCGCTGCGCCACCGCGGTCTGCTGACCATAGGCGTCATGGCCCTGCTGTACAACTGGGGCTTCTTCACCATGCTCGGCTACGCCCCCTATCCGATGGAGCTGAACGCCCACGAGCTGGGTCTCGTCTTCACCGGCTGGGGACTGCTGGTGGCCGCCTTCAGCGTCTTCCTCGCCCCGCGCCTGCAGGCCCGATTCGGCACCGCTCCGGTCCTCTACGTCAACCTCGTCGGCCTGGGCATCGTGATGGCGGTCATCGCCGCCGGCGTGCGGACACCGGGCGTCGTCATCGTCGCGGTCGTCGTCAGCGGTGCCTTCATCGGCATCAACAACACCCTGACCACTCAGGCGGTCATGCTCGTCTCCCCCGTCGAACGCCCGGTGGCCTCCTCCGCGTACGGTTTCCTGCGCTTCATCGGCGGCCTCGCCCCCTACGTCGCGGGGAAGCTCGCCGACGCCACCGACCTGAGCGTGCCCTTCTACCTCGGCGCCGGCACCTTCCTTCTGGCCGTCCCCGTCCTGGCCACCGGTCACGGCCTGCTGCGCCGGGCCGAGGCGGACACCGGTGGGAGCGAGCCGACGGCGCCGTCGCTGACCCCCGTCGGCGGCCATGCCCCGACGGGCGCACCGCCCGTCGTCGTCGCCGTGGGCTCGCACGACCGGGCCGCCGCCATCGTGGACGCCGCGGCCCGTCTCGCGCGGGACACCGGCAGTCCGCTGGAGGTCGTCCACGTCCAGCAGACGGCGGTGGTCGAGGACCAGGCCGTCGAGACCGAGACGACCGAACAGGCCCGGGCCGCCGTGACCGCCCACCTGGAGCGGCTCGCCGGCCATGGCATCGCCGCCACCGGTCAGATCCTCACCAGCATCGGCGATCACGCGGCCGCCGGCCGGGTGCTGGCCCAGCATGCGGCACGCGTGGGCGCCCGCGCGGTGGCGGTCGGCCGCTCGCCGCGCGGTCCGCTCGCACAGTTCACCGACGGAAGCCTCACCACCGCGCTCACCCACAGCGCCCCCTGCACGGTCGTCCTGGTCGATGCCGAGGACGCGCCACGGCACCTGACACCGGCCACGCTCGCGGAACTGCGCGACACGGCTGCCTGAAGTCTCCCCGGCCGTGCCGCCCCTCCTGACGCCCTGCCGACGGGGCCCGGGCGGCCCGGCACCGGACACCTTCACGGAAACGGCCCCGCCCCAGGGCCGTTTCCGCCGTCCGGACGGCTGCGTGTCGCACTCCGTGAGAACCGTGCGTGAGAGCAGGCACGCTGACGGCGTCGAACCTCGCAGCGGTCAGGATCCCGGCGGGGGCGAGCGGTGCCCCGCGGCATCTCGCCTCACCCACACCGTGTTCGGCGACCGACCTCCTCCACGGCCCCGGACCCATCGGCCGAACGGGGCGAGCCGCAGCGGCCACTTGCGCGTTGCGGATTGCACACCTGTTCCCGGCCGCTCATGGTCTGAGGGTGAGCATGTCCTCCGCGCTGCGGCGGTCCGACAGCCCTCGTGAGACCGGCCGCGGCCGGGCGGAGGGTCCCCCGGGCGTTCTCCGGGCCCTCGCCGTCTTCGCGGCCGTCCGTCTCGCCGGGGTGGTCCTGGTGGTGGTCGTCGACGCAGTCGCGGGCCGTCCGTTCGGCAAGAGCCTCGCCCATGCGTGGGACTCGGTCTGGTATCTGCACATCGCCGAGCACGGCTACGGCACCCGGCTGCGCATCACCGCCTCGGGTGCGGTCCAGACCGACTGGGCCTTCTTTCCGCTGTATCCGGCCCTGATCCGGGCCCTGCGCGACGTACTGCCCGTGACGGCGGGGCGAGCCGGGCTGCTGATCGCGTGGATGTCCGCGGCGCTCGCCGTGTACGGCATCTACACGATCGGCCACCACCTCTGCGGGCGCCGGGTCGCCACCGCTCTCGTCGCCCTGTGGGCCGCGCTGCCGCAGTCGATCGTCCTCACGATGGCCTACACCGAGCCGCTGTTCACCGCGTGCGCCGCCTGGTGCCTGTACGCCGTGCTGCGCCGCCGCTGGCTGGCCGCGGGCACCCTGGCGCTCCTGGCCGGTCTGGCACGGCCGAACGGCGTCGCGGCCGCCGTGGCCGTCGCCGCCGCGGCCGCCCATGAGGTCGTGCGGCAGCGTGGGCGTGCCTCCCCGGCCCTCCTGGCCGGCGCCGTCCTGGGCCCGCTGGGCTGGGCGGGTTATGTGCTGTGGGTGGGACGGCAGACCGGTGACCTGCTGCACGGATATTTTCACGTGCAGAGCGGCTGGGACTCCCGGCTGGATCTGGCGACGGGGCCTTTGGGATTTGTGGCGTCGATGCAGATGCCGGGCAGTTGGGTGACCTTTCCGGCGGCCCTGGTCGTCGTCGTGGCGGGGATCGTGTCGTTCTGCCGGCTGTGTCTGGACCGCGTCCCGCTGCCGCTGGTGGTCTTCGCGGGTGTCCTGCTGCTGTTCGTGGTCGCGGTGTCCGGGCCCTTCTCCTCCAAACCCCGCTTTCTCCTCCCGGCGTTCCCCCTGCTCATCCCGCCGGCACAGGCCCTCGCCCGTGCGTGGCGCGCCGGCCCGTCGCCCCGGGCCCGCCTGGTGTGCGGCGGCCTGACGACCCTGTCCCTCCTCTACGGCGCCTACCTCGCCGCCCTCGCCGACCAGCCCCTGTGAGGCCCGGGCCGCTCGGGGCGTCCCCGGCCGGCGCACGGCCGCGCCCGGCCCCGGCACCGGCGTGGTCCAGCGGGTCGGCGTTTCAAGGGGCCTGCAGGGCCCAGCGGTCGAGCGTCTCCCTGCCGGCGTCGTAGGCCAGCCAGGTGCCGTCGCCGAGCGGGCGCACCGAGGAGTCGACGGCGCGGCCCCGCGGATGGTCCACCGTCCCGCGACTCTCCAAGGTGTGGCCGTCGAGGAGCCGGTGGCCGGGATGTCTCCCGTCCTCGCCGGAGTCGAGCGTCGCGGCGATGACCGTGTCGCCGTCCACGAAAGCAGGATGCCGTCCTGGCCCATGCCGATGCACAGTCCCATGTGGACGCCGTCCGGGTGGGAGAGATGGTGCGAACCGGCGGCGGCGCTGTCCAGCGCCAGCGCGGCCAGTTCGCGTCCGTCGCGGGCGTCCAGGACCTATCGGCAGCCGGCAGCCGGCAGAAGAGTCCGCGGTGCCTGGCCGGGCCGAGGCGGTCGGCGGTACCTGTGGCGAACGCGCCGACGGGGAGTGCCGCCGGGCCATGAGCACCCGACGGGACTCCCCGTCACCTCGCGCGTCAGCGCTAGTTGCGGCGGCCCGCGGTGTCCTGGGCGGTGGACTCCCGGCCGGGCCGGGGGACCGACACGGAGCCGGCGGCGCCCGCGCCGGCAGTCGTCCCCTCGGCCCGGTCACCGTGGCCGGGCCACCACGCGGCGTGGCCGATCAGTGCGGTGAGGCTCGGGGTGAAGAACATCGCCATGACGAACGCGGCGACGGCGATACCGAAGGACACCGCGAAACCCATCTCCGTGAGGAGCGAGTTGCCCGCCAGCATCATCGTGGCGAAGGTCGCCGCCAGGATGAAGCCGGCCGCGGCGACCGTCGGGCCGGCGTGCCGCAACGCCATGCCGGCCGCCTCGCGCGGCTCGCGGCCCTCGCGGGCCTCCTCGCGGAGCCGGGCGATCATGAGGATGTTGTAGTCGGTGCCGATGGCGACCACGAACAGGTACATGATCACCGGGAGCATGAACATCAGCCCCGAGTGCCCCTCGCCCTTCTGGAAGATCCACACCGTGGCGCCGAGGGTGGCACCGAAGCCGAGGCCCACCGATGCCATCAGGTACCAGGGGGCGACCACGCTGCGCAGCAGCAGGCCCAGGATGACCATGATGAGGACCGCGGCCACCGGGAACACCGTCTTGTAGTCGTGGGTCACGGCCGTGTCGATGTCCTTGTAGATCGAGGACATGCCGCCGACGACCGCCTGGGTGCCGTCCGGGGCATCGGCGTGGGCGACGTCACGCACCCGGCCCACCGTGTCGATCGCCTTGTCCGTCGACGCCTCGTACTTGAGCGTGACGGTGAAGTCGGCGGTGGTGCCGTTCTTGTTCAGCTGCGTCATCCGGGCGCCCGCGACGCCGTCCACGGCGCCGAGCTGCCGCGCGTACGTGCCGAAGTCGGCCTTGTCCAGCGGTGTGCCGTCGGTGCTGGACAGGTAGACGTCGGTGGGTGCCGCGGCGCCCGCCGAGTACGCCTTCTGCATCTGGTCCTGGACGACCATCGACTCCTTGGTCTTCGGCATGGCGCCCGACGCGAGGTCGAACGTGGCGTTGTAGCCGAAGATGCCGAGCGAGAGCGCGATCAGCACGAGTCCCGACACCCCGGCGGTCAGCGCCGGGCGGCGCTGCACCCCGCGGCCGAGGGCGGCGAACCGGGCGTTCTCCGGCTCCTTCTGCCAGGACTTGGAGGGCCAGAAGACCTTCGGTCCGATCAGCGAGACGACGGCCGGGATCAGGGTCAGCCCCGCGACGAGGGTGGCGGCCACCGCGATGGCGAGCGCCGGGCCCATCTGCTTGAGGAAGCCCAGCGTGGACAGCACCAGCGCGAGGAACGCGATGATGACGGCGCCGGCCGCCGAGGCGATGGCCTCACCGACCCGGCCGACCGCGTTGACCATCGCCTCCTTGGGTTCGTCGCCGGCGCGCAGGCGTTCGCGGTACCGGAACATCAGGAACAGGAAGTAGTCCGTACCCACGCCGAAGAGCACGACGATCAGGATCGACGAGATCGAACTGTTGGCCTGCAGGTCGAACAGCTTGGTGGCGTACGCGATGAGGCCGTTGGCGACGACCGACACCAGACCGATCAGCAGCAGGGGCAGTACGGCCAGGATCGGCGCCCGGAAGATGATCAGAAGCGTCACAAGGATGATCGCGAAGGTGCCGATACCGATCAGCGCCTGTCCGCGTTGGGACGAGTCCTGCTGATCGAGGGCCTGCGCGGCGGAGCCGCCCAGTTTGACGTCGAGATGCGTGCCCTTGGCCAAGGCCTTGACGTCGTCGCGCAACACCTTGGCGGCGTCCGCCTGTTTGGGCTGGCCGGCGTTCTTGCTGTCCATCTGGACCAGGGTCAGGTCGTACCTGCCGTCCTCGGACGGCAGGCCGGGGACGACCTTCTGCACCTGGTCGATGTGCTTCTTGCCCAGTTCGGTGGTGATCCGGGCGACGTCCTTCTTGTCGGCGGCAGTCAGCCTGCCGCCGTCCGTGCGCTGGTAGAGCGCGATCGCGGACGGGGTGAAGGCGCTGGGGAACGCCTTCTGCTGGAGATCCGCCGCTTTGATGGACTCGTAACTCTTGGGCAGGAAACTGCTCTCGTCACTGTTCGAGGGCAGACCTGGCGCAGTGGCCACGATCGCCACCGCGGCGATCAGCCATGCCACGATCGTCCACACGGGATGTCGGACGACGGTGTTGCCAATACGTCGGAACATGCGGAAGGTCCTCCTGGACAGGAAGATCACCGCAGCCCGGGGAGCGGTCCCTGGCATCGGCGACCCCGAACGGCACGTATGGAACGGGCCGGTCGAATGGTTGTCTTGGGGCCACATGATAGTGACCCAGTACACAGATCATCTCATCAGGTGGTCCCGGTTCGGGCTACGGCCGGGTGCCCAGGGGGCGTTGGAGCACTCGACCGGGGACGGGCCATGAGCCGTTCAGCGGAGAACGCACGGCAGCCCGGCGACGAGGTCGCCGAGCACGGCCCTGTGCGCGCCGGCCGGAGAGCGGCGTCCCGTGCCGGCCGGCAGCGCGTCCTTGTCGCAGAACGAGGCGGGGAACGGCGTCTTGACGATCTCTTCCAGGGACGCGCGTGCCGCAGCGAGGGTCTTCGCGGGCGGCTCGGCGGCCGACGACCGACGGGATCAGATCGAGGTGGTGCAAGGTCCAGTCGACGACGTACGCGGACAGGCAGTCACCGACGGTCAGCACCTCGCCGCGCGTGCCGACGCGGACGGCCGGATCGGCGAGCGCGGCGGCGCGGGCCGCAGCGGAACCGACGTCGTCCAGATGGAACTTCAGCAGGCGCGGCTCGCCGTAGGCGGCGGCCGGCCGAGGGATCAGCGCGTCGAGCGGATCCTCGCCGGTCGGGGGCTCGACCGGCTTCCCGTAGGTGAACGCGTCCGCGGTCGGCTCGGTGTCGGCGGGTGCGACCAGGGCGATCAGGACGTCCTGGATGTCGATGACCAGGTGGCACACCAAGTCCCGCACCAGCCGGCCGGCACACCCGGACGGCCGCTCGAAGTCCTCGTCCGGGAGTTCCGCCACCGCGGTGCGCAGTGCCGTCCAAGAGCGTGCGAAGAGATCCACCGGCGGCACGGTAGTGCGGGCCCGTTGCGGCGGACAACCGAATTCGGGCGCGCCGCACGCGGTTGCGCCGGGTGGCTCACCGCGCCGACGGCGACAGCCGGTAGGAGCCGGCGAGGTCGCGCACCTCGACCGAGCAGTACGCCGGCTCCTCCTCGCGGTCGTCCATCGGCAGATGCCTGGTGAGCAGGGCGAGCACGCTCTCGGACAGCCGCGCCTTCTGCGCCTCTGGGCGGCCGGGCATGAGACCCACCTCCACGTGCACGAAGACGCCCTTTCCGCTCGGATCGTCGCCCACATAGGTCTCCGCCGGGCGGAGCAGCGTCTTGCACACACCGGACGTACCGGACTCCTCGACCACGAGCGGGTGCAACTCCTTCACAAGAGCGCGAACATCGAAGGCCCCGGCCAGGCGTGCGGAGTAGTCGATGGTCAGGTAGGGCATGGAGGGCCTTTCACGCGTTCCCCGTAGTTTCTCGAGGCAACTATTTTCCCCCATGCCCTCGCCGGCCCCGACCGGGCCCCCTCAGACCGCGCACCGAGGTCGAGGGTCAGCGGCGGTGTGGGCCCTCGGCGCGTTGCGCGACGGGCCGCCGTCGTGCGGCCCGTTCAGCCGGAGAGTGCCTGCAGGGGCAGTTCGATCAGGGCGTAGGCAAGGGGCGCGCAGACGAGGGCGGCCCCCAGCGTCAAGGCTCGCTCCTTGTGCGTGCGGGCCATGAGCGTCGGGACGAGGGCGAAGAGCGCGAGGCACGCCCAGGCCTGTGCGGCGTAGTGGAGCTTCCAGGCGTACGCCAGGCCCTCCATGCCGAAGAGTCCGGCGAACGCGGCCAGGCCGGCGACACGGCGGCGCGCGTCCGCGCTGCGCCGCCACCAGTGGCCGGCGACCCCGAACACCGGCCCCGCCACGCAGGCCATACCGAGCCAGACCAGCGGGAAGAACAGGTCCCCCACACCGTCACGCCCGAACTGGGCATAGCCGTAGTACCCGGCGACCAGGCCGGCCTCGGCACCGAGGCCTCCGACCGCGGCCTGGAGCCCGCGGCCCGGCCGGTCGAGCGCCGCTCCCGCGGCGAACGCGACGGCGGACCAGACGGCTCCCGAGTTGGCGATCTGCTGCCAGGCACCGGGAAGCCACCCCTGGGCCAGATTCGTGAGCACACCGAGAAACACCCCGGTGGCGAGCGCCGTCACCGCCGGGCCACCCCACACGCGCAGTCGGCTCCGCACGCCAACCGGCCGGCTGGGCATGGCTGTCGTCATCGTCGCCCCCACATTCGCTGTTCCACCGGGGGCACTATACACAGTACGTATACACAGTGCGTATACACGGAGTGGGGATCGGCCGCCGGCCTCCTGTGCGGCGCCTCGTCACAGGCAGCACGGCCGATGCCGACTCCGGCCCGGCCCCGAGCGGTTCACCCGACAGCCCCGCTCCGCGAGGGACATCGGCCTTCCGTCGGCGGGGCCGACGCCGTGGGGCTCCCGCGCTCAGCGGGCCGCGTCCCTGCGCTCGGTGCCGATGACCGACAGCAGGCGCAGGGCCTCCTCGGACGGCGAGCCCGGTACGGCGGTGTAGATCACCACCTGCTGGTCCCGGTCGGTGACGTCCAGGGCGTCGCAGTCGACCGTCACCGGCCCGACCACCGGATGCTGGAACGTCTTGCGGAGCGTGGGGTGCCCGTCCACGTCGTGGGAGTCCCACAGTCTCGCGAACTCCTCGCTGCCGGAGCGGAGTTCGCGGATCAGCCCGGCCACCTCGGGGTCCTCCGGGTAGCGGGCGGCGGCCGTGCGCAGCCGGCGCGCCGCATGGCGGGCGAACGCGTCGACGTCCGACACGCCGTACAGCCGCCGCCCTGCGGGGCGCGGCCCGAGGAAGGCCCGGCGCGCGAGGTTGCGACCGCGGCGGGACAGGACCGAGAAGTCCTCCATGAGGGCTGCGGCCAGATCGTTCCAGGCGAGCACTTCCAGCGTGGCCGACGTCACGAACGCGGCGGACAGGGGCAGCCTGTGCACCAGGTCGAGGATGCTCTGCCGTACCTCGCGCGAGGGTCCGGGCACGGGGGCCGGCGGGGCGCCGGCCAGCAGATGCAGATGCTCGCGTTCGGCGTCCGTCAGCCGCAGCGCGCGGGCCAGCCCCGCCAGGACCTCGCGGGACGGCCGAGGGGCGCGGGCCTGTTCCAGCCGGGTGTAGTACTCGTTCGAGATGAACGCCAGGTGCGCCACCTCCTCGCGGCGCAGGCCCGGCGTGCGGCGGCGCGGGCCGACGGCCAGTCCCACCTCGGCCGGGTCGATCCGCTCGCGCCGGCTGCGCAGGAAGCCCGCCAGTTCTGCTCTGTCCACACGCCCAGTGTGCGGGTGTGCCGCGAGGGCGATCCAGGTACTGGCGGTGCCTGGATGGGGCCTGCCCGCGGGCGCAGGCTCGGTGCCATGGACAACACGAGGACCACCGGCACGACCGCGCCGGCCACGGGCGGCCTGCTGGCCGGCAAGGTCGCCTTCGTCACCGGCGCCGGGCGCGGGATCGGCGCCGCCGCGGCGCGGCTCTTCGCCCGCGAAGGGGCCCGGCTCCTGCTCGCGGCCCGCACGGAAGCGCAGCTGAGGGCGGTCACCGAGGAGGTGCGGGCGGCGGGCGGCACCGCGGAGCACGTCGTGTGCGATCTGGCCGACACCGCGAGCGTGCGGGCCGCCGTGGACCGCACCGTGGACCTCTACGGCCGCCTCGACATCGCCTTCAACAACGGTGCGACCATCCAGTCGCCGGGCCCCATGGACCGGCTGACGGAGGCCGAGTTCGACCGTCTGTACTCGGTGAACCTCAAGAGCGTCTGGCTGGCCATGGTCGCCGAGGTCGCCGCCATCCGGGCCACCGCGGGCACCGGCGCCATCGTCAACAACTCCTCCATCGGCAGCCTGCGGGGCAACCCCGAGCTCCCGGCGTACGGGGCGATGAAGCGGGCGGTGAACAGCCTGACCGAGTCGGCCGCCGTGACCTACGGCCCGGAGGGCATCCGGGTCAACGCGATCGCGCCCGGCAACACCCTGACGGAGATGATCCTGGCGTGGGAAGCGGAGTCACCCGGGCTCCAGGACCGGCTCACGGCGCTCACCCCGCTGCGCCGCGCGGCCGTCCCGGAGGAGATCGCCGAGGCCGCCGCATGGCTGCTGAGCGACCGTTCCTCCTTCGTGACCGGCGCGGTGCTGAAGGTCGACGGGGGCGCCCGCGCCTGAAGCGCCCGGGGCGCCCCGAGGCCGGAGACCCATCACCCGCCCGGGGGCCGAGCCCGTGCCCGGGGACCCCAGGGCGTGTGGTGTTCACCGGCG
>NZ_JBEYYJ010000022.1:0-166527 GCF_040645475.1 Streptomyces sp. NPDC046759 | reverse complement strand
AACAGCGAACTGGTCGCCGAAGAGATCGTACGCACCCTGGTCGGATCCATCGGACTGGTCGCCTCCGTACCGGTCACCACACTCCTCGCCGCCCTGGTCGTCTCGGCCGACCGCCCCGGTCCGCAGGCGGAATCGCCAACCGGGGGCGCGGCGGCGGCCGGCCGGGCGACGGCGGGCCGGGGCGGGCGTAGGCGGAAGCGTTGAGAGACGTCCCTTCGGGGACGGACCCAGGCCATGTCATCCATTGCCTGGTCCGCGCGCTGCACCGCACTCCACACGATGTACCCGCGCGGGACTCCTCCGCGAGGTCGACCGCCGGCCGGGCTCGGGCGCAGACGCGGGCCCGGACGGCGTCCTTGCCTTCGCCCGGGCCGGCCTCGACCACCGGCAGTGCGGTGGATGGCGGTCGTCCGCCGGTCACGCCGCACGCTCGGGTCGTGCGGGCGCCGCGGGCCCCGGGACAGCCGCAATTGACACCGCGAAGCCGCGCAAGTTGTCATGAACAGCAGCGGCCACAAGATCGCGCTGCTCGGCCTGGTCCGGCGGCGGTGGCGGCAAGTCCTCGGGCTTCAAGAGGTTCCTGGAGCACGGTCGGCGGCACCAGCGCCGCCGCACCCGAGTGGGCGGCGTTCGCCGCCCTGTACAACCAGCAGGCCCCGGCGGCCGGCAAGGCGGCAAGGCCAACCTCGGCTTCGCCAACCCCGCCCTGTACTTCCGTGAGCGGCACCGGTGTCCACAACATGACCAGCGGCAGCAACGGCGCCCACTTCGCGGCCACCGGCTGGGACTTCACCACCGGCTGGGGCTCGTACAACGCCGCGACGCCGGCGGGCAAGTTGCTCCGGTGAGCCGGAACGAACCGCCTGTGGGCCGGACATCGCACCCCGTCCGGTTCTCGCCGCTCCCCGCGCCGGGCGCGTACGCGACCAGCCGCTCCCACGGTGTGGCGTTCCCTACATTTCCTATCGGTTTACTAGGGAAACATTGACGTTCCCCAGCGCGGTGCGCAGGATGATGCACATGTCCCCCGCGCAGCAACGACTCGTTCGTCGTAGGCATGTCGACTTTGGTCACGTCGCCAGCGCCGCCTGCTGTCGTGCGTAAGGCACACGGCTGACACGTAGCAGCGCGCCGCTCCGCTCCCTCCCGCCCACCCCGGGCGATCAGGCGGGCCCCTTTCCGCTGCACCTGATGTCCCGGCGTACTTCCGAAGGACGACCGCCATGACCACGGCGCTTCCACCCCTATGAGCGCGGCGCACCGACACCGGATCGTCACCGTACGGCGAGTGGGCTCCAGGCACGTGCCCGGCCGGCACCCCAACACCCCTTCGTGTCACTGACCTTGAGGAGGCCTCCGCCATGGGCGTTGCCACTGCGCCGTCCGGCTCCGCTTCGGAGTCCGGCCGGAACGGGCCAGGCCGGGCGCACTGGCTGCGCGTGGCCCGCGAGACGGCGGACGACCTGGCCACGGACGCAGCGGCCCGGGAGCAGGCGGGCAAGGTCCCGTTCGACGAGGTGTGCCGCCTGCGCGAGGCGGGACTGCTGACGCTCCTCGTACCGGCCGAGTCGGGAGGAGGCGGCGCGGACTGGCCCACGGCCTACGCCGTGGTCCGGGAGATCGCCGCAGCCGACGGCGCGATCGGTCAACTGCTCGGCTGTCACTGTTTCCTGTCGTGGAGCGCCCGGTTCCTCACTGATCGCTCTCGCGCCGCTCGACTGGAGCGGCAGTGCGCGACGGAGCAGTGGTGCTGGGGTGGCGGTCTGGCCCGTCAGGAATCGCCTCTGACGTTGAGCAGAGCTCGCGGCGGCCATGTGCTCAACGGCCGGCAGAGCTACTCCACGGGAGTCCTGGTCGCCGACCGCCTCGCCGTACGGGCCGTGCGGGCCGGCAGCGGCGAACCACTCGCCGTCGTCCTCGACCCCGCCCACCCCGGCGTCAGTGTCGATGGCGACGCCGACACCTTCGGCCAGCGCCTCGCGGCCGGTGCGAGCGTGGAGTTCGACGCCGTACCGGTGGCCGCCGACGACGTAGTCGGTTCCCTCTCCGCGGACGAGGACGTCCTGTCTCCCCCGACTGCCCTGGCCTCTCCGGTCGGGCGGCTCCTCTCCGTCCAGCTCCGCCTCGGCATGGCCGAGGGAGTACTCGACGAAGCCCGGGAGTACAGCCGGGCGGGTCACTCGCCCCGGCACCCCGCCCGGACGGGCGACTCCGCCCAGGACCCGCAGGTCCTGGCCGCCTACGGGGAACTCACCGTCCTCACCCGTTCCGCGTCCGCACTCGCCGATCAGGCGCTGGACGCCGTGCGCCACGGGCTGACCCGCGGCGAAGACCTCACCTACGAGGAGTACGCGGACATCTCCGTCCTCGTGGCCATGGCCGAAGCCGCCGCCTCCCGGGCCGCGCAGGAGTCCACCGCCCGCGCCCTCGACATCGTCGGCGCCCGCTCCGCGTCCTCACGGCTCGGCTTCGACCGCTTCTGGCGCAACGCCCGCACCCACACCCTGTATGAGCCGGTCGCTCACCGGCTCCGCGATGTGGGGGACTACTACCTCAACGGCGCGCATCCGCCGTTCGTCCTGCCAGTCTGACCGTTACTGGCCACGTCGTGCTGGTCGGCCGCGCCTTCGCGGCCATGTGGGCTGTGCTCGAGCCGGCGCGACACGGGGCGGACGGGGCCCTCGGCGGCAAGGGCCGCTGCGGCCGGCACCAGCGGCACCACCGCCTCAGCCGGAACCGGCGTCCGGTACGTCCACCGGAGTCCGCCGCGCGGGAGGTAGGCGGCCATGGAGAGCGGGGAAGCCCCGGGCGGACAGACGGCCGACCGGCGCCCGGCCTCACCGGTGTCGACGGCAGCGCCCTCGGCCAGGTCATCAAGGGCGACGACGCCTCCCACTGCACCTCCGCCGCGGCCTGCGGTCCCAGGGCGGACCGGCGGCGGGATCCGCCCGCCCGGCGGCCTGCCCACGGCGGATGCCGACCGAGGCGGTACGGGACAATGGGCACATGCGGATCTCAGCCAGGGCGGATTACGCGGTACGTGCCGCGCTGCAGCTCGCCGCGTCACGGGACGACGGGCCGATGAAGGCCGAGGCCATCGCCGGCGCTCAGGACATACCGCACAAGTTTCTCGAGAGCATCCTGAACGACATGCGCCGGGGCGGTCTCGTCCTCAGCCGGCGCGGTGGCAACGGCGGCTACCGGCCGGCCAGGCCCGCCGAGTCCATCAGCATCGCCGACGTCATCCGCGTCGTGGACGGACCGCTCGTCTCGGTGCGTGGGGTCCGCCCTCCGGAGCTGTCCTACACCGGCCCGGCCGAGTCGCTGCTCCCCTTGTGGATCGCATTGCGGTCCCATGTGCGCGAGATCCTCGATGGCGTGTCACTGGCCGACGTCGCAGACGCCCGACTACCCGCTGAACTGTCGGCGTTGAGCGACGTTCCAGGTGCGTGGGTGAACCCCTGACCCGCTGAGCCGTTCACCCGAATCCCAGAACGCGAGACGCGGTCGTCCATCATGCGAACACCCTCTTGGGGAGGGCGCCGCCTTCTGCCACGATCCCTACCAACCAGCTAGGGAAACCAGGGAATGCGGGGTGAGGTCATGAGAGCACCGGACCGCACACTCCTGTTGCTGCCCCTGCTGACGTCGCGTCGCCACATCGACTTCGGCCGCACGTCCAGTGCCATGTGTCAGCCCGTCTGAGCCGTCCGCACACCTCGCCGGCACCGCACAGAAACCCGGTGCATTCCACCGTCGCGCCGGCTTCGGCGGGTGGGTCACCGTCGCCTGGCAGCGCCGCCCGCATTCCCCACCCGCACGGTCGTGGCGCGGCACGGCCGTGACGGAGGCGCATCACACGCCCCCCACGATCCGCTCCCCGACCCGAGACGGCCTTCCTGCTGCCGCGGGTCGGCGAGTCGAGCACAGGTGCCGCCCACCCGCCGCCTCGCTTTGCCGTATGTCCCTGATGACCCGATCCCTGAGAGGACACCCACGTGTCTGCCCCGAGACCGCTCACCGCCCTGCGCACCATCGCTGTCATGGCGGCGCTCCCCGTCCTGCTGACCGCCTGCGGGTACGGCTCCAAGTCCACTGACGACGGGAAGAAGACCGCAGTCGCGGCGGGTGCCCGGAAGCTCTCCGCCGACGAGGTGAAGATCGGCTACTTCCCCAACCTCACGCACGCCACCGCTCTCGTGGGCGTACAGGAGGGCCTGTTCCAGAAGGAGCTCGGCGGCACCACGGTCAAGACCGCCACCTTCAACGCCGGCCCCTCCGAGATCGAGGCGCTCAACGCCGGGTCCATCGACATCGGCTGGATCGGCCCCTCCCCCGCCATCAACGGCTACACCAAGTCCCTCGGCAAGAACCTGCGGATCATCGGCGGTTCCGCCTCCGGCGGCGTGAAGCTGGTCGTGAACCCGAAGAAGATCAAGTCCCTGAAGGACGTCAAGGGCAAGAAGATCGCCACCCCTCAGCTCGGCAACACCCAGGACGTGGCGTTCCTCAACTGGATCGCCGGCCAGGGCTGGAAGGTCGACGCGCAGAGCGGCAAGGGTGACGTCTCCGTCGTCCGCACCGACAACAAGATCACCCCGGACGCCTACAAGTCCGGCTCCATCGACGGCGCCTGGGTGCCCGAGCCGACCGCGTCCAAGCTGGTCGCCGAGGGCGCGAAGGTACTGCTCGACGAGTCGGCACTGTGGCCCGCGAAGAAGTTCGTGATCACGAACATCGTGGTGCGGCAGGACTTCCTCAAGAAGCACCCGGACGTCGTCGAGGCCGTACTGCGCGGCTCGGTGAAGACGAACGAGTGGATCAACGCCAACCCGGCGAAGGCGAAGGCGTCCGCCAACACGGCGCTGGAGAAGCTGTCGGGCAAGGCACTGCCCGCGGACGTCATCGATCCGGCCTGGAAGTCCATCACCTTCCTCGACGACCCCCTGGCCTCCACTCTCAACACCGAGGCCGAGCACGCGGTGACGGCCGGCCTGCTGGACAAGCCCGATCTGAAGGGCATCTACGACCTCACTCTGCTCAACAAGGTCCTCAAGGCCGAGGGCAAGAGCGAGGTCGACGACGCCGGTCTCGGCACCAAGTAGCGACAGCCCGACCGACGAGTTCCCAGGAGGTGACGACCATGGCCGCCCCTGCCGGCCGCCCCTCGCCCGGCAGGGGCGTGTGCGGCAGGGTCGACCGGCGTGGCTCGCCGAGGTCTGCGCCGGCGGCCACCCCGGAAGCGGTGCTGTCCGTATCGGCTGGGACACTCCCATCATGGACACGACACCCGAGCAGATAAGCTCCCGGACAGCGATCGGATGGACCTTCGCGCTCGCGGTCCTCGGAGGGTTCACCGGCTTCGCCTGGGGCGGACCGTTCCTGGCCGTCGCCTGCGCCCTCTCCCTGGGAGGCGGCGCGGCCCTGGGTACGGCCCTGTCCCGCCGTCGCATGGTCGTGACCATGCGGAAAGGCTGGGGGGAGGCCGTCGCGCTCGGGTACACCGACGGAATCACGGACATGATGCTGCTGGGCATATACGCGTACCGGGCCGCCGTCTTTCCGCTGTCCGGCCCCGGCGCAGTGGATTCCGCCGAGCGCATGGCCCGCCGCAAGGCCGCTTACCACGTCGCGGCCGCGGAAGGACTTCCCCACCACATCCGTGAGGCCGCGGCCGTCGTTCTCGAGGCGATCGACGACGCGCGTGACAAGGACGCCCAGTCCGCCATCGAGGACCTGATGAAGGCCGTCCAGGAGCAGCGCCGCGGCGCATGACCGCAGCCGGAGTGGCACGAAGGTCTTTTTGCCCTCATGGAGACGGACGGATCCGTGGAATCCCCCGGCGCCCCCGCGGTCCAGGTCGGCTGCCGCGCCCGCACCGAAGTCGGCGCCACCTGCGCGTTCACGTCGCCACCGCTTTCGGCTCACCGCCGTCACCGCCCTCGCCGTGCCGCACCGCCGGTCCCCGCCCCGCCGGCCACCACCCCGCCGTTCTCCGCCCGCGCCGGCTCCGCGCCCGTCTCTCCGCCCCCGAGGCGGGCGTTTCACGGTCGGCCGGGTGATGCTGGTGAGCGAGTACCCCTGCGAGGAGGCCAGGAGGCGCGGCGAGGTGATAGCCGTCAACCCGATGAACAGCGCCTCGGTGCTGGCCGCCTTCGGCGCGCTCGGCGTCCTGGTGGTGATCTTCGCGGAGTCCGGTCTGCTGGTCTTCGGCTTCTTCCTGCCCGGTGACACGCTGCTCTTCCCGGCCGGTGTGCTGTGCGCCGGCAGTGCGGACCAGCCGCCCAAGCTGGCGCTGTGGCAGGTGCTGCTGTGCGCGGCGGTGGGAGCGGTGGTCGGCGGGCAGGTCGGCTATCTGATCGGGCGGCACGGCGGACGGGCGCTGCTGTCCCGTACCTCCAACCGGCGGCTGAAGAGGGCGGCCGCCCGGGCCGAGGATCTCCTGGCCCGGTACGGCTACGGGAAGGCGCTGGTCATCGGCCGGTTCGTGCCGTTGCTGCGGACGGTCCTGCACCCCGTGGCCGGTGCGCTGAAGGTGCCCGGGCGAACCTTCACGATCTGGCAGACGGTCGGCGGGGTGCTGTGGTCGCAGGTGCTCGTCCTCGCCGGCTACAGCCTCGGTTCCTCCGTCCCGCACCTCGAGGACTATCTGCTGCCGCTGGTCGCCGTGGTGGTCGTCCTGTCGATGCTGCCCCTTCTGTTCGAGGCCCGCCGGGCCCGCCGCGAACGGCGCCGGTCCTCGGACCGCACTTCCTAGTGCTGCGACCGGGCCCGCCCGCGCCCGCCGTCCACGCACGCCGAGCGACACCCCGGGCCGCAACCGCGACGAGGGCGGCCTCGCCGGCGTCGGCGGGCAGGACCCGAACGGCCGGGGCGCTCGCGGCCGGCGCCTGCTGGAGTCCAGCCACGCAGGACGGCACCGGTCGGGTCAGCGCAGCCTGCGCTCCTTGCGGCGCTTGCGGTTCGGGCGTCGGGGACGGTGGACCGTCTCCAGTTCGCCCACCGCCGCGCGGACGTGGGCCGGGTCAGCGGGCCGGGAGCCGCCGGCGCACCACCAGGACGGCCGTCCGCCCACGTCCCGTGGGTGCATGCCGAGGTCGTGGACGGTGCAGACCGGCCACACCCGCCAAAGACACTCCGTGACCGTCTCCTGGGCAGCGTCGGCCACGGACATCAGGGCTTCGGCGGCGGAGTCCGTCGGTGTCAGGGGATTCCCGTGCGCGTCGCCGTTGGAGAGGGCCACGTAGACCTGCTCGTCCAGGTCACCGGAGTCCGGGTGGGCCATCAGACGCAGGGGAGGCTGGTCGGGCACGGTGGCCGCCAGATCCCGGTTGACGGTCGCCAGCGCCTCGTCCCACAGCGGGTGTTCCCCGTCGGGGACGAAGCGCGGCTCGGGCCGGCCGGACGAAGCGAACATGGACACATCCTCGCAGGCCCGCTGCCGACTACCCTTTCCCGCGTCCACGACAGCCGCCACCCCTCGGAGCCGCGAGATGTCCGTACGCCGCATCGTGCCCAACGTCCGGTCGGCCGCCCTGCCGCAGAGCAGGGAGTTCTACGGAGCGCTGGGGCTGGAGGAGGTCATGAACCACGGCTGGATCGTGACGCTGGCCCCCGCCGGGAACCCGACCGCGCAGCTCAGCCTGATGACCGAGGACCGCACCGCGCCCGTCGCCCCGGACCTGAGCATCGAGGTCGAGGACGTCGACGCGGCGTACGCGGCGATGCGCGAGCGCGGCGCGGAGATCGTGCATCCGCTGACGGACGAGGAGTGGGGTGTGCGACGGTTCTTCGTGCGGGACCCCAACGGCCGGGTGGTGAACGTGCTGGGCCATCGCTGAACCCGTCCCGGCGGGCCGACGACGCGTTCTGGACGGGCCGGTGACGATCCGTGAGACTGGATCGGCGTCTCAGGTCCGACGCACCGCGCCCCGGCACATCAGGACGGTGACCCATGGATGAGAAAATCCCGCGCGTCGAACTCACCCCCCGGGCCGCGGACCTGGTACGGCGGCTGCACGCCGAGCACGGTCCGCTGATGTTCCACCAGTCCGGCGGCTGCTGCGACGGCAGCGCACCCATGTGCTACCCGGACGGCGAA
Organism: Streptomyces sp. NPDC046759; assembly: GCF_040645475.1. Taxonomy (NCBI): domain Bacteria; kingdom Bacillati; phylum Actinomycetota; class Actinomycetes; order Kitasatosporales; family Streptomycetaceae; genus Streptomyces; species Streptomyces sp. NPDC046759. Next base: position 158,426 of record NZ_JBEYYJ010000022.1, on the reverse strand, counting down.
TTCCGCACCGGCGGCTCGGACGTACTGCTGGCCGAGCTGGACGTGGACGGCGTGGCCGAGCCCGTCACCTTCTGGATGTCCCGGAGCCAGTACCAGGCGTGGAGCCACACCCGGCTGATCGTGGACGTCGTTCCGGGACGGGGTAGCGGCTTCTCCCTGGAAGCACCCGAGGGGGTGCGTTTTCTCACTCGTTCTCGCGTAGTCGACGGCTAGTCGGCCCGGCGGTCGTCGCGCTCTGGTGCACTGCCCCGTAAAACCCGTACGACAGGGACAGTTGACGAGACATCAGGGGGCACGGTGACCAGACGTCGCAGGCGTTCGGCAGCGGGCAGAGCGGTTCTCACGGTTGTCACGGCGTTCGGCGTGCTGTCCGGTGCGGCCCTGGCGGGGGCCGCGCCGGCCGGTGCGGTACCGGTCGGCAGGCACATCGCGCCGGGTGTCACCTACCGGCAGTTCGACGTCGACGCCGCCGCGGGCACGGCGCACGCCCATCTCCTCACGATCGACCTGGCCGATCCGCACGTCCGTGTGGACCTGCTGTACCCGGGTGCGGTGGCGGCCCGGGCCACCGTCTCCCACATGGCGGACTCCGCGGGGGCTGTCGCGGGGGTCAACGGTGACTTCTTCAACATCACCGAGACCCAGCACCCCGGCGTGGAGGCCACCGGCGCGAGCGTGGGACCGGCGATCGCGGACGGTCAGGTACTCAAGGCGGCGGTGCCCGACGGCCAGCGGTTCGGACCCGCGCTGCCGCCGGGCACCGGCACGCAGGACGTCTTCGGCGTGGGCACCGACCGGCGGGCCCGGCTGGACCGCCTCTCCCTCGCCGGCAGCGTGGACACGCCGGACGGCGCGTTCCCCCTGAAGGGCCTCAACCAGTACGCACTCGCGGAGAACTCCGTCGGCGCCTTCACCGCACGGTGGGGCAGCGCGTCCCGGATGCGTGCCGTCTGCGGCAGCGACACCCAGCGGTCGGCGCCGTGCAGCACCGACACCTACGAGGTGAAGGTGCGGGACGGCCGGGTGGTCTCCGCGTCCGACACGCCGGGCAGCGGCTCGATCCCGGCGGGCACCACGGTTCTGGTGGGACGCGAGGAGGGCGCGCAGCGGCTGCGCAAGCTGGCCGTCGGCGACGCGGTGACCGTGAGGCACTCCCTGGTGGCGGCCTCGTCCGGGGTGCCGTACGCGTTCGCGATCGGCGGCTTCCCGGTCCTCAAGGGCGGCAAGGAGCTGTCCGGTCTGGACAACGGGACCTCGGCGGTGCGCACGGTGGTGGGCTTCAAGGGCGGCGGACGGCAGCTGCTGATCCTGGCTCTGGACGGGGCCGCCGAGTACCGGACCGGGATGACCGTCGCGGAGGAGGCGGGCACCATGCGCTCGCTGGGCGCGTCCGACGCGTTCAACCTCGACGGCGGCGGCTCCACCGAGCTGGTCACCCGTAACGACGGTGCGAGCGCGGTGGCGGTCCGCAACCACCCGAGTGGTGGCGCCGAGCGTCCCGTCGCGAACGGCATCGGGGTGTTCTCGGCCGGCTGAGCTCAGGGCCGCAGGCTGCTCACCAGGTCGGCGGTCGTGGTGAGCCCGCTGCTGATGGTGGGCGCCATGCTGGTACCGGCCAGGAAGAAGCCGAGCAGCATGCAGACCAGGGCGTGGGAGATCTTCAGCGAGCAGTTGCGAATGAAGATCACGGCCAGGATCAGGAGCAGCAGCACCACAGAGATGGAAACGGCCATCGGGAACCTCCTCCGCCACGCCCCTTGAGTGGCGTTTCGGCCGCAAGTGTGGCGTAGCGGAGGGTCCGTCCGGGCGGCTGACGTGTCCCCCAAACGTGTGGTGTTACGGGGTGGGGTGGGCGTCCAGGAAGGTTTCCAGGCCGGCCAGGTCGTCGGTGTTGAGGTAGTCGACACCGGCGGCGAGCAGTTCCGTCCACAGGGCGTCGCGGGCCGGGCCCGCGGCGTCCGGGGTGGCCCAGAACCGCACCTGCTGCGCCCGCGCGTGCGCGGCGGCCGTGATGCTCCGCAGCTTCTGCCGCTCGGCGTCGGGGAACGCGCCCTCGCCCGTCCAGGTGAAGTTCTGCGTCCAGTTGTCGCTGATCAGCGAGATGAAGGTGGCCGGCGCGGTACTTGCGAGGTCGGTGAGCCGACCGTCGTAGAAGGCGCGGCGCTCTTCCTGCGCCTCCATGGGGATGCGGGCGGCGCGGTCGCCGGAGACGACGGCGGTGACCGGCCCGGGGTGCACCCGCCCGTGCGCGCAGCGGGTGAACAGGTGCGGGTAGCGGCGCAGATGGCGGTCGAGTTCCAGGTACGTCGACGAGCCCTCGGTCTTGATGTCGATCAGGAGTTGCAGCGGCCTGCGCCGGCCCCGGTACACCGAGCCGTGCCCGGCGCGGACGCGGGCGGCGAGCGGGTCCAGGTAGAGGGATTCCAGAGTCCGGTTCGGGTCCAGCTCGGAGGAGTCGTGACCGATGAGAAGCTGGTCGCCGACGAGGAAGATGTCGGCCTCGACGCTGCCGAAGCGGTGGTCGAGAGCGTCGAACAGCGGCCGGGGGTGCTCGTAGTCGTTGTGGGCGTGCGCGTTCCACAGCGGGCGCGGACCGCGGTGGGAGCCGGCCGCCCGGGCCTGCGACGCGGGCAGTACGACCGCGCCGGCGAGCGCGGCGCCGAGGGCGCTGAGGGCTCTGCGACGGGTGGTGAGGGCCATGCTCTGCCTCCCTTGAGGTGCCGGATGGGACCGGGGAGAGTATGCGTGGCCTGGCCACTCAACGCGCCTGGTCTCGCGGGGAGTTGGCGCGTTGTTCACCTCGGGGGAGCAGTGCGTGGCGAAGCGGGCGCACGAAGAAGCCCGCCCCGTGCGGGGCGGGCTTCCACGGGCTTGTGTCAGGGCGCCCGGAGGTCGATCAGTTCGGCCAGTGCCGCGCGGTGGGCGCCCGCCGTGCCGTAGGCGATCGAGTCCGCCTTGGCGCGCTTGAGGTACAGGTGGACCGGGTGCTCCCAGGTCATGCCGATGCCGCCGTGCAGTTGCAGTGCCTCCTCGGCGGCGTGGACGGCCACGGGCGCCGCGTAGGCCTGCGCGACGGCGACCGAGACGTCGGCGTCCGTGCCGGAGGCGAGCGCGTCCGCGGCTGCGCGGGCGGCCGCCCGGAGGTTGACGACCTCGAGCCACAGCTGGGCGAGCCGGTGCTTGAGCGCCTGGAAGCCGCCGACCGGCCGGTTGAACTGCTTGCGCTCCTTCAGGTAGCGGACCGTCTCGGTCAACGTCCAGTCGGCGACGCCGAGTTGTTCCGAGGCGAGTAGTCCGGCGGCGGCGCGCAGCGCCCGGCGCACCGCGGGTTCCGCGTCGCCGACGCGGCGGCCGGCGGCACCCTCGAGTCGTACCGTCGCCAGCGGGCGGGTGAGGTCCAGGGAGGTCTGCGGGGTGACCGTCGCGGCGTGGGCGGGGACGGCGTAGAGACCGCCGTCGTCGGCCGGGACGAGCAGGACGTCGGCCACGGCCGCGTCGGCGATGCCGGTCAACTCACCGTGCAGGCCGCCGTTCTCCAGCCGAACCGCCGTGACGGCGGCGTCCGGGGCCGAGTGCAGGGCGACCGCGAGCGCGCCGATGGTGCGACCGGAGGCCAGCTGCCCCAGCAGTTCCTGGTCGCCGCAGGCCAGCAGGGCCTCGGTGGCCACCACCGCGCTGGTGAGGTAGGGCACGGGCGCGACCGCCCGGCCCAGTTCCTCCAGCACGACGGCCACTTCCCGGGCCGAGGCGCCCTGGCCGCCCTGCTCCTCGGGCACCAGGAGACCGGCCAGGCCCATGCCCTCGGCGAGGGACTTCCACAGGGCGAGGTCGTGCGGGGCGTCGGACTCGACGCGGCCGATCACGTCCGCCGGCGCGCAGTGGTCCGTGAGAAGGTCGCGCACGGCGGCGCGCAGCGCCTCTTCCTCCTCGGAGTACAGCAGGTCCGGCGCTTTAGTCATCGGGCCAGGTCCTTCCATGCGACGTCCTTGTCGGTGCGCGGCTCGGCGGGCAGGCCGAGGACCCGCTCGGCGACGATGTTGAGCAGCACCTCACTGGTCCCGCCCTCGATGCTGTTGCCCTTGGAGCGCAGATAGCGGTAGCCGGCGTCACGGCCGGTGAAGTCGACCAGCTCGGGGCGGCGCATGGTCCAGTCGTCGTACAACAGGCCTTCCTCGCCGCGGAGTTCGACCTCGAGGCCGCTGATCTCCTGGTTGAGCCGGGCGAAGGCGAGCTTCATGCCGGAGCCCTCGTAGCCGGGCTGGCCGGCGACGAGCTGCTGGCGCAGGCGTTCGGCGGTGAGGCGGGAGACCTCGGCCTCGACCCACAGCCTGAGCAGGCGCTGGTGCAGTTCGTGGGTGCGCAGCTCGGGGCGTTCGCGCCAGGTCGTGGACACGGGGCCGATCATGCCGCCCTCGCGGGGCAGGGCCATGCCGCCGATGGAGACGCGCTCGTTCATCAGCGTGGTCTGGGCGACCCGCCAGCCGTCGCCGACCTCGCCGAGGCGGCGGGAGTCGGGGATGCGGACGTCGGTGAGGAAGACCTCGTTGAACTCGGCCTCGCCGGTGATCTGGCGCAGCGGCCGGACCTCGACGCCCGGGTCGGTCATGTCGCAGATGAAGTACGTGATGCCCGCGTGCTTGGGCACGTCCGGCTCGGTGCGGGCGATGAGGATGGCCCAGCGGGCGAGGTGCGCGCTGGAGGTCCACACCTTCTGTCCGTTGACGACCCAGTCCTCGCCCTCGCGGACGGCCCGGGTGCCGAGCGCGGCCAGGTCGGAGCCGGCGCCGGGCTCGCTGAACAGCTGGCACCAGACCTCCTCCCCGGTCCACAGCGGCCGCAGAAGGCTCCGCTTCTGCTCCTCGGTGCCGTACTTGAGGATCGTCGGCGCGGCCATGCCGAGGCCGATGCCGAGGCGCCGGGGGTCGTTGTCGGGGGCGCCGGCGGCCTCCAGTTCGGCGTCCACGACGCCCTGCAGGGAGCGCGGGGCACCCAGTCCGCCGAGGCCCTCGGGGTAGTGCACCCAGGCGAGTCCGGCGTCGAAACGGGCGCGCAGGAATTCCAGGCGGCCGGTCCGAGCCGGTGGGTGCGCTGCCAGCAACTCCCGTGTCCGGCGGCGGAGTTCTTCGGCGTCGGTCATGCTGCTCCCTCCATCACGACGGCGATGCGGCCGGTGGACCGGCCGTCCGCCACCTTCTGCACGGCCGCGGCGGCCTCGCCGAGCGGCACCCGCTCGCTCACCAGCGGCTTGATCGCGCCCCGGGCGGCCAGGTCGGTCAGTTCCTCGTGGCAGCGCAGGATGAGCTTGGGGTTCTTGGTGGCGTACAGGCCCCAGTGCAGGCCGAGGATCGAGTAGTTCTTCACCAGGGCGTGGTTGAGGGCCGGGCTGGGGATGGTGCCGCTCGCGAAGCCGACGACGACGATCCGGCCCTCGAAGGCGACGAGCTTGGCGGACTGGGCGTAGGCCTCGCCGCCGACCGGGTCGTAGATCACGTCGGCGCCCCGGCCGCCGGTGGCCTCCTTGACGGCCGCGATCACGTCCTCGGAGCGCCGGTCGACCACCACGTCACAGCCCATTTCGCGGGCCACGGCGGCCTTGTCCGCGCCGCCGACGACGCCGATCACGGTGGCGCCGGCCGCCTTGCCGAGCTGGACGGCGGCGCTGCCGACGCCTCCCGCGGCGGCGTGTACGAGCAGGGTCTCACCGGCCTCCAGCCGGGCACGCCGGTGCAGGGCGAACCACCCCGTCTGGTAGCCGATGTGCAGGGCGGCGGCCTCGGCGTCGTCCAGCGACTCCGGCGCCGGCAGCAGGGCACGGGTGTCGGCGACGGCGTACTCGGCGAAGCCGCCGTACGGCAGAGCGGGGTTGGCGAGCACCCGGCGGCCGTCCTCGGTCTCGCCGCAGATCTCCACACCGGGCGTGAACGGCAGCGGCGGGCGCACCTGGTACTGCCCGCGGCACAGCAGCGCGTCCGGGAAGTTGATGTTGGCGGCGCGCACGCGCAGGAGCACCTGGCCGTCACCGGGCGTGGGCCGCTCCACCTCCGCCAGGCGCATCACCGCGCTCGGCTCGCCGTTCTCGTGCACTTGCCATGCCTGCATGCGGGGCCTCCACGGAACTGCTTCGTCTCTGACCGGGTCCGTCGACATACTAAGCGGTCGCTTGCCGATCAGGGAACAGCCGACCGCGTCACGGTCCGGGTCGGCCGTGTCACTGCCGCGCCGCAGGGTCCCTGCCGGCGGCCGCCGCGTCACTTGCGGGCCGGCCGCGCCCGCACGTGCATCCGCTCGCCCTGCGGCCCGAACAGGCTGAGGAACTCCACCGGCCCCTGCCCCGTCGACCCGAACCAGTGGGGCACGCGCGTGTCGAACTCGGCGGCCTCCCCCGGGGCCAGCACCACGTCGTGCTCGCCGAGGACCAGCCGCAGCCGCCCCGACAGCACATACAGCCACTCGTACCCCTCGTGGGTGCGCGGATCGGGCTCCTGCACGCGCTGCGGCTCCAGGACCTTGAAGGCCTGGAGGCCGCCGGGCCGGCGGGTGAGCGGCCAGTGGGTGCGTCCGCCGCGCACGATCGGCTCGGCCCGCACCCGCGGGTCCCCCACCGGCGGCGCGCCGACCAGCTCGTCCAGCGGCACCCGGTGGACCTGGGCGATCGGCAGCAGCAGCTCGAGGCTGGGCCTGCGCAGGCCGGACTCCAGCCGGGACAGGGTGCTGACCGAGATGCCGGTGGCCTCGGAGAGCGCGGCCAGGGTCACCTCCCGCTCCTTGCGGATGCGGCGCAGCCGGGCGCCCACCTCCGCCAGTACGTCGTCCGTCGTGTTCATGGCCACCATTGCAGAACCGGCAACTATGTTTGTCAATCCGGCATGCTCCGGGCGACCGTCGCGTCATGACCGGCGCCACGGCGTGGAACTGGTCCGGGACCGGGTGGCCGACGCGAGCAGGGAGGGCTCCCCCACAGGGGGTGCCCCCAGCGAGCCGGAGCCCGGTGTGGCCATCCGCCGTGCCCGGCCCGTGGGCGGCGGGCAACGGCGGCGGCTCCGCGGAGCAGGTGATCAACGCGGCGAGTCGGGGCTACCGGGCAGGGGCGGCGATCGACGGGGAGTCGCTGATCGCGGACCGGACCACGCAGCCCGGGTGTGGACCACGCTCCCCCGGTGCACCCTGAGGGCATGTTGCTGACCCGGCTCGCCCAGGTGTCACGGGAGGTCGCCGCGACGGCGGCGCGGTCCCGCAAGACGGAGCTGCTCGCGGAGCTGTTCCAGGAGGCCGGGGCGGACGACGTGCCGATCGTCATCCCGTACCTGGCCGGGCGGCTGCCGCAGGGCCGGATCGGCGTCGGCTGGAAGGTGCTGGGCCGCCCGGTGCCCCCGGCCGCCGAGCCCTCCCTCACCGTCCGCGAGGTCGACGTCCAGTTCAGCGAGCTGGGCAAGGTGTCCGGTCCGGGCTCGCAGGCCGAGCGGGCCCGGCTCGTCGGGGAGCTGATGGGCGCGGCCACCGAGGAGGAGCAGCGGTTCCTGCGAGGCCTGCTCACCGGCGAGGTGCGGCAGGGCGCCCTGGACGCGGTCGCGGTGGAGGGCCTGGCCCGGGCGACCGGCGCCGATCCGGCCGCCGTACGGCGGGCCGTGATGCTCGCCGGGTCGCTGCAGACGGTCGCCCAGGCCCTGCTCGGCGAGGGGCCCGTCACGCTCGACCGGTTCCGCCTCACGGTGGGCCGTCCGGTGCTGCCGATGCTGGCGCACAGTGCGTCCTCCGTCGCCGAGGCGGTGGAGAAGCTGGGTGCCTGCGCGGTGGAGGAGAAGCTGGACGGCATCCGGGTGCAGGTCCACCGGGACGGCGACACGGTCCGGGTGCACACCCGGACCCTGGACGACATCACCGACCGGCTGCCCGAAGTGACCGCTGCAGCACGGGAGTTGCCGGGCGAGCGGTTCATCCTGGACGGCGAGGTGATCTCCTTCGACGCGGCCGGGCGGCCCCGGTCCTTCCAGGAGACGGCGGGCCGGGTCGGATCCCGCACGGACGTCGCGAGGGCGGCCGAGGAGACCCCCGTCTCCCCCGTCTTCTTCGACGCCCTGTCGGTGGACGGCAACGACCTGCTGGACCTGCCCTTCGGCGAGCGGCACGCGGAGCTGGCCCGGCTGGTTCCCGAGCCGATGCGGGTGCGCCGCACGGTCGCCCGGGGGCCGCAGGACATCGCGGAGGCGGAGCGCTTCCTCGCGGACACCCTGACCCGCGGCCACGAGGGTGTGGTGGTCAAGGCGCTGGACGCGCCCTACAGCGCGGGCCGGCGCGGCGCCGCCTGGCTGAAGGTCAAGCCCGTCCACACCCTCGACCTGGTCGTGCTGGCCGCCGAGTGGGGGCACGGCCGCCGCACCGGCAAGCTGTCCAACCTGCACCTCGGGGCCCGCGACCCGGACGGCGGCTTCGCGATGCTCGGCAAGACCTTCAAGGGCATGACCGACGCGATGCTCACGTGGCAGACCGAGCGGCTGCGGCAGCTGGCCGTCCAGGACGACGGCTGGGTGGTCCGGGTCCGCCCCGAACTCGTCGTGGAGATCGCCTACGACGGCCTCCAGCGCTCCTCCCGCTACCCGGCCGGCGTCACCCTGCGCTTCGCCCGCGTGGTCCGCTACCGCGAGGACAAACGGCCCGAGGAGGCCGATACCGTGGAGGCCCTGCTGGCAGCCCACCCGGAGGTCGAGCCGTGACGGCGCGTACGACGAGGCGCAGCGCGGGACTGCTGTTGTTCCGGCACACCGACGAGGGACTCCAGGTACTGCTCGGCCATATGGGCGGTCCCCTCTGGGCGAAGAAGGAGGCCGGGGCGTGGACGGTTCCCAAGGGCGAGTACGAACCCGGCGAGCCGGCCCGGGAGGCCGCCCGGCGCGAGTTCCAGGAGGAACTGGGGCTGGTGCCGCCCGACGGGGAAGCCGTACCGCTGGGCGAGGTCACGCAGAAGAACGGCAAGATCGTCACGGCGTGGGCCGTGCGGGCCGACCCTGACCTGAGCGGCTTCACCCCCGGCACCTTCGCCATGGAGTGGCCCCCGCGGTCCGGCCGGGTGCAGGAGTTCCCGGAGCTGGACCGCGTGGCGTGGCTCGGCCTGGAGCGGGCCCGTGAGGTGATCATCGCGGCACAGACCGCGTTTCTCGACCGGCTGGCGGAGCACTCGGGCTGAAGCGGACCTCACGCGTTGCGGACGGACGTACCGCGCGCGAAGGTCGAAGCAAGCCCGCTCCCAGGGAGGTCAGCCATGCCCATCGCGACGGTGAACCCGGCGAACGGCGAGACGCTCAAGACGTACGAGCCCATGGGCGAGGAGGAGCTGGAGCGCCGGCTCCAGCTCGCCGAGGCCACGTTCCGCACCTACCGGACGACCGCGTTCGCCGACCGCGCCCGGCTGATGAACAAGGCCGCCGACCTGCTGGACGAGGATCAGCAGGAGGTGGCCCGGATGATGACCACCGAGATGGGCAAGCCGATCAGGCAGGCCCGCGCGGAGGCCGCGAAGTGCGCCAAGGCGATGCGCTGGTACGCCGAACGCGCCGAGGGCCTGCTGGCCGAGGAGGAGCCCGCCGAGTCGGACGTGAAGGACTCCGGCGCCCTGCGGGTCCGGGTGCGGTACCGGCCCCTGGGCCCCGTGCTGGCGGTGATGCCGTGGAACTTCCCGCTGTGGCAGGTGATCCGGTTCGCCGCGCCCGCGCTGATGGCGGGCAACGTGGGCCTGCTCAAGCACGCCTCCAACGTCCCCCAGACGGCCCTGTACCTGGAGGACCTGTTCCACCGTGCGGGCTTCACGGAGGGCTGCTTCCAGACGCTGCTGATCGGTTCTGCGGCGGTGGACGACATCCTGCGCGACGAGCGGGTCAAGGCGGCCACCCTGACGGGCAGCGAGCCGGCGGGCCGGGCGGTCGCCTCCACCGCCGGCGAGATGATCAAGAAGACGGTGCTGGAGCTGGGCGGCAGCGACCCGTACGTCGTGATGCCCTCCGCCGACCTGGACCGGGCGGCCGGGATCGCGGTGACCGCACGGACGCAGAACACGGGACAGTCCTGCATCGCCGCCAAACGGTTCATCGTGCACTCCGACGTCTACGACGCATTCGCCGAGAAGTTCGTCGCGGGCATGAAGGCGCTCAGGACCGGTGACCCGATGGACGAGGGCACGGACATCGGGCCGCTCGCGAGCGAGCGCGGCCGGGCCGACCTCGAGGAGCTGGTCGACGACGCCAGGCGGTCCGGTGCCGAGGTGCTGTGCGGCGGGAAACGCCCCGACGGCCCGGGCTGGTTCTACCCGCCCACCGTGATCGCCGGCGTGACCCGGGAGATGCGCATCCACCGTGAGGAGGCGTTCGGCCCGGTGGCCACGCTGTACCGGGCCGGTGACCTGGACGAGGCGCTGCTCATCGCGAACGACAGCCCGTTCGGACTGAGTTCGAACGTTTGGACGCGGGAGGAGAGTGAGATCGAGCGGTTCGCGCGCGATCTGGAGGCCGGGTCCGTGTACGTCAACGGGATGACCGCCTCCCATCCGGCCTTCCCCTTCGGCGGGATCAAGCGGTCCGGATACGGCCGTGAGCTGTCCGGGCACGGTATCCGGGAGTTCTGCAACATCACCACGGTTTGGCAGGGTGCGTGAGCACTGCACGGCTACCATCCCCTTTGTGAACCGCGAAGTGACCCTGCCTCTGATCGTCGACGACCGCGGTACCTTGCAGGTGGCTGCGGCCGACGTGAGTAAGTTGCTGCGGACCGTGGGCGGGCGATGGCTGCGGCTTGTCGAGGCCGGGGAGCAGGGGCTGGACGAGGACACGGTGGCGGCTCTGACCATCGAACTGGCCAAGCTCGCGGATCGCATCGACGTGGCGTGCATCGCGCACAGCAGCGGCGCGCCCTAACCCAGCGACGTCCAGAACATCCCCTCGTAAACCTGGAGCAGACTTCCGTAGGTGCAGGCCCTGTCCGGGTCCAGTGTGCCCGTGTCCAGGCCCTCCTGGACCGCTATCGTCGCCTGCCGGTCGAGGTCCGGCGCCGGTTCGGCGAAGGTGTCGAAGAACCCGCAGGCCTCCGCCGTGAAGCCGTAGGGGGTGCGCAGGCCCTCGGCGACACGGGCGCAGTAGCCGCCCCAGGCGGAGAAGTTGGCCGTGAGGGCCAGGACGACGTCCGCCGGGGAGGCGTTGAGGGCCGGCCAGGAGACGTAGGCGGGGCAGGCCTGGCAGCCGGCCAGGGGGGCGTGGGCGCGCGAGCGGTCCTCCGTCACCCCGCAGGCCCGCGCGAAGGCCTCCAGACGGGTGGCCGCCAGTTCCTCGCCCGCCGCCAGGGTGGTGAAGAAGGCAGCGGACCCGGGGGCGGCACGGTTCGCCAGGCGCTCGAAGGAACGGCGGTCGGCGGGGATCACCCCTTGCTGTTCCAGGGCGAGCCTCGCCAGGCCCTCCACGGGCGCCTCACCGCGCTCCACGCGCGCGACGAAGGCGTTGGCCCCCGGGTCCGGGGCAAGTGCGCCGGTGGTCGTCCGCAGCGGATCCGTGGCCGTCACGGTCATGGTGTTCTCCCTCCCGCCGACGTGCGGCTTCCCGTCCGAGCCTGGCACGGGGGTCCCCGGTCTGGAGTAGTTCGGCGAGAGATCGTCGCCGGCCCGGGTGATCGTGGGTGGACCACCTCTTGAGGTGGACGACTCTCTGACCGGCGGGCTCCGGCCTTCCGAAAGGTGAAAGCAGGCACGGTTCATGGCGACTTTGTGCAGACCCTCGGTGTCGGTTCCGGAACACGTGATCACGATGGAGGAGACGCTGGAGCTGGCGCGCTCCCGCCACGCGGACCACCCTCAACTGCCGCTCGCACTGCGGCTGATAGAGAACACGGGTGTCAAGACGCGGCACATCGTGCAGCCCATCGAGGAGACCCTCAGGCATCCCGGCTTCGAGGAGCGGAACAAGCTCTACGAAGCCGAGGCGAAGGCCCGGGTCCCCGCGGTGATCCAGCGGGCTCTCGACGACGCGGAACTCCTCACCACCGACATCGACGTGATCGTCTACGTCTCGTGCACGGGCTTCATGATGCCCTCGCTCACGGCGTGGCTGATCAACGAAATGGACTTCGACCCCACCACCCGACAGCTCCCCATAGCCCAGCTGGGCTGCGCGGCCGGCGGCGCGGCGATCAACCGCGCCCACGACTTCTGCTCGGCCTACCCGGAGGCCAACGCGCTGATCGTGGCCTGCGAGTTCTGCTCGCTGTGCTACCAGCCGACGGACCTCGGCGTCGGCTCGCTGCTCTCCAACGGCCTGTTCGGTGACGGCATAGCCGCCGCCGTGGTCCGCGGCAAGGGCGGCACCGGCATCGAGCTGGAGCGCAACGGCTCGTACCTGATCCCCAAGACCGAAGAGTGGATCATGTACGACGTCCGGGCGACCGGCTTCCACTTCCTGCTGGACAAGCGGGTGCCGGCCACCATGGAGCCGCTGGCACCGGCGCTGCAGGACCTGGCCGGCATGCACGGCTGGGACGCCTCCGACCTGGATTTCTACATCGTCCACGCCGGCGGCCCCCGCATCCTCGACGACCTGAGCAAGTTCCTCCAGGTCGACCCGCACGCCTTCCGGTTCAGCCGGGCCACCCTCACGGAGTACGGCAACATCGCCTCCGGAGTCGTGCTGGACGCGCTGCGCCGGCTGTTCGACGAGGGCGGCGCCGAGAACCGGGCGCGCGGGCTGCTCGCCGGGTTCGGACCCGGCATCACCGCGGAAATGGCGCTGGGCCGCTGGCGCAGCGCCGACCGAGAAACGGCATGAGTACGGCATGACCGAAGAGACGATCACCGAGACCCTGCCCCCGATCCGGCACTGGCCGGCGCTCGACCTGACCGGGACGGACTTCGACCCGGTGCTGACCGAGCTGATGCGCGAGGGACCGGTCACCCGTATCCAGCTGCCGAACGGCGAGGGCTGGGCCTGGCTGGTGACCCGGTACGACGACGTGCGCATGGTGACCAACGACCCCCGGTTCAGCCGCGAGGCGGTCATGGAGAAGCCGGTCACCCGGCTGGCTCCGCACTTCATCCCGGACCCGGGCGCGGTCGGCTTCCTCGACCCGCCCGACCACACCCGGCTGCGCCGCTCGGTGGCGGCCGCGTTCACCGCGAAGGGTGTGGAACGGGTGCGGGAGAAGGCGCGCGCCATGCTGGAGGAGCTGGTCGACGAGCTCCTCCAGGACGGCCCGCCCGCCGATCTCACGGCCACGATCCTCAGCCCGTTCCCGATCGCGGTGATCTGCGAGCTGATGGGGGTCCCGGCCGCCGACCGGCACACCATGCACACCTGGACCCAGCTCATCCTGTCCTCCTCCAACGGGAAGGAGGTCAGCGAGAAGGCCAAACGGGAGATGGCCGCCTACTTCTCCGACCTCATCGGGCTGCGCGAGAACAGCACGGCCGAGGACGTCACCTCACTGCTCGGCGCCGCGGTGGGCCGGGGCGAGGTGACGCTCGGGGAAGCCGTCGGGCTCGCCGGTCTGCTGCAGATCGGCGGCGAGGCGGTCACCAACAACAGCGGGCAGATGTTCTACCTGCTGCTGACCCGCCCCGACCTGGTGCAGCGACTGCGCGCGGAGCCGGAGATCCGCCCCAGGGCGATCGACGAGCTCCTGCGCTACATCCCGCACCGCAACGCGGTCGGCCTGTCCCGGATCGCCTTGGAGGACGTGGAGATCCGGGGCGTGCGGATCCGCGCGGGCGACGCGGTGTACAACTCCTACCTGGCCGCCAACCGTGACCCGGACGTCTTCCCCGACCCGGAGACCATCGATTTCTCCCGCAGCCCGAACCCGCACGTCTCCTTCGGTTTCGGCCCGCACTACTGCCCCGGCGGCCAGCTCGCCCGGCTGGAGTCGGAGCTGCTGGTGGACACCCTGCTGGACCGGGTGCCGGGTCTGAAGCTGGCCGTGCCGCCGGAGAGGGTGCCCTTCAAGAAGGGCGCGCTGATCCGGGGCCCCGAGGCCCTGCCGGTGACCTGGTGAACGGCCGATGACGGAGACCGAGGGACTGTACGTACCGCCGGGCCACGGCCGTGTCGTCGAAACACCGGCCCAGCGGGTGACGTTCAAGGTCACCGGCACCCATTCGCGGATGGCCTCCACCTTCGAGGTGGAGGTCCCGCCGGGCTTCGACGTGGGTGCCCATGTGCACACGCGCAGCGAGGAGCTGTTCTACGTCCTGGAGGGCGAACTGGACGTCCTCGCCTTCGAGCCACGCATCCGGACCCCCGACAACTGGAAGACGTGGGAGTCGAGTTCGGGCAGCCGGGTGGTGCGGGCGACCCCGGGCACGGTCATCGTCGTACCGCCGGGGTGCCCGCACGCGTTCGCGAACCCGACGGACACACCGGCGAAGATGTTCTTCCAGGCCTCTCCCCCACCCGACCACGAGCGCTACTTCGAGGAGCTGCTGGAGATCCTGGGGAACGGTGGCCCGCCCGATCAGGAGGCCATCGAGGCGCTGCGGGCCAAGTACGACATCGAGCAGCTGACGCCGCTCAGGCATCGTTAGCGAAGGGGCATCCCCGAGAGGGTACGGGCGATCACCAGACGCTGGATCTCGCTCGTGCCCTCGAAGATCGTGTAGATCGCGCTGTCCCGGTGCATCCGCTCGACCGGGTACTCCCGGGTGTACCCGTTGCCTCCGAGGATCTGAACGGCCTGCGCCGTGACCTTCTTGGCGGTCTCGCTGGCGAACAGCTTGGACATCGACCCCTCGGCCGCCGTGAACGGCTTGCCGTTGACCGCCATCCAGGAGGCCCGCCAGACCAGCAGCCGCGCGGCGTCGATCTGCGTCCGCATGTCGGCGAGCTGGAAGGCCACACCCTGGTTGTCGATGATCGGCCGGCCGAACTGCTCGCGGGTCTTGGCGTAGTCGAGGGCGACCTCGTACGCGGCCCGGGCGGTGCCGACCGCCATCGCGCCGACGGCCGGGCGGGACGCCTCGAACGTGGCCATCGCCGCGTTCTTCACGCGCTCCCCGCCCTTGGCGGCCCTCTCCCGGGCGCGGGCGAGACGCTCGTCCAGTTTCTCCTTGCCCCCCAGCAGGCAGGAACCGGGGACGCGGACGTCGTCGAGGATCACCTCGGCGGTGTGCGAGGCGCGGATGCCGTGCTTCTTGAACTTCTGGCCCTGGGCCAGGCCGGGCGTGCCCGGCGGGACGATGAAGGACGCGTGGCCCTTGGAGCCCAGCTCCGGGTCGACGCTGGCGACGACGACGTGGACGTTGGCGATGCCGCCGTTGGTCGCCCAGGTCTTCGTGCCGTTGATCACCCACTCGTCCGTCGCCTCGTCGTACACGGCGCGTGTGCGCATGGAGGCCACGTCGGAGCCGGCGTCGGGCTCGGAGGAGCAGAACGCGGCGACCTTGACGTCGTGGACGTCGCCGTACATCTGCGGGATCCAGGTGCCGATCTGTTCCTCGGTTCCGTTGGCGAGGACGCCCACGGCCGCGAGACCGGTGCCGACGATGGACAGGGCGATGCCCGCGTCGCCCCAGAACAGCTCCTCCATGGCCATCGGGATGCCGAGGCCCGTGGCGTCGAAGTACTGCTGCGCGTAGAAGTCGAGGGAGTAGATGCCGACCTTCGCGGCCTCCTGGATGACCGGCCAGGGGGTCTCCTCGCGCTCGTCCCACTCGGCGGCCGCGGGGCGGATCACGTCGGCGGCGAAGCCATGGAGCCAGTCCCGGACTTCCTTCTGTTCGTCGTTCAGCTCCATGGTGAACTCGGCCATGTCCCCTCCAGCGGCGGCAGTACAGTGTTACTAGCGGTAACACAAGTCTGTTACCGACCGGTAGGAAAAGTCAACCTCCGATGACGCCTCGGTATCCCGTTCGATGTCAGTGGCACAGTCAGTGTTAGTTTGCGCTGGCGTCACCGAATCAGCACGGGTGGGGAGAGCACATGGACACCACACAGCGGACCGATCAGCAGCGGTCCGCCGACCGCCGACGGCGCGAGCTGCTGGAGGCCGCCGACCGGGTGGTGCTCCGCGACGGCCCGCAGGCGTCGATGAACGCGATCGCGGCCGAGGCGGGAATCACCAAGCCGATCCTGTACCGGCACTTCGGCGACAAGGGCGGTCTTTACGCGGCCCTGGCCAAACGGCACACGGATGCGCTGCTCGATTCACTGCGGGCGGCGCTGGACGCTCCGGCGGACCGGCGGGAGCGGGTGGAGTCGACGCTGGACACGTATCTCGCCGCGATCGAGGCACGGCCCCAGGTGTACCGGTTCCTGATGCATCCGGCAGAGGGAAGCGCCGGGGGCGACCAGGGGTTCGACGTCGGCAAGCACTCCGCCCCGCTCCTGCGACGGATGGGCGAGGAGCTGGCCCAGGTGATCGAGGAGCGGGTCGACCTCGGGCCGGAGAGCCAGCAGCTCGCCCGGGTGTGGGGGCACGGGATCGTCGGGATGATGCACGCCGCCGGCGACTGGTGGCTCGGCGAACGGCCCTGCTCCCGGGCCGAGTTGGTGCGCTCGCTCGCGGATCTGCTGTGGGGTCGCCTCGCCGCTGCGGGGGACAGGATGGGAGGTCCGGGGTTCTGACGGCCGGGCCGCTTCACCGGTGCCAGGAAGCTCGCCCGATCTGCCTCAGCAATCTCCGTTTCCGCCACCCCGTGAGGTGGTCCGCGTACACCCGGCCCTCCAGGTGGTCGTTCTCGTGCTGCAGGCACCGGGCGAAGAAGCCCGTGCCGTGCACGGTCACCGGCTCCCCCTCCGCCGTGAAACCCTCGACCACCGCATGGTCGTAGCGCTCGGTCCCCGCCTCCAGGTCCGGCAGGGACAGACAGCCCTCCGGGCCCCGGATCACCACCCCGTCCGTCTCCACCAGACGCGGATTCACCACATGTCCCAGATGCCGCACATCATCGTCATCCGGGCAGTCATAGACGAACACCCGCAAAGGGACCCCCACTTGATTCGCGGCCAGTCCGACTCCCCGCGCCGCGTACATCGTGGCGAAGAGGTCCTCCACGAGGGCCGCCAGTTCGGGGCCGAATTCGGTGACTTCCCGGCATTGCTCGCGCAGCGCCGGGTCGCCGAGCAGGGTGAGAGGCCGGACGCGCCCGTGGGCGCCCGCAATGGAACCGTGTCGCATGGCGGCAAGGGTACGGTTCGTTCAGGTCGCGCCCGCCGCTCAAGGCGTGGGCCGGGATTCGGGTGTGCGAACGGATCTCGATAGGCTGAGGTCCACACCACGTTGCCGGATGGCCCCAGGCGCGGCGCGTACGCAAGGAGGATCGAGAACTGATGGCAGGGAACTCGGACCCGCTCTCGCCGCGGGCCAAGCTGGCCGTGACCGCGGGCAAGGCGGTCGCTGCGGCATCGCGCGCCGCGGGGCGCGGCAGCGGGTCGGTGATCGGTGGCCGGGTCGCGCTGAGACTCGACCCCGACCTGCTCGCGCGGCTCGCGCAGAACCTGGACGTCGTCCTGGTGTCCGCCACCAACGGCAAGACCACGACCACCCGGCTCATCGCCGAGGCGCTGCGCGCCGCGGGTCCGGTCGTGTCGAACGCGCTGGGCGCCAACATGCCGGCCGGTATCACCTCCGCCCTCGCGGGCGGCTCGGACGCGAAGTTCGGCGTCATCGAGGTGGACGAGAAGTACCTGGCCGGTGTGGCGCGGGACACGGACCCCAAGTGCATCGCGCTGCTGAACCTCTCCCGCGACCAGCTCGACCGCGCCGCCGAGACCCGGATGCTCGCCGAGAACTGGCGCGAGGGCCTCGCCGGCTCGAAGGCCGTCGTCGTCGCCAACTGCGACGACCCGCTGGTGGTGTGGGCCGCGTCCTCGTCGCCGAACGTGATGTGGGTGGCGGCCGGGCAGATGTGGAAGGACGACGCCTGGTCCTGCCCGTCCTGCGGTGGCGTGATGCAGCGCCCGGGCGACGACTGGTTCTGCGGTGAGTGCGGGTTCCGTCGGCCGACGCCGACCTGGGCGCTCTCCGGCGACCACGTGCTCGACCCGCACGGCTCCGCCTGGCCCATCCATCTGCAGCTTCCGGGCCGGGCCAACAAGGCGAACGCCGCCTCCTCCGCGGCCGTCGCCGCCGTCTTCGGGGTGCCGCCACAGGTCGCCCTGGAGCGGATGTACCAGGTGCAGGCGGTCGCGGGCCGTTATGACGTCGTGCAGTTCCAGAACCGGGATCTGCGCCTGCTGCTGGCCAAGAACCCGGCCGGCTGGCTGGAGACGTTCTCGCTGATCGACCCGCCGCCCGCGCCGGTGATCCTGTCCGTGAACGCCCGCGGCGCCGACGGCACCGACACCTCCTGGCTGTGGGACGTCGACTACACCCGGCTGACCGGTCACCCGATCTTCGTGATCGGCGACCGGAAGCTGGACCTCGCCGTCCGCCTGGAGGTCGCGAACCAGCACTTCCAGGTCTGCGACGACCTCGACGAGGCCGTGCAGATGTGCCCGCCGGGCCGGATCGAGGTCATCGCGAACTACACCGCGTTCCAGGACCTGCGCCGCCGCGTCGGCAACTGATCTTCGAAGGGCGATCACCTCATGAGCGACAACCAACTGCGGCTGGTGTGGATCTACCCGGACCTGCTGAGCACCTACGGCGACCAGGGCAACGCGCTCGTCGTGGAGCGGCGGGCCCGGCAGCGCGGCCTGGACGTGGCCCGGCTCGACGTGCGCAGCGACCAGCCGATCCCGACCTCCGGCGACATCTACCTGATCGGCGGCGGCGAGGACCGTCCGCAGCGGCTCGCGGCCGAGCGGCTGCGCCGCGACGGGCATCTGCAGCGGGCCGTGCAGAACGGCGCGATCGTCTTCTCCGTCTGCGCCGGCTACCAGATCCTCGGCCACGAGTTCATCAACGACCTCGGTCAGCGTGAGCCGGGCCTCGGCCTGCTCGACGTGGTCTCGGTGCGCGGCGAGGGCGAGCGGTGCGTCGGTGACGTGCTGGCCGACATCGACCCGCAGCTGGGACTGCCCCAGCTGACCGGTTTCGAGAACCACCAGGGCGTCACCCACCTCGGCCCGACCGCCCGCCCGCTCGCCCAGGTGAAGATCGGCCGGGGAAACGGCACCGGGGACGGCACGGAAGGGGCGTACAACGGGACCGTCTTCGGTACCTACATGCACGGCCCGGTCCTCGCCCGCAACCCGCAGATCGCCGACCTGCTGCTGAAGCTGGCACTCGACGTCAACGCGCTGCCTCCGATCGACGACCGCTGGTACGACGCGCTCCGCAACGAGCGCATCGCCGCTGCTCAGCAGCCCGCCTAGGCCTGCCTTCAGCGATATTCCAGCGTGCTGCGGCAGCTTCGCAGCGGGCCCGCCTGACGGCCCGTCCGCTCACATGTGCGGGCGCGTCCAGCAGGCGGACGCCCGCTACGGAGCCACCCCCTCACGCCGGTAGGGTGACCGGGAAACCGCCGGACAACGTGGTCCGGTCTCCCGGCCCACGTTGAGAAGGTATTTCGGGCTATGCGCATTGGTGTCCTCACGTCCGGCGGCGACTGCCCCGGCCTGAACGCCGTCATCCGGTCCGTCGTGCACCGTGCCGTCGCCGACCACGGCGACGAGGTCATCGGTTTCCGGGACGGCTGGAAAGGCCTCCTGGAGTGCGACTATCTGAAGCTCGACCTCGACGCCGTCGGCGGCATCCTGGCGCGCGGCGGCACCATCCTCGGCTCTTCCCGGGTCCGCCCCGAGCATCTGCGGGACGGTGTGGAGCGGGCCAAGGGCCATGTCGCGGAACTCGGTCTGGACGCGATCATCCCGATCGGTGGTGAGGGCACACTGAAGGCGGCCCGGCTGCTGTCGGACAACGGCCTGCCGATCGTGGGTGTGCCCAAGACCATCGACAACGACATCGCCGTCACCGATGTCACCTTCGGCTTCGACACGGCCGTCACCGTGGCGACGGAGGCCCTGGACCGGCTGAAGACCACCGCCGAGTCGCACCAGCGCGTGCTGATCGTGGAGGTCATGGGCCGGCACACCGGCTGGATCGCGCTGCACTCCGGCATGGCGGCCGGCGCCCACGCCATCGTCGTCCCCGAACGGCCCTTCGACATCGAGGAGTTGACGAAGAAGGTCGGCGAGCGGTTCGAGGCGGGCAAGCGGTTCGCCATCGTGGTCGCCGCGGAGGGCGCCAAGCCGAAGGCCGGCTCGATGGACTTCGACGAGGGCGGCAAGGACATCTACGGCCACGAGCGCTTCGCCGGCATCGCCCGGCAGCTGTCAATCGAGCTGGAGCAGCGGCTCGGCAAGGAGGCCCGGCCGGTGATCCTCGGGCATGTCCAGCGGGGCGGGACGCCGACGGCGTACGACCGGGTGCTGGCGACCCGCTTCGGCTGGCACGCGGTGGAGGCCGTGCACCGGGGCGAGTTCGGGATGATGACGGCGCTGCGCGGGACCGACATCGTGATGGTGCCCCTGGCGCAGGCCGTCGAGACCCTGAAGACCGTTCCGGTGGAGCGGTACGACGAGGCGGAGTGCGTCCTGTGATGCGGTAGTCCGGGTAGTTCGGACGAGAACAAACCGCCCCCGGTCACCGTCGTGACCGGGGGCGGTTCTACTCTTGGTGCGGACACAGACAGCTGTGGACAGACACCGCACAACCGCACGAATCAGGAGCCGCCGGATGGATCACAGCGGGCACGGCATGATGATGGATCTGCCGCCGTTCACGCTGGGGCGGGGACTCCAGTGGTCGGCGGATCGGTTCTTCCTCGTGGCCTGCCTCGCCGGGCTCGCCCTGTACGGCTGGGGTGTGGTGCGGCTGCGTCGGCGCGGGGACGCCTGGCCCGTCGGCCGTACGGCGTCGTACGTCGTCGGTGTACTGACCGTCGCCCTGGTGATGTGCACCGAGCTGAACGACTACGGCATGGTGATGTTCAGCGTGCACATGGTGCAGCACATGGTCATCAGCATGCTGTCGCCGATCCTGATCCTGCTCGGCGCGCCGGTCACCCTGGCCCTGCGGGCGCTGCCGGCCGCCGGCAAGGGCCGCAAGGGGCCGCGCGAGCTGCTGCTGGCGCTGCTGCACAGCCGGTACATGCGGATCATCACCCACCCGGCGTTCACGATCCCGCTGTTCATCGCGAGCCTGTACGCCCTGTACTTCACCTCGCTGTTCGACTTCCTGATGGGGTCCAAGGCGGGGCACGTCGCGATGATGGTGCACTTCCTGGCGGTCGGTGTGGTGTTCTTCTGGCCGATCATGGGCGTCGACCCGGGCCCGCGCCGGCCCGGTTACGTGATGCGGATGCTGGAGCTTTTCGCGGGCATGCCGTTCCACGCGTTCTTCGGCATCGCGCTGATGATGGCGTCGACGCCGATGGTGGAGACGTTCAAGAACCCGCCGGCCTCGCTCGGCATCGACGCGCTGGCCGACCAGACCGCGGCCGGCGGCATCGCCTGGGCGTTCAGCGAGATCCCGTCCGTGCTGGTGCTGATCGCGCTGCTGTTCCAGTGGTACCGCTCGGAACAGCGGCAGGCCAAGCGCACGGACCGGGCCGCCGACCGGGACGGCGACAAGGAGCTGGAGGCGTACAACGCCTACCTGGCCTCGCTGAACGCACGCGAGAGCTAGTGCTGCGACCGGAGCCGTCCCGTCCGGGGGGAAATCGGGGCACCATGGTCATGGACGGACCAAGAGGAGGGTGTCGCGATGCCCGGTTCCACGAACGGTTCCACCAAGGCGATGGGGGCTCTCACGGTCGGCGGGCTCGTCGTCGTGACCGCCTACACGGTCGCGCTCGGCAGCAACGGCTGGCTGTGGTTCGGATGGGTGGTCCTGGGCCTGCTGACGCTCGCCATGGTCGTCACGCAGTCGTAGGGACGGCCTTCCGGCGCGGGCTGACTACAGTGCCCGCATGAACAGCAGGACACCCTCCTTCGACGACCTCGACCGCAAGATCGTCACCGCGCTGATGGCGAACGCCCGGACCAGTTTCGCCGAGATCGGCGCGGGCATCGGGCTGTCCGCGACCGCGGTGAAGCGGCGCGTGGACCGGCTGCGGGAGACCGGGGTGATCACCGGGTTCACGGCAACGGTGAAGCCCTCGGCGCTCGGCTGGCGCACGGAGGCGTACGTCGAGGTGTACTGCGAGGGCGCCGCCCCGCCCCGGCGGCTGGCGGAGGTCGTGCGCAACCATCCGGAGATCACCGCGGCCATGACGGTCACCGGAGGCGCCGACGCACTGCTCCACGTGCGGGCACGGGACGTGGAGCACTTCGAGGAGGTGCTGGAGCGGATCCGGGTCGAGCCGTTCATCCGGAAGACGATCAGCGTGATGGTGCTGTCCCACCTTCTGCCGGAAAGCCTGGAAGCGGGCGCCACCCACCCCGCGCCCGAGTGACACGGAGCAGCCGCAGGAACAGTGCGCGCATGCCGCAAGAAACGCAGCGATGCTGCGCATCTACGCAGCTTTTTTTGCTTGTCGGCCGTCTGCCTCCCTTTCTACCGTGGTGTGCACCCCCAGTGACATACCGCAAAGCGGAGGAAACCCTCTGTGTCCGAAAGCCGTGTACAGCGCCCTCGGCGCTTTCTCGTCTGTGAACCCAGACATTTCGCCGTGCAGTACGCGATCAATCCGTGGATGCACCCGGACAAGCCCGTCGACGTGGACCTCGCCCGGGACCAGTGGCAGACGCTGATCCGCACCTACCGCTCCCACGGCCACACCGTCGAGTCGCTCGAGCCGGTGCCCGGCCTGCCCGACATGGTCTTCGCCGCCAACGCGGCGTTCGTGGTCGGCGGCCGGGTGTTCGGCTCCCTGTTCCACGCACCGGAGCGCCGCCCGGAGTCGCTGCACTACGACACCTGGTTCAAGGCAGCCGGTTACGACGTCTACCGCCCGGAAGCGGTGACCGAGGGCGAGGGCGACCTGGTGTGGACGGGCCGGTACGTGCTCGCCGGCACCGGGTTCCGCACCACCCGGGAGGCGCATCGCGAGGCGCAGGAGTTCCTCGGCCATCCGGTGATCGGCCTGACCCTGGTGGACCCGTACTTCTACCACCTGGACACGGCGCTGTTCGTGCTGGACGACGACAACATCTGCTACTACCCGGAGGCGTTCTCCGCGGGCAGCCGCGAGGTGCTGCGGCGCCTGTACCCGGACGCGGTGCTCGCCACCCGCGAGGACGCGATGGCGTTCGGCCTGAACTCCGTCTCCGACGGCCGCCACGTCTTCATCGCCCCCCAGGCCGAGGCGCTCGCCGAACGCCTCGCCGGCCACGGTTACGCCCCCGTCCCCGTCGACCTGTCGGAGTTCCACAAGGCCGGCGGTGGCATCAAGTGCTGCACCCAGGAGATCCGCTGATGACCGCACCCACGCGCACGCGTACGTCCGCCGACCTGATCCGTGCCGAGGAGCCGGTCCTCGCGCACAACTACCACCCGCTGCCGGTGGTCGTCGCCCGCGCCGAGGGCACCTGGGTGGAGGACGTCGAGGGCCGCCGCTACCTCGACATGCTCGCCGGCTACTCGGCGCTGAACTTCGGCCACCGGCACCCGGCGCTGATCGAGGCCGCGCACCGCCAGCTCGACCAGCTGACGCTGACCTCCCGCGCATTCCACAACGACCGGCTCGCGGAGTTCGCCGAGCGGCTCGCGGAGCTGACCGGACTGGACATGGTGCTGCCGATGAACACCGGCGCGGAGGCGGTGGAGAGCGGCATCAAGGTGGCCCGCAAGTGGGCCTACGACGTGAAGGGCGTCCCCGCGGACCGGGCGACCGTCGTGGTCGCGGCGGAGAACTTCCACGGGCGTACCACGACCATCGTCAGCTTCTCCACGGACGAGACGGCCCGGGCGGGTTTCGGCCCCTTCACGCCCGGCTTCCGGATCGTGCCGTACAACGACCTGGCCGCGCTGGAGGAGGCCGTCGACGAGACCACGGCGGCGGTGCTGCTCGAGCCCGTCCAGGGCGAGGCCGGGGTTGTCGTCCCCGACGACGGCTATCTCGCCGGGGTGCGGGAGCTGACCCGCCGCAAGGGCTGTCTGTTCGTCGCCGACGAGATCCAGTCGGGCCTCGGCCGCACCGGACGCACCTTCGCCGTCGAGCACGAGGACGTCGTCCCGGACGTGCTGCTGCTCGGCAAGGCACTGGGCGGCGGGATCGTACCGGTGTCGGCGGTGGTGGCCCGGCGTGAGGTGCTGGGTGTGCTGCACCCGGGCGAGCACGGCTCGACGTTCGGCGGCAACCCGCTCGCGGCAGCGGTCGGCACGGCCGTGGTCGAGCTGCTGGAGACCGGTGAGTTCCAGCGCCGGGCCGCCGAGCTGGGCGTGGTCCTGCGGGACGGGCTGACCGAGCTGGTCGGCCGGGGCGTGGTCGGCTTCCGGTCGCGCGGGCTGTGGGCGGGCGTCGACGTCGACCCGGCGATCGGCACCGGGCGTGAGGTCAGCGAGCGGCTGATGCGCGAGGGAGTCCTGGTGAAGGACACCCACGGTTCCACGATCCGCCTCGCGCCACCGCTGACCATCACGGCCGAGGAACTGCGGTCCGCGCTGGCGGCACTGGAGACGGTGCTGGGCTCGTGACCTCCGGGGGGGCCACAGGCCGCCCCCCCCACTCGGCGGTACGGTGCCCGGTTGTACGCCTCCACCCGATGCCCTGAGGGTGAAGATTGAGCCAAGAGGGGGTAGACCACTCTCAGCTACAGAGAGGTCGGCCGTGAGTGCGTACGAGGAGCAGGACGCCGCCCGGCAGCGGTACGACGTGGCCGATGCCGCTCCTTTGCTGCTCGACGAACAGGGCGTGGTGACGAGCTGGACGGAGGGCGCCCAGCGGCTGCTCGGGTACACGGCCGCCGAGGTGGTGGGCGCCAGGGCGACCCGCCTGCTGTCCGCCGAGGACGCGGCACGGGTGCCCGAGCTGGCCGAGCGGTGCCGCAGGGACGACGGCTGGGCGGGGCTGCTGAACGTACGGCACAAGGACGGGCAGCCGGTCCGGGTGATGGTGCGGATCACACCGGCGACGGATCCCGGTGGCGCGCCGCAGTGGCTGGTTCTGATCTCCGACCTCGCCGAGTCGCGCGGCTGGGACATGAGCCGTGCGGTGCTGGAGCAGATGGTCACCGAGTCCCCCGTCGGCATCGCGATCGTGGACACCGATCTGCGGTGCGTCTGGTCGAACGCAGCCCTGGAGCGGTACGGCGGCGGTTCCGCGCGCGAGCGGCTGGGGCGACGGCTGGCGGAGATCCAGCCGGGCATCGACTCCGAGGGCATCGAGGCGCAGATGCGGCGCGTGCTGAAGACCGGCCGGCCGGTGGTGGGGTACGAGCACGTGGGCCAGGTGAGATCCGCGCCGCACCGCGAGACGGCCCACATGATGTCGTTCACCCGCCTGGACGACGACCAGGGCCACCCGATGGGCGTCTACTACACGGTCGTCGACATCAGCGACCGGCACCGTGCGCGCCGGCGACTGGCCCTGCTCGACCGGGCCGGCGAGCAGATCGGCCGCACGCTGGACATCGTGCGGACCGCGCAGGAGCTGGCCGACGTCTGCGTGCAGGACTTCGCCGACTTCGTCAGCGTGGACCTGCTGGAGTCCGTGCTGCGGGGCGCCGAGCCCGAGCCGGGGCCGGCGCGCGGCACGGACCCGGTACCGCTGCGGCGGGCCGGGCACCAGTCGGTGGACCCGGGGGTCCCCGAGGCCGTCGTGGAGATCGGTGAAGTGGCGACCTACCTCGCCGGATCGCCCCCGGTCCGCTCCCTGGCCACGGGCCGGTCATGGCGCGAGGAGCGGCTCGACCCGCTGGCCGTGGACTGGGCCACGGACGTCCCGGACGGCCGGGCGGCCACCTTCCTGGAGCTGGGTCTGCACAGCGTGATGATCGTGCCCCTCCGCGCGCGGGGCGTCTCGATGGGGGTCACCACCTTCTTCCGGCGCCGGCGCCAGGACCCGTTCGACGAGGACGACCTGAACCTCGCCGAGGACCTGGTGTCCCGGGCGGCGGTCTGCGTGGACAACGCCCGCCGCTACACCCGGGAGCGGGACGCGGCCCTGGTCCTGCAGCGCAGCCTGCTGCCGCACCGGCTGCCCGAGCAGGACGCGGTGGAGGTGGCCGCCTGCTACCGGCCCGCCGACGAACTGACCGGCCTCGGCGGCGACTGGTACGACGTCATCCCGCTGTCCGGCGCGCGCGTGGCCCTGGTCGTGGGCGAGGTGCCGGGGCACGGCATCGACGCCGCGGCGGCCATGGGGCGGTTGCGTACCGGCGTGCGTACCCTCGCGGCGCTCGATCTGCCGCCGGAGGAGGTCCTCGCGCACCTCGACGACCTGGTCACGCGCACGGCCCGCGAGGAAGGGGTGGTCCCCGGCGCCTCGGCGACCGCCGGTGAGCAGGCGGTGGGCTCCGGGTGCGTGTACGTCGTCTACGACCCCGTCGACGGGCAGTGCACGATGGCCGCCGCGGGCCATCCCGCGCCGGCCGTGGTCCGGCCCGACGGCATCGCAGGCTTCGTCGACCTGCCGCAGGGGCCGCCGCTGGGGGCGGGCGGTCCGCCCTTCGAAGCGGTCGAGCTGGCTCTGGCCGAGGGCAGCACGCTGGCCCTGCACACCGACGGGCTGCTGATCCACGGGGACGAGGACGGGACGCTCGCAGCGGGCCGCGAACGGCTGCGCCGCGCGCTGGAACGGCCGGGCGCCACGCTGGACATGCGCTGCCGGGCCGTGGTCGACGCTCTGGTCCCGGACCGGCCGCACGACGACGTGGCCCTGCTGATGGCCCGGACCAGGCTGCTCGGCGCCGATCGGGTCGCCGCGTGGGACCTGCCCGCCGATCCGGCCGTGGTCGCCGACGCCCGCAAGGAGGCCACCCGGCAGCTGACCGAGTGGGGGCTGGGCGAGCTGGCATTCATCACCGAACTGGTCGTCAGTGAGCTGGTCACCAACGCCATCCGGCACGCGGCGGCTCCCGTCCGGCTCCGGCTGATCAGGGGCCGCACCCTGGTGTGCGAGGTGTCCGACGGCAGCGCTACCGCTCCCCATCTGGGCCATCCGCGCGCCATGGACGAGGGCGGCCGCGGGCTGTTGCTGGTCTCCCAGTTCACCGACCGCTGGGGGACCCGCTTCGCACCCGGCGGGAAGGTCATCTGGGCGGAGCAGTCCCTGACCGGCCCGCCGGACTGAGGGACGCGGCGCGTACGCGGACGCCCGGATCGGGCGACCTTCGCCGAGCTCCTGCAGTCCGCGGGCGCGGGTGTACAGCCCGGCCTCCAGGACGCGGACCGGCTGCCGGTGGGGCCGTCGCTTCGAGCGGCCGTGCGCCACCGGCCCGCGGCCGGCGCGCTGGACGTGTGCGGGGAGGGGTACCACCTCGTCGACCTGGCCGGCGGTCACCGCACCGGCGTGGCCGTCGGCGATGAGGACGTCGAGACCGGTCTGGCCCGCCTCGCGGACGCCCGTCCCGCCGGCGCCGGCGGGACGGGCGTGGCGGTGCGCGTCCGCCGTGTCCGCCTGCTCAACCAGTGGGCGGCGGCGCATGCTTGGCGAGGCCGATCGGGTCCGGCAGGCGAAGAGAAGTCACTAACGGCGCGGACACGGTCGCGACACCCGGCGGAAACGGCGCGTTCCTAATTTCTGTCACACGACAGGAACGTTGCAGGACCACGCCTCCGCGACAGGGGACCGACATGACCGTGACCACCGATCCCGCACCGCCGCCGCCTCCGTCCGCCGGCGCCACGGACGACGGCACCCTCGCCACCTTCGGCTACCGCCAGGAGCTGCGGCGGCAGATGGGGCGGTACGCCTCCTTCGCCGCCGGGTTCTCCTTCATCTCCGTCCTCACCACGGTCTTCCAGTTCTTCTCCTTCGGTTACTCCTTCGGCGGCCCGCGGTTCCTGTGGACCTGGCCGGCCGTGCTCATCGGCCAGCTCCTCGTCGCCGCCTGTTTCGCCGAACTCGCCGCCCGTTACCCCATCTCCGGGGCGATCTACCAGTGGTCGACCCGGATGAGCAGCCCGGCCTTCGGCTGGTTCACGGGCTGGGTCATGGTCGTCGGCCAAGTGGTCGTGGTCGCCGCCGCGGCGCTCGCGCTGCAGGTCGTGCTGCCCCCGATCTGGTCCGGTCTCCAGCTCGTCGGCGGCGACGCTGCGCCCACCACCCCGACCGGGGCGGCCAACGCCGCCCTCCTGGCCCTGGTCCTCCTGGTGCTGAGCACGGTCGTGAACGTCCTCGACAACCGCATCATGTCCGCCGTCAACAGGGTCGGCGTCACCGCCGAGATCGTCGGCGCGATCCTCATCGTCGCGCTGCTGTTCACTCACGCCGAGCGTGGTGCCGGCGTCACACTGCGGACGGGCGGCCAGGGCGGCCCGGTGGGGGCGCTGCTAGTTGGCTCGTTCACCGCGGCATACGTGCTCATCGGCTTCGACAGCGCGGGCGAGATGAGCGAGGAGACCCTCAACCCGCGCCGCACTGCTCCGCGCACCATCCTCGGCGCCCTCGCCGCGGCGGGCGCTCTGGGCGGCCTGCTGCTGCTCGGCGGCCTCCTCGCCGCGCCCAGCCTCTCCGACGGCCGCCTCGCCACCGAGGGGCTCAGTTACGTCCTCACCAGCAGCCTGGGCAGCGTCGTGGGCAAGGTGCTCCTCGCCGACGTGGCGGTCGCCATCTGTGTGGCCACGCTCGCCATCCAGACCGCGGGCACCCGGATGCTGTTCTCGATGGCGCGCGACGGAATGCTGCCCTTCTCCTCCCGGCTGGCGAAGGTCTCGCCGCGCACGGGCATGCCCTTCCTGCCCGCCCTGGTGGTCGGCGGCCTGGCCGCGGCGCTCGCGCTGCTCAGCCTCGCATCCCCGGAGGCGTTCGTGGCCATCGGCACCACATGCATCGCGATGCTGTATCTCGCGTACGCCGGGGTCACGGCGCCCATGCTGGTCCGGCGGCTGAAGGGCCGGTGGCCGACGGCGGACGCCGGCGACCGGGACGAGCTCGGCCGGCCGCTGTTCTCCCTCGGCCGCTGGGGCCTGCCCGTCAACGCGCTCGCGGTCGTCTACGGACTGTTCATGACGGTCAATCTGTCCTGGCCCCGCCCCGCGGTGTACGACCCGGCGGGTGGCCACTGGTACTTCCAGTGGTTCACCGTCCTGTTCGTCGCCGCCACCATCGCCGCCGGTGCGGTCCACCGCCGTCGCGGAGGGGCTGCCCCGGCGGCGGAGGGACCTGGCGGCAGGGACCCGGCCGAAGCCGTACGGATCTGACGGGGACACACGCCCCGAGGGCGTCGTCAGCCCAGCGCCGCGAGGAGCCCCTCCCCCTCGCGGCGCAGTCGTGCCAGGGAGCGCTGCGGCACGCCCGCGATCCGCAGCGCCGCGTCGGCCGTCGCCACCGCGAGGGTCAGCGGGGCGCGGGCGGGGTCGGCCCGCCGAACGAGGATCACGCTTTCGGTGAGGCCGAAGACGAGGTCCGTACGGAGCCCGAGCTCCGCCGCACCGAGCGTCCCGCCCGGCTCCGTACCCGCCAGCAACTCGCCGTAGACCGCCTTCAGTTCGGTCCGGATCCGGTGGAAGACGGCGAAACGCTCCGTCTGCGCCTCGGGGAGGAGATAGAGGGCTCCCAGGTTGTGCGGGCCGCGGCACAGCAGCATGACGTCCGAGCGGCACAGGGCCCACAGCCGCGCCTCCGCGGCCGCCGCGGTACGGGCCACCAGCTCGCGCGCGACCTCCAGGGAGGGGCGGACGGTCCCCTCGAGGAGGGCCGCGAGGATCGCTTCCTTGCCGTCGAAGTAGTGGTAGAGCGAGGCCTGGCGCAGACCGGCCCGCTCGGCGACCGCACGGGTGGAGGTCGCGGTGTAGCCCTGCGTGGTGAACAGTTCGGCCGCGACGGCCAGCACCTCTTCCCGCGGCTCCAGCCCACTGGCGGGACGCTCCTGGGCACGTGGGCGGCCGACTCTTCTGCTCGTGGACGGGCTCACCCCGTGATCCTCGCACAGGCCCGCGAGGTCCCCGCACGGCGAGCTGCCCGGGTGAGGTGCCGGTTACCGCGCCGTAACGCCCGGGCAACGGCCGGGACTCGCCGCGCCTCTAGTTTCTGTCGTACGACAGAAATAGCGCCGAGCCGGAGGTTCAGCAGTGACGACACCGTCAGCGACAGCGTCGGCCCGTGGTGCCAGGGACCATGCCCGCGCCCAGGAGGGCACGAGGTCCGCGACCATGCCCGTACTGCCCGCGAGCAGTTGGCCGGCGCCCCCGGAGGGCATCGCCGCCGAGGACCTCGTGTGGGCCGAGACCGTGGCGGGCGGCAACTACACCCACAAGGTCCTCGCGCGGGGCACCGAACTGCGGCTGACCGACCTCACCGGCGACGCGTGCGCTCACGTCCTGCTGTACAGCGCCGACCGCCCCTGGGAACGGCTGAACGTGGCCGACACGGTCAAGGTGCTCTGGAACGCGTACCTCGGCGAGGGGCGGCTGCTCCTGTCCGACCAGGGCCGTGTCCTCGCCTCCGTCACCGAGGACACCTCAGGCCGGCACGACGCCCTCACCGGCACCTCCACCCTCGTCCGCAACACCGTGCGCTACGGGGACGGGTCCTGCCGGTCCTCCTCCCCGGCCGGGCGTGAGCTGTTCAAGCTCGCGGCCCTCAAGAACGGCCTCGGCCCGCGGGACATCCCGCCGTCCGTCTCCTTCTTCCAGGGGGTACGGATCGCCGAGGACGGCACCACCGGGTTCACGGGCTCCGCGGGCGCCGGCACGTACGTGACACTGCGCGCCGAGCAGCCGCTGACCGTGCTGATCGCCAACGTGCCGCATCCACTGGACCCGCGCCCCACGTACGTCTGCGGGCCTCTGGAGGTCCTCGCGTACCGGTCCCGGCCGACCGGCCCCGGCGACGCGCTGTGGGACGCGACGCCCGAGGGCCGCCGCGCCTTCCTCAACACCGCCGAGCACCTCACCGCCAGGGGGATCGCATGACCAGCGCCGCCGCCGGACGCATTCTCGCCGACCGTACCGTCCCCGCCCGCGCCGCCTGGTCCGCCGTCGTCCGCAAGGGCCAACTGCTGGCCATCACCGACCTGTACGGCAACCAGGCCGCGGACTTCCTCGCCTACGACGCGCACGACACCTCCGTGCGCTACAGCGCCCCCGACACCATCCAGGCCCAGGGCGGCATCTTCCTGACCACCGGCTCGGTGCTGCTGTCCAGCGAGCACACCCCGCTGATGACCGTCGTCGAGGACACCTGCGGTCGGCACGACACCGTCGGCGGCGCCTGCTCCAAGGAGTCCAACACCCTCCGCTACGGACACCACACCTGGTCGCAGCACGCCTGCGTGGAGAACTTCCTCGCCGAGGGCGGCAAGCACGGCCTGGGCAAGCGCGACCTGGTGTCCAACGTCAACTGGTACATGAACGTGCCGGTCGAGGCGGACGGCACCCTCGGCATCGTCGACGGCATCTCGGCCCCGGGCCTGCGAGTCGTGCTGCGTGCCGAGACCGACGTGCTCGTGCTGCTCTCCAACTGCCCGCAGATCAACAACCCCTGCAACGGTTTCGACCCGAGCGCCCTGCAGACGACCATCACGGAGCCGGACGGGAGCCGCACCCCATGACGTTCGACACCCTGCTGGTCGCCAACCGCGGAGAGATCGCCTCGCGCATCATCCGCACCGCCCGCCGGCTCGGCCTGCGCACCGTCGCGGTGTACTCCGACCCGGACCGCGGGGCCGAACACGTCCGGCTGGCCGACGAGGCCGTACGGCTCGGCCCGGCACCCGCCAAGGACTCCTACCTCGACGCCGGCCTGGTCCTGCGGGCCGCAAAGGACACCGGAGCGGGCGCCGTCCACCCCGGTTACGGCTTTCTTTCCGAGGACGCCGGCTTCGCCCGCCGCTGCGCCGAAGCGGGCCTGGTCTTCGTCGGCCCCACCCCCGAACAGCTGGAGCTGTTCGGCGCCAAGCACACCGCGCGCGCCGCCGCCCACGCGGCGGGCGTGCCCCTCGCCCCCGGCACCGGGCTGCTGCCCGACGTGGACGCGGCTCTCGCGGCGGCCGAGGAGATCGGCTACCCGGTGATGCTCAAGGCGACCGGCGGCGGTGGCGGTATCGGCATGCAGGCGTGCCACGGCGCCGACGACCTCGCCGGCGCCTGGGAGCGGGTGCAGCGCCTGGCAGCCGCCTCCTTCTCCTCCGCCGGCGTCTTCCTGGAACGGCTCGTCGAGTCCGCCCGCCACGTCGAGGTGCAGGTGTTCGGCGACGGCGAGGGCCGCGTCGTCACCTTCGGCGACCGCGACTGCACGCTGCAGCGCCGCAACCAGAAGGTCCTGGAGGAGGCCCCCGCGCCGAGTCTTCCGGACCCGGTTCGCGAGCAACTGAGCACCGCGGCCCGCGATCTGTGCGCCTCCGTGCGCTACCGCTCCGCAGGCACGGTCGAGTTCGTGTACGACGCCGGCGAGGAAGAGGCGTACTTCCTTGAGGTCAACACCCGCCTCCAGGTGGAACATCCGGTCACCGAGGAGATCCACGGTATCGACCTCGTCGAGTGGATGCTGCGCCTCGCGCAGGGCGACACCGCGGTCGTCACCGCACCCCCGGCGCCGAAGGGCCACGCCGTCGAGGCACGCATCTACGCCGAGGACCCGTCCCGCGACCACCGCCCGAGCGCGGGCCTGCTGACCCACGTCGCCTTCCCCTCCGATGTCCGCGTCGACACCTGGGTGGAGACCGGCACCGAGGTCACGACCTCGTACGACCCGCTGCTCGCCAAGGTCGTCGCGTACGGCGCCGACCGCGCCGAGGCGCTCGACCGGCTGGAAGCCGCGCTCGCCGCGACCCGCCTCGACGGCATCGAGACCAACCTCGGCCTGGTGCGGGCCGCGCTCGGGGACGCCGATGTGCGCCGGGCGGTCCACTCCACCGCCTCGCTCGCCGGGATCAGCGACCCGACGCCGCGCATCGAGGTCGTCGCGCCGGGCACCCTGACCACGGTCCAGGACTGGCCGGGACGCACCGGTCACTGGCAGGTCGGCGTCCCGCCGTGCGGACCGATGGACGACCTGTCCTTCCGGCTCGGCAACACCGCGCTCGGCAACGCCGAGGGCGCGCCCGGCCTCGAGTGCACCCTGCAGGGCCCCTCCCTCCGCTTCACCCACCCGACGACGGTCTGCGTCACGGGCGCTCCCGCACCGGTGACGATCGACGGCGTCGCCGCACAGCAGTGGAAGCCGGTCACCGTGGAGGCCGGGCAGACCCTGGCCGTCGGGGCGCCCGGCGAGCACGGTCTGCGCACCTACCTGCTGTTCGCCGGCGGCCTGGACGTACCGGAATTCCTGGGCAGCGCGGCCACCTTCACCCTCGGCCGGTTCGGTGGGCACGGCGGCCGTGCCCTGCGCGCGGGCGACGTCCTGCACGGCGGCGAACAGCGCCCGGGCACCCGGGCCGTTCCCCTCGACCGGCGCCCGGCCTTCACCGGCGAGTGGCACATCGGCGCGGTCGAAGGCCCGCACGCCGCCCCCGAGTTCTTCACCGACGACGACATCCGCGACTTCTACACCGCGGACTGGAAAGTGCACTTCAACTCGGCGCGCACCGGTGTACGCCTCGTCGGCCCCAAGCCGCGGTGGGCCCGCTCGGACGGCGGCGAGGCCGGCCTGCACCCGTCCAACATCCACGACACGCCGTACTCCGTCGGTGCCGTCGACTACACCGGCGACATGCCCGTCCTGCTCGGACCCGACGGGCCCTCCCTGGGCGGCTTCGTCTGCCCGGCGACGGTCGTGACCGGACAGCGCTGGAAGCTCGGCCAGCTCCGCCCCGGCGACTCGGTCCGCTTCGTCCCCGTCACCACCGAGGCGGCCGCCGTGCTGCGGCGGAACCCGGCCGCGGCACCGCGCGCCGATCGCGGGGCCATCGTCGACGGCGGCATCCTCGCCCGACTGGCGCGCACGGGGACCCGCCCGTCGGTCACGTACCGGCGCAGCGGCGACGACAACCTCCTCATCGAGTACGGGCCGATGCAGCTGGACCTGGCGCTGCGCATGCGGATCCACGCGCTCGCGGAGGCGCTGGCCGGGGAGCGGCTCGACGGCATCGTCGACCTGACCCCCGGCATCCGCTCCCTCCAGGTGCAGGCGGACCCCGACGTCCTGCCGCAGCACGAACTCCTCGAGACGGCCCGGCGGGTGGAGGCGGAACTCCCCGCCACCGACGAGCTGGTGGTACCCAGCAGGATCGTCCATCTGCCCCTGTCCTGGGACGACCCGGCGACCCGGGAGGCCATCGCCCGCTACATGGCGGGCGTGCGCGGCGACGCCCCGTGGTGCCCCTGGAACATCGAGTTCATCCGCCGCGTCAACGGCCTGGAGACGGTCGACGACGTGTACCGCACCGTCTTCGACGCCGAGTACCTGGTCATGGGCCTGGGGGACGTGTACCTGGGCGCGCCGGTCGCCACGCCGCTGGACCCGCGGCACCGGCTGGTCACCACCAAGTACAACCCGGCCCGCACCTGGACCGCCGAGAACTCGGTCGGCATCGGCGGCGCGTACCTGTGCGTCTACGGCATGGAGGGCCCCGGCGGCTACCAGTTCGTCGGCCGCACCACGCAGGTGTGGTCGGGCTGGCAGCAGCGCGGCGCCTTCGAGCCGGGCAGGCCCTGGCTGCTGCGGTTCTTCGACCGGATCAGGTGGTACCCCGTCGAGGCGGACGAACTCCTCGAACTGCGTGCGGACATCACGTCCGGCCGGTTCGTACCGAGAATCGAGGAGGGTTCCTTCTCGCTCGCCGAGTACCAGCGGTTCCTCGCCGAGAACGCCGGGCCGATCGCCGAGTTCCGGGCCCGGCAGAGGGCGGCCTTCGGCGCCGAACGCGACGCCTGGGAGGCGGCGGGCGAGTTCGCCCGTGCCGAGACGGCCGCGGAGGTCGTCCCGCCGGTCACCGATGTCGAGACCCCCGCGGGCGGCCACCTGGTCGAGGCCGAGTTCACCGCCTCCGTCTGGCAGGTCGACGTGGAGGTCGGCGACCGCGTGTCGGCCGGACAGCCTCTCCTCGCGCTCGAGGCGATGAAAATGGAGTCCCGTGTGACCTCCCCCGCCGACGGCATCGTCGCGGAGATCCTGACCAGGCCGGGCAGCCAGGTGGAGGCGGGCGCCGCGCTCGTCGTCCTCGCTCCCGTCGAGACCGTGGAGGCAGCCGCGTGATCTCCGCAGTGGAACGGGTGCGCGCCGCCTACGCGCGCATCGCGCAGGTGGACCGGCCCGAGGTGTGGATCGGCCTGCGCCCGCAGGCCGAGACGGAGGCGGACGCCGCCGCGGTCGACGCGAAGGCCGCCGCCGGTGACCGGCTGCCGCTGGCCGGGACGGTGTTCGCGGTCAAGGGCAACATCGACGTGGCCGGGTTGCCGACCACTGCCGGCTGCCCCGCCTACGCGTACCGGCCGGACGCCGACGCCCCGGCCGTGGCCCGTCTGAAGGCCGCGGGCGCCGTGGTCCTCGGCACCACGAACCTCGACCAGTTCGCGACCGGCCTGGTCGGCACCCGCAGCCCGTACGGCGCTGTCCGCAACGCCGTCGACCCCCAGCGCGTGTCCGGCGGCTCCTCGTCCGGCTCGGCGGTCTCCGTGGCGCTCGGCATCGCCGACATCGCGCTCGGCACGGACACCGCGGGCTCGGGGCGGGTCCCGGCGGCCTTCAACGGCATCGTCGGCCTCAAACCGACCATCGGGCTGGTCCCGGCCGAGGGCGTCGTCCCGGCCTGTGCCTCGCTCGACTGCGTCACGGTCTTCGCCCGCACGCTCCCGGAGGCCGAGCTGGCGCTGTCCCTCGTCTCGGCGCCGTCCGCGCCGGCCCGTCCGGCGCCGGCGCCCCGGCATCCGGGGCCGTGGCGGATCGCCGTTCCCGGGCCCGAGCAGCTCGGCCGGATGGACACGGGCTGGACCGAGGCGTTCGAGACGGCGGCAGGCCGGCTCGCCGACGCGGGCGCCGAACTGCTCCCGGTCGACCTGGCACCGTTCACCGAGGCGGCGGCCATGCTGTACGAAGGCGCGTTCGTCGCCGAGCGCTACACCGCCGTCGGCGCCTTCGTCGACGCGCACGCGGGCTCGGCGGACCTCGATCCGACCGTGGCCGGGATCATCTCCCGGGCCGGGGAGATCCGGGCCCACCAGCTCTACGCCGACCGGGCGAAGCTCGCGTCCCTGCGCACCCGGGCCCTTGCCTCCCTGGGCGGCGCGGACGCCCTGCTCCTGCCGACCGCCCCGGGCCACCCGACGATCGCGGAGGTCGCCGCCGATCCGCTGGGCGCCAATGCCCGGCTGGGCCGCTTCACCAACTCGACCAACCTCTTCGACATGGCGGCGGTGGCCGTTCCCGCGGGCGAGGTGAACGGGCTGCCGTTCGGTGTCATGCTGATCGGCCGGGCCTTCACGGACGAGCGGCTCGTGCGCATCGCCGGGCTGCTCAGCGCCCCGCCGGTGCGGCTCGCGGTGATCGGTGCCCACTTGTCCGGGCAGCCGCTGAACGGACAACTGCTCGCCGTGGGAGGACGGCTGGTCCGTGCCACCACGACCGCTGCCGCCTACCGGCTGTACGCGCTGGACACCCTGCCTGCGAAGCCGGGTCTGGTCCGGGTCGGCGAAGGCGGTGGCGCGATCGAGTCCGAGGTCTGGCAACTGCCCGCCGAGGGACTGGGCGCGCTCCTCGCGGCGCTGCCCCGTCCGATGGCGCTCGGCAGCGTGGAACTCGCGGACGGCAGCTTCGTCACCGGCTTCCTCTGCGAGCCCGAGGCCGTCGAGGGTGCCCGTGACATCACCTCGTTCGGCGGCTGGCGCGCGTACCTGGCGGTTCCCTGAACGCCCTGCTGCGAAGTCCCGTCCCGCTCTGGGCCCGGCGCAGTGACTTCTGTAGGCTCACGCCACCGCTTGTGTGCGGTCGCCACCCCCGGTCTTTGGCCGTCAAGAGTCCAGGGCGGCGCCGGTGCCTGACCGGCCGTCAGTCCACTCGGGAAGGGTCAGCATGAGACCGACCGAACATGGCTACAGATGACCAAGGGTGCGATCGAGCCCCTTTCCGTGATCGCTGCGCTGACCTGGGAGACGTCGGTCTCAAGGGGTGGCTGGTGATGTGAGGAGCGAGCCGTGTTCTACTACCTGCTCAAGTACGTGCTGCTGGGCCCCCTGCTGAGACTCGTCTTCCGGCCCCGCATCGAGGGTCTGGAGCACGTGCCGGCCTCCGGACCCGCGATCGTCGCCGGGAACCATCTGTCCTTCTCCGACCACTTCCTGATGCCGGCGATGCTCAAGCGCCGCATCACCTTCCTCGCCAAGGCGGAGTACTTCACCGGTCCGGGGCTCAAGGGCCGGCTCACCGCGTTCTTCTTCCGCAGCGCCGGGCAGATCCCCGTGGACCGCTCGGGCAAGGATGCGGGGCAGGCGGCGATCCGCGAGGGCCTGAAGGTGCTGGGCAGGGGCGAGTTGCTCGGGATCTACCCGGAGGGCACCCGTTCGCACGACGGCAGGCTCTACAAGGGCAAGGTCGGTGTCGCCGTGATGGCGCTGAGGGCCGGGGTGCCGGTGGTTCCGTGCGCCATGATCGGCACCTTCGAGGCGCAGCCGCCCGGGAAGGTCATCCCGAGCATCCGCCCCGTCACCATTCGCTTCGGCAAGCCCCTCGACTTCTCCCGCTATGCCGGCATGGAGGGGGAGAAGGCGGTCCTGCGGGCCGTCACCGACGAGATCATCTACGCCATTCTGACGCTGTCCGGTCAGGAGTACGTCGACGAGTACGCCGCCGTCGTCAAGGAGCAGCAGGCCGCGCAGAAGGGTGGCAGGGAGCGCAGGTTCCCGCGGACACCGCTGAGCTGACCGCCTCTGCCGTCGGCAGAAGATCCTCGGCTCGGGCGGCCCGCTTGCGTAGGCTCGCCGCATGAAGAGGGCTGTGGTGATCGGGGCGAGCGGGCAGATCGGCCGTCCGACGGTGAACGCGCTGGTGCGGGACGGCTGGGAGGTGACGGCGGCCTCGCGCAGCGGCGGCCGGGACGAGGCGTGGGACGACGGGGTGCGGACGGTCCGGCTGGACCGCACCGACGACGCGGCCCTGGCCCGAGTGATCGGCGACGGCTGCGAGCTGGTGGTCGACGTGGTCGCCTACGACGCGTCCCACGCCCGGCAGTTGACGTCTCTCGGGGGCCGTGTCGGCTCGGCGGTCGTGATCTCCAGTGTGTCCGTCTACGACGACGGCAAGGGCCGGAACTTCGACACGCTGCACGAGCCGGACGGCGTGCCCGCCTATCCGGTGCCGATCCCCGAGAGCCAGCCGACGGTGGCTCCGGGCGAGATGTCGTACAGCACCCGGAAGGCCGCGCTGGAACGTGAACTCCTCGCGGACGGCGCGAGCTTGCCGGTCACCGTGCTGCGGCCGGGCGCGGTGCACGGGCGGCACAGTCCGCTCCCCCGTGAGCTGTACTTCGTGAAGCGGAATCTGGACGGCAGGCGCATGCGGGTGCTCGCCCACCGGGGTGAGAGCCGGTTCCATCCGGCGAGCACCCGGAACATCGCCGAGTTGGTGCGGCTGGCGGCGGCCCGGCCCGGTTCCCGGGTGCTCAACGCCTGCGACGGCGAGGCGCCGACGGTCGCCCAGATCGGCGCGGCGGTCGACGCGGTGATGGGCGTGGAGACGGAGACGACGTTCCTCGACGGTCCGCCCGAGGGTTCCGTGGGCGGGACCCCGTGGACGTCGGCGCTTCCGATCGTCGCCGACATGTCCGCCGCCGAACGTGAGCTGGGCCACCGGCCGGTGGTGTCGTACGCCGGGAGCCTGCCGGAGACGGTGCAGTGGCTGACCGAGGTACTGGCCTCCGGGCGGGACTGGCGGGAGTGCTTCCCGCTCCTCGCCCAGGTGAGTCCGGATCTGTTCGACTACGCCGCGGAGGACGCCTGGCTCGCGGCATGAGTGAGGGGCGGCCGGGTTCTCCGGCCGCCCCTCGTCACCGCACGGGCCCGGTTACGGCTTGGGCGTGGCGTGCGGGCCGCAGGTCACGTCCGCGCCGTCCAGCTTGCCGTCGAGCAGATAGGCCTCGACACGCTGGTTGATGCAGGGGTTGACCAGGCCGGTCACACCGTGCGAGCCGGCGTCCTTCTCGGTGATCAGCCGGGAGCCCTGGAACCGCTTGTGCAGTTCGACGGCACCCTCGTACGGGGTGGCGGCGTCCCGCGTGGACTGCACGATCAGCACCTGCGGCAGACCCTTGTGGGTCTTCACGTCGACCGGGGTCCGCTGCTTGACGGGCCAGGTGGCGCAGGGCAGGTTCATCCAGGCGTTGGCCCAGGTCATGAACGGGTAGTCCTTGTTGAGCCGGGTGTTGTCCCGGTCCCACTTCGTCCAGCTGGTGGGCCACTTGGCGTCGGTGCACTCGACGGCCGTGTAGACGGCGTTGCCGTTCTCCGCGGAGATGTTGCCGGCGGTGTTCGACAGGTCGGGGGCGGCGGCGTCGACCAGCGCCTTGGTGTCACCGGCGACGTACTTGCTGAACACCGTGGCGACCGGCACCCACGAGGAGTCGTAGTACGGCGCGCTCTGGAAGAAGGAGATCAGCTCGGCCGGGCCGACGACCCCGCCGATGGGGCTCTTCTTGGCGGTGGCGCGCAGCTGCAGCCACTTGGCCTGGACGGCGTCGCGGGTGGTGCCGAGGTGGAAGGCGGCGTCGTTGGCGGCGACCCAGTCCTCCCAGTCCTTCCAGCGGCCCTCGAAGGCGATGTCCTGGTTCAGGTTGGCCTGGTACCAGATGTTCTCGCGGGCGGGGTTGACCACGCTGTCCACGATCATGCGGCGCAGGTGGCCCGGGAAGAGGGTGCCGTACACGGCGCCGAGGTAGGTGCCGTAGGACACGCCGAGGTAGTTGAGCTTCTTCTCGCCCAGGGCGGCACGGATGACGTCCAGGTCGCGGGCGGTGTTCGGCGTGGTCATCTGCTGGAGCATCGCGTGGCCGGTGCGCTCCAGGCAGCCGTCCGCGTATTCACGGGCCAGCTTGCGCTGGGCGGTCTTGTCCGCCTCCGTGTCCGGCACCGGGTCCATCTTCGGCGCCTTCACGAACTCCTGCGGGTCCTCGCAGGAGATGGGCGCCGAGTGGCCGACGCCGCGCGGGTCGAAGCCCACGAAGTCATAGGCCTTGGCGACGTTCGCCCAGACGGGGTTCTTGTTGGTCACCCGGGTCGGGAAACGCAGACCCGAACCGCCGGGGCCGCCCGGGTTGTAGACGAGCGAGCCCTGACGCTCACCCTTGGTGCCGGTGTTGCCGATACGGTCGACGGCAAGCTTGACCTGCTTGCCGTACGGGTGGGCGTAGTCGACGGGCACGCTGACCCAGCCGCACTGGATGGGCTTCGCGAACCCCCAGTCGGCGGGGCAGTCCTGCCAGTCGATGCCCGCCTTGGCGGCGCGGGCGGCGGCGATGGCGGCGCCCTGTGCCTCCCGGTCCTGGCCGGTCCGGCCGGCGGCGCTGGCCGCGGGAGCCGAGACGGCGCCGGCGATCAGGGTGGCGGTGACGAGCGCTCCGGCCGAACCGAGCGCCAGCAGGCGGCTCTTCGGTCTGTTGTCCCTCAAGTGGGCCCTCCCCCTACATCAGGATCACTGCGAGTGGTCAGCCCGGGGATCCTCTCCGCTGTGAGCCGTCCGAGAACAGGGGTCGCGGCCCATCTTTACCAATCCGATAACCGGATGATCATGTTCGTGTCGGGAAGTCCGGTCGCCATGGGATGCGCTGCGGGTACCGCGACCGCACCGCCACCGGTTGTGTGAGGCAATTGTCGCTGCGGCAACGGCCGGTGACGTGTCGTCTGCTCCGCCTCGAGGACTTGACGGCCTCGCCGCTGAAGCCGCGTGGGGAGACCTGCACGTGGACCTGGCGGGCAACCGGAGTCGGCGGTGTTCCACACCACGGCCCGCCCTCGGGAAGGCGGCCGCCCCACGGTCCGCCGCCCACCGTGGCGCGCACCCGGAGCCGCCCACGACCCACCAGCGACGCCGACACTGCTGCGGTTGAGTGACAAGGATCGCGGCTCCCCGAAGACGCTCACGGTCTGACGAGCTGATTTCTCTTACCTTCTTGTGAGATTCGGATGTGTCACCCAGCAGGCGGCCGCCTGCGTCCGCCACCCATGGAGGTCATCGGATGAATCTTCGAGCCTGGGTTGCAGCGCCGCTGGCGGGTGCGGTTTTCGCCCTCGTGTCGCCGTCGCCATGCGTCGCCGCGCAGGCCTCTGCTCCGCACGCGTACACCTCCCTGCGGCTCCAGGAAGACGATGACGACGACGGGCCCCACGGCCCATGGCGTCCCTGCCACAGTCCCCGCGGCGTCGTGCTCATCGACAAGACCCTGAGGGCGATTCTGACCAATGGCCGGCGCGGGCCGGAGGCCACCGTCCTCCAAGGGGACACGGGATCGGCCTCGTCACCGGTGGCGCCGTGGACCACCTTTTCCGTCTCGACGTACCTGAACGTCAATTACCCCACCCAGACCACAAGTCAGTACGAGTTCAGGATCCGTGCCTTCTACAGGGTGCACCCGCTCTTCGAGGTGAAGGCCTTCGACAATCACCGGCGGCTCTTTCCCTTCCCGGCCGCCCACTGCGACAGCGGGAAGGACGACGCAGAACGCGGGAACGGCGCTCCTCCGCATGGCGGTGCGACTCCGAACGGGAGGGGCTCGTCCGGCTCCCCGCTGCCCGGGGCGGGCGCCCTTTCCCCAGTTCCCCGTGACAGCACGGCCGCCGGCTGGAGCACCGGCCTGCTGAGCGCGAAGAACATCGCGATCGGGGTCGGCACTCTGCTGGTCCTTCTGGGAACGCTGGCCACGGCCTGGCTTCGCCGACGTCGTTCATCTGCCGACTGATACTCGACCGACACAAGCGGAACCGGCAAGGGGAACCAGCAGCGCCCCGGGCCCCTGACGTCACGTCAGGGGCCGCCCTGACGTGCGCGAAGCCCTCGGCGCCGGTGGGGCGCGCCTGTCACCCGAGCCAGGTCCTGGCCGGTCCGGCTCTTTCGCTCGCCCAGATGCGCGGCCGGGTTGACGAAGGTCCACGTTCCCCTGGCAGGACGTTGCTGCCCGCCGACCGCATCGCGGGGCGACCGTCCTCCACTGCTCCGGCAGGTACGGACGGCACAGCGTGAACGCGCAGCATCTCGCCGCCCTGCCGGGCCGCCTGCTGGTGGCTGCCGCCCACGCCGCCCCCGCCGCCCACACTGCCCGGCGCTGTCCACGACCCCCGTGCCCCCCCGGGAGAGCGGTATCACCCACGCTCTCGTGCAGGCCCGCGCCACCTGCCGGCCGGACAAGGGTTACCGGAGCGCCGGCGGTCCCGTCCGGCCGGCATGGCGACTCCTGCGCCGGCTCCGATGCTGACTTCTGGCCTGACCAGCCGGTTCAATCGGCCTCGCCAGCCGGTTCAATCGTCCTCGTCGTCCGCCTGGCCGGCGACATTCGGCTCGTCGTCCGGTGCCGGCCGGCCGACCCCGGTGTGGCCATCGGAGGGCGAGCCGGGCGGGTTCTCCGCCGACGGCAGCCCCTGTGGGCCGACCGCCGCGGGCGGCTGCGCCTCGTCGCTGCCACTGGTCGCCGGAGGTGTCTCGGAAGGCCCGGCCGGGAGCGAGTGCGGCTTGCGGTGGTGGCGCACGTGGCCCCCGTGGCTGGACGTCACCGTGGGACTGGCCTGCACCATGGGGCTGGGCTCGGCCGTGGCGCTGGGCCTGGCCGAGTGGTGGTGCTTGGACGAGTGCGGGGGTCCGGCCAAACGGCCGAGCGCGACCGAGCCGTCGCTGCTTCCCTCGTTGCTTCCCTCGTTGCTTCCCGCGTTGTTTCCCTGGTTGCCTCCAGAGGAGGCCGAGGGCGACGCGGAGGCGGAGGCGGAAGCGGAGGCGGAGGAACTGGCGCTGGCCGAGGCGCTCGGAAGCGGGTCATGGGGACAGAGCCAATTGGGGTCCTTGACCCCGTAGCTCAGGCCCCACTCCTTGTCGCAGCCGCCCCAGTACGTTCTCACCCAGCCGCAGTAAGGGCCGCCGTAGCTCCAGCAGGGAAGCGCTGATTGCTGCGGGACCGGTTCCGGGGGTGACTGGGACGATTCGGCTCTGCCCCACGAGAGGCCGGCGGCGCTGACCATGCGGACCTGCGTGGCATCGGCACTCCGTGGTGTCCAGTCCGCGAAGAAGAAGGGCACGCCGATGGCTGAGGCGGAAGCCGCCACCGTTGCGGCAGCGAGAACGCCGCGGATCAGGTGCATGACTGTTCCTCTCGGCTTTGTGGTCTGTGGCAGATGCGGACGAAACTCTGTGCGCGGGCGCCCCCGCTGTGAGCGCTGGAGCCGAACGTATGGTTTGCGGACCTTCCCAACAATCAGCGAACCGCCGGTCAGGTGGGCTTGCTCCGCTTTTTTCACTCGAAGAGTCCCGCCAGCTCCACCGTCATGCGACAGTGGCAGGGCCTGCCGGTAGTGCTGGGCCGGGTGCTGGTTGCACCGGCCGGCAGGGATCGACCGCCGGTGGCGGCTGTCGTGCCGAGGTCGTCGTGCCCTTGCTGTCCTGCAGAGGCTCCACGGGCGCAGGCCCGGTGGCGGTCTTCCGGCGCGAGCCGGAACGAGACGCCGCGGCCATGACCGGCATCTGCCACGATCACCGACACCCCCAGCCCCCGGTCAGCCGTCCAGCGGCCCCAGGGCCAGGCGGCTCCCACCCCGCAGGCACGATGCCGCGTCGGTGCCCGCCTGCCCGCCGGCCACGACCCGGCGACCCGG
Organism: Streptomyces sp. NPDC046759; assembly: GCF_040645475.1. NCBI lineage: Bacteria > Bacillati > Actinomycetota > Actinomycetes > Kitasatosporales > Streptomycetaceae > Streptomyces > Streptomyces sp. NPDC046759. The sequence continues at coordinate 114,698 of NZ_JBEYYJ010000022.1, read as the reverse complement.
CGAACCCATGCGGTCAGAGCACTGGCTCCGCGCCGTTCCCACGCCCCTCCACGGGCGCTTCAGCTGAGCCCTGCCAGTGCTTCGTCCAAGAGCCGTCGTAGCCTCAGCGCGTCCGGTGCCACGGCGCTCACCAGGGCCGCCGGGCCGGCCAGCGGTGTCAGGGCAGCGCACTCGTCCAGCATCCGAGTCTCGACCGGTCGGTCCTCGTACTCGGGCCGCACGACCACGAGTTGCCCCACCGCCCGGTGCCCCGCCAGCACCGCCGGACCGTCCCAGCCACCCGGCGCCCCAGGCCCACAGGCCAGCTCCTGGTCCAGCACCGTCCGGCCGGCGACCCGCACGGTCAGGCGGCTGGTGAGGCGCCCGGGTTCCTCTCCCACCCGCCCGAGCACCTGCTCCTCGCGCAGCACCAGCCGCGCCCCCGCGGCGAGTTCGGCCCGGGTGGTGACGTGCAGGTCGCTGCCGCGGGCCGCGATCAACTGTTCCGGCAGCCAGCGCAGTTCGCCGCCCTCGGCCACGTCGAGCCGTACGTCGTAGCGGGCCTCGCCCCCGGCCTGGCCGGGCAGGGCGAGGGTGGCGGCGGCCGAGCCGACGTGCAGCCGGGCGCTCTGCGCCACGCTGGCCGTGAGCGCGAGGCGGTCGCCACCGAGCGGGCCGCTCATCGCACCGACGACCATGACCCTCGCCTCGGCACCGCCGGACCGGACGCGGCGCAGGGCCAGCGGGCCCTCGCCCGCCAGCACCGGCAGCGCGGTGCCGCCGCGGCCGTCGGCGCGGGCGACGATCCGGGCGTGCGCCCGCACCCCGGTGGCCGTCATGCCGTCCACGCGGCGAGCCGCCCGCGCACCCAGGCGGCCACTTCCGCGACACCGTCCTCGCTGCGCAAGGACTGCAGGACCACGGGAAGTTCGGCGCGCTGGGCCTTGGCGTCGGCGGCCATCCGGGAGAGGTCGGAGCCGACGTGCGGCGCGAGGTCGGTCTTGTTGACGACGAGCAGGTCGGCGGTGGTGACACCGGGGCCGCCCTTGCGCGGGATGTCGTCCCCGCCGGCCACGTCGATCACGAAGATCTGCGCGTCCACCAGCCCCTTGGAGAAGGTGGCGGTGAGGTTGTCGCCGCCGGACTCGACGAGGATCAGATCCAGGGGGCCGACCGCGTCCTCCAGGTCCTCCACGGCTTCGAGGTTGGCGGAGATGTCGTCGCGGATCGCGGTGTGAGGGCAGGCGCCCGTCTCCACGGCCGTGATCCGCTCCGGCGGCAGTACCGCCTCCCGCAGCAGGAACTCGGCGTCCTCGCGGGTGTAGATGTCATTGGTGACGACGGCGAGCGACAGCTCGTCGCGCAGGGCCCGGCAGAGCGCGGCGACGGTCGCGGTCTTCCCGGAGCCGACGGGGCCGCCGAGGCCGATGCGCAGCGCGCGGGGCGAGCCGTCGGGGCGGTGCGCGTCCGCGCTGAGGGCGGCGGGGCCGTCGTGGGTGTGGTCGAGGTGCATGTACGGCTCCTGGGGTGCGAGAGGCCGGGCCACTCGTTCGGTGGCCCGGGTGGGGCGGTCGCCCGTCGCCCGGGCGAGCGAGTACGGCGACGGGGTGGAAGGTCAGGAGGCGAACAGCCGTACCGGCCAAGCGGCGTGCCCTTCGGCCATGACCTCCAGCAGCGGCGCCGAGGCCGCGGGGAGCGCGTCGACGCCCTCGTCGCGCACGGCGTGTGCCGCCGCCACGGCCCGGTCCACGACACGGTCCAGCTCGGCGGCCAGCCGTGCCAGAACCGCCGTGGCGTCGAAGGGGTCCAGGCTCAGCAGGCGCACGGTCGCCGTCGCCGGCCCGCTCACGCTCTCGTACGCCGCGCAGTACGCCGCGTCCTGCGGGGCGAGGCCGGCCGCCCGCGCGGCGAGCCCGAGGACCACCGGCTGGTGTGCGCCCTTGGGGAACTGCTGGGCCAGCGCGTCGAGTTCGCCCGAGGGCCAGGCCGCCCGGGCGGCCCGCAGCAGCTGCCTCCCGAGCCGGCGAGCGGCGGTCCGCAGGGCCGGAGAGGGCGTGCGGGCGTCCGCCGCCGCGTCCATCTCGCCGGGATCCGCGCCGAGAACGACGGCGGCCGCCAGTGCCGCCGCGACGAGACCGGCGGTGTGCAGCCGGCCCCGGCAGAAGTCCTCCAGGCTCGCGGCGGAGCTGATCCGGCCCGCCCTGACGGCGGCCTCCGCCCCGCCGGAGTGCGCGTGCCCTCCGGCGGGGAAGCGGCCGTCGGCCAGGACGAGGAGTGCTGCCCTGCCCATCAGAAGAGGAAGTAGCGCTGGGCCATGGGCAGTTCTGCGGCAGGCGTCGCCTCGACCAGCTCGCCGTCGATGTGCACGGCGAAGCTGTCGGGGTCGATCCGGACGTCGGGCCGGGCGTCGTTCTCCCGCATGTCGGCCTTGGTCACCGCACGCGTGGACCCGATCGCCCGGAACCGCTTGCCGAGGCCCAGCCGCTCCGGCAGGCCGTCCTCGATCGCCAACTGGCTGACGAAGTTGACCGAGTTGGCGGCCGGGGCCCGGCCGATCGCGCCGTACATCGGGCGGGGCAGGATCGGCTGCGGGGTGGGGATGGAGGCGTTGGCGTCGCCCATCTGCGCGTACGCGATCTGTCCGCCCTTGATGACGAGCAGCGGCTTGACGCCGAAGAAGGCGGGCTCCCACAGCACGAGGTCGGCGAGCTTGCCGGTCTCCACGGAGCCGATCTCGGCGTCGAGGCCCTGGGCGAGGGCGGGGTTGATCGTGTACTTGGCGACATAACGCCGTACCCGGTGGTTGTCCGCCCGTCCGTCCCCCGGCAGTGCGCCGCGCCTTCGCTTCATGACATGGGCCGTCTGCCAGGTGCGCAGGATCACCTCGCCGACGCGGCCCATGGCCTGGGAGTCGGAGGAGATGATGGAGATCGCGCCGAGGTCGTGGAGGACGTCCTCCGCGCCGATGGTGGACGGCCGGATCCGGGACTCGGCGAACGCCAGGTCCTCCGGGACCGCCGGGTTGAGGTGGTGGCACACCATCAGCATGTCGAGGTGTTCCTCGGCGGTGTTGACGGTGAACGGGCGGGTCGGGTTGGTGGAGCTGGGCAGCACGTTGGGCTGCGAGACCACCGTCATGATGTCCGGCGCGTGCCCGCCGCCGGCGCCCTCGGTGTGGTACGAGTGGATGCCGCGGCCCGCGATCGCGGCCAGGGTGTCGCCGACGAAACCGGCTTCGTTCAACGTGTCGGTGTGGATGGCGACCTGGATGCCCGTGCGGTCGGCGACGGTGAGCGCGGCGTCGATGACGGCCGGGGTCGAGCCCCAGTCCTCGTGCAGCTTCAGGCCCGCGGCGCCGCCCCTGATCTGGGAGAGCATCGCCTCGTGCGAGACGGTGTTGCCCTTGCCGAGGAAGCCGACGTTGACCGGGTAGGCCTCCATCGCCTCGAACATCCGGGCCAGGTGCCAGGGGCCGGGGGTGACGGTGGTGGCCTTGGAGCCCTCGGCGGGACCGGTGCCGCCGCCGACCAGGGTGGTGATGCCGCAGGCCAGCGCCTCGTCGGCGATCTGGGGGCAGATGAAGTGCACGTGCGCGTCGATGGCACCGGCGGTGAGGATCCGTCCGTTGCCCGCGATGATCTCGGTCTCGGGCCCGATGACCAGGTCGGGGTGGACGCCGTCCATGGTGTCCGGGTTGCCGGCCTTGCCGATCCCGGTGATCCGGCCGTCGCGGACGCCGACGTCGGCCTTGACGACGCCCCAGTGGTCGACGACGACGGCGCCGGTGATCACGGTGTCCGGGGTGCCGTCGGCGCGGGTCGCGCGGGACTGGCCCATGGACTCGCGGATGACCTTGCCACCGCCGAAGACCGCCTCGTCGCCGGAGCTGCCGGGTCCGCCGGAGCGGTCCTCCTCGATCTCGATCAGCAGGTCGGTGTCGGCGAGCCGGATGCGGTCACCGGTGGTGGGGCCGAACAGGTCGGCGTAGGCGCCGCGGGAGATCTCAGGCATCGAGCGCACCCCCCGTTTCCCCGCGCAGACCGGGCACGACCCGGGCGCCGGCGAGGGGTACGAGTTCGACGTCGGCGGGGATGCCGGGCTCGAAGCGCACGGCGGTGCCGGCGGCGATGTTCAGCCGCTTGCCGCGGGCCGCGGCACGGTCGAACTCCAGGCCGGGGTTGGCCTCGGCGAAGTGGTAGTGGGAGCCGACCTGGACCGGCCGGTCGGCGGCGTTGAGGACGGTCAGACGAGTGACCTCGCGACCGGCGTTGAAGCTGACGGGGTCGTCCGCGAACAGAATCTCTCCGGGAATCATCGCGCCCCTCAGATGATCGGCTCGTGGACGGTGACGAGCTTGGTGCCGTCCGGGAAGGTGGCCTCCACCTGAACGTCGTGGATCATCTCGGCAACCCCGTCCATGACGTCGTCCCTCGTGAGGAGCTTGCGGCCGGAGGACATCAGCTCGGCGACCGTACGGCCGTCACGCGCTCCCTCGAGGATGTGCGACGTGATGAGGGCGACCGCTTCCGGGTGGTTGAGCCTGAGCCCGCGGGCCCGGCGCTTCTCGGCGACGTCGGCCGCCACGTGGATCAGCAGCCTCTCTTGCTCGTGCGGGGTCAGTTGCACGTCCCACCTCACAGTCCTTGCTCCGGACCGTGCGGGGTCCGGTTGCCGCAGCCATCACGACGGGGATAGGTGTAAAAAAAACACGCAGACAAACCCCGGGATCGCCCTCGATCCGGGCAGAAAACCCCTGATGACGTGGATCTGCAGGCTAGTTCGCCGGAGTTTCAGCGACGTTAACCAGACCTTGATCCGCCGATGACCGCGCGATGGGGCCCCCGATACCGGCGCGCATCAGGAGGTGCCGGGACCGCGATGCTCGGCGGCGATCCCGAACCGCTGCTGTTCGCGCCCGGCGGAACGGGCCTCACGGACGCCCGACACCGAGCTGATGACCTGCTCCTCCGCCGGCTCGTCGAGCGCGTCCAGCCGCTCCAGATCGGCGGCCGAGACCAGCGCGACCAGCGGCTTGCCGTGCCGTGTCACGACGACGCGCTCACCGCCGTACACGACGCGGTTGATCAGGTCGGCGAGCTCAGCCCTGGCTTGCGTCACCGGAATTTCGTAGGCCATACCCCCATCATACCGTCACGTACGTCCTGTACATTTTTTACAGACGCCGAGCCGATAGCGGCTGGGCGATGAGAAGGGGTGTGCCCATGTCCCGAGCGTTCGCCCGTCATGTCCTGCCCGAGTTCACCGAGCGCACCGGCGGCGGCGTGCGCACGCTCGACCCCTACGGCAAGCTCTTCGAGGACCGGATCGTCTTCCTGGGAACGCCGCTGGACGACGCGGCCGCGAACGACGTGATGGCGCAGTTCATGTACCTGGAACACGCGGCCCCGGAACGGGACATCACGCTGTACGTCAACTCTCCGGGCGGTTCGTCCAGCGCGCTGACAGCCGTCTACGACACGATGCGCTACGTCAGTTGCGACGTGGCGACCTACTGCCTGGGCCAGGCCGCCTCCCAGGCCGCGCTGCTGCTCGCGGCCGGCACACCCGGCAAGCGGTTCACCCTGCCCGGCGCGCGCGTGGTGATCGCACAGCCCCGGCTCCCCGAGCCCGTTCAGGGCCAGCCGAGCGACCTGCTGATCCAGGCGGACGAATTGGCCCGGGTCCGCGCACTGACGGAGGAGATGCTGGTCCGGCACACGGGGCGCACGGACGAACAGGTGCACCGCGACCTGGAACGGGACTTGGTCCTCGACGCCCCGGCAGCCGTGGCCTACGGCCTGGTCGACGCGATCGTGCCCAGCCGGCGGAGCATCCCCGGCGCACCGGACCCGAGGTGAGCCGACGATGCTGCCGGACCTGCCGCCGCTGCCCGCGCTGACGCGCGCCGAGGGCGAACTGATCGACCGTTACCTGGAGGCGGCCGACCTGCTGGGCCGCGTCAATCCCGCGCACGGCGGGGACACGTATCGCGGGCTGCGCGCGGCCCAGGCGCTGGTGCGCAAGGCCGCAGAGCTGCGTGACGCCCTCGCGTTGATGCACCAGCGGGGCGAGACGGAGGTCCACGGGGACACGCTGGCACGGGCCTTGCGGGTGCTGGACGGTGAACGCCGTACCGCGCGCGTCGCGCTCCCGCCCGACGGCGTCGGCTGAGCCGGACGTCCGACCGGCCGGACCGGACCCGAGTGTCGACACGCTCCGCCCGAACGGGACGTGAAACGACCCGAACGACCTACCGCCGACCGGTGGACGTCGAGATCGTTCTCGCGGCCTTTCGGGTTGCGCACCGTGCACGTCGGACACTCGGAAGCAGGGGCTTCGTCCCAGGTCCGGGGCTACGCCCGGGTTCTGACGTCGTCTCGAACACGGCACTGTCCACCCGAACGGGTGAGTGGTGAGTAATGCCACAAATCCCCGTTTCCATTGGGATTTTCAGACTGCCGTGAGCCAAGATCCCTGTCTGACGACAAGCCCCCGCCACCGCGGCGGGGCGGTCCGGGCGGACGCCGAGTCCTGCCGCCGCCCGGATGACCGGTCGACAGGAGTGGATCGGCAGGAGTGGAGGACCCGAGCAAGACGGGTCGCCGGAGCGGACGTTCGTCTGGCAGTCACAGACGGGCCGAGGTTCCGAGCAGCCCTTGGGGTGAAGCCGCGGCAACGCGGCCGGGCAACTTCGCCAGCCCGAATCCGACAGGTCATCCTTCACAGGCGGCTGACGAAGGGTTGCGCATGACTGCGCTCAATCGTGTCCCGTCGCTCATGGCCCGGGCCGGCACGGCCTCGGCCCTCACCCTTGCCGCCGTCGGTGGCTCGATCGCGGTCCCGGGTCTCGCCACCGATGCCTCGGCCGCGACACTCGCGACGAAAGCACTGCAGGTCGCGGCCTCCAAGAAGGGCTCGCCGTACCAGTACGGAGCCACCGGGCCGCGCCGTTTCGACTGCTCGGGGCTGACGCTCTACTCGTTCAAGAAGGCGGGCAAGACCCTGCCGCGCACCGCCGCCCAGCAGTACAACAAGACGCACCACATCTCCGCCGGCAGCCGCAGGGCCGGCGACCTGGTGTTCTTCCACTCGGGCTCCAGCGTCTACCACGTCGGCATCTACGCCGGCCACGGGAAGATCTGGCACGCGCCGAAGACCGGGTCCGTGGTGAGGCTCGAGAAGATCTGGACCAGGAGCGTCTGGTACGGCCGGGTCAGCTGACTCGCCAGAGGGTGGGAGCAGCTCCGGTCAGAGGGCCGCTCCCGCCCGTCAGCGCCACCCCGGTACCCGCCCGGAGCCCGTGGGCGGCCCCGTGGGCGGCCCGCGGCGCCGCGACCGCCTGCCCGGCGTCGCGGCGGCACGCCGTCCCCTAGGGGCACCGTCTCGCTGGGGCGCCGATCCTCGGGCGCCGTCGACCAGTCACCGCCCCGAACGCCACCAGGCCACTCGTCCTCATGTCCGGCGTCACCGCAGGGACACGACCGCCGGCGCGCCACTCCCCCGGCCCCTTCTCGCCAAGCAGCCGTCACCCCGGCTCCGGCGACCGGCCCCTCACCCGACGACACCCTTCGTACCCGTACCCCATCGCCACCAGCCCGTCGCGACCGGCGTCACCGCGGGCCCCGCGTTCCGATGCCCGACGCTCCGAACCCGCCCGCCCCCACACCCCTCACCGACAGCCCGTCACCCCGCCGCCGCCACCGGCCCTCGCCCCCTGGGCCCCATACCACTCGCCGACGACCCCACACCGACCGCCACGCACCGCCCCGCACGGACCCTCATCCCCGGCGCCGCCGCCCGACACAGGCAGACGGCCCGGAGAGAGCAGCACCGGTCCAGCGCCGCGCCCGCCCCGCCGGGGGGCTACGGCTCCTGGGGGCCAGCTGCCGGGACCGGTTCGGCCGGGGTGGCCCAGGGGAGCTCGATGGAGACCGTCTTGCCGCCCTCCCGGGTGGGGCGGACGCGGAGTTTGCCGCCGCACTCGGCGGTGAGCCAGCGGATGATGACCATGCCGCGGCCGTTGTCCTGCTGGACGGCGGCAGGCAGTCTCTTCGGAAAGCGCGGATGACTGTCCGTGACGCCGATGCGTAGATGTTCGTCACGGTCCAGCGCGATGTCGACCGTGAAGGTGGGTGACTGACCGAAGGTGTGCTGTACGGCGTTCGTGGCGAGTTCGGAGACGATGAGCCGAACCGTGTCGGCCACGTCGGTGTCCGACGGCAGGCCCCACTCCGCGAGCGTGCCCACGACGTAGGTGCGGGCGGCGGACACCGAGGCGGGATCGCTCGGCAGAGTGACGGATGCTTCCAAATGGTCTGCCATGGCGACGTCGTCCCTTTCCCACGGGACCGCAGTCCGACACGGAGCGGATGGTTCGAGTACGGTCCCGGACTGGTGCTTGCTCGTCAGACTGCCATCACCGGGCCGGTGACGGGGAGCGATCCACCAAGATATGCATATATCTGTCGCCCGAAGCGGTGAACTCTACGACGGGAGACCGTATTTGGGCGGCCCGGAAGGAGTAAGGAGGAGCCCATGCAGAACGGGCCGGCAGTGCGCCGCCGCAAACTGGGCGCCGAACTGCGCACGCTGCGTACCAGTGCTGGGCTCACCAGCGGTGAGGCGGCCCGGCTGGTCGGCTGGCACCAGTCGAAGGTCAGCCGAATCGAGACGGGCGCCAGCGGGGTGAAACCAGCCGATGTGCGGTTACTGCTCGACGCCTACGAGGTGCGGGACGGGCAGCTGCGCGAGTTGCTGCTGATGCTGGCGGGGTCCGAGGAGACGGGCGACCGGGACCGCTGGTGGCACGCCTACCGCGGAGTGCTGCCCCCCACCTACCGGGACTTCATCAGCCTGGAGTCGCAGGCGAGCGCGATGCGCACGCTGGAGACCACGGTCGTACCCGGTCTGCTGCAGACGCCCGAGTACGCCCGCGCGGTGACCCGGGCGGCCGTGAAGGACCTGGACGACGAACGCCTGGACACGCTGGTGGAGGTGCGCCTGGCCAGGCAGGACGTGCTCCGCACGAATCCGCCGCTGAGGCTGAGCGCGGTGCTGGACGAGGCGGTGCTGCGGCGCGAGGTCGGCGGCCCCGAGGTGATGGCCCGGCAGCTGGAGCGCCTTACGGAGGCCGCCCGGCTGCCCCAAGTCCGGCTCCAGGTGCTGCCGTTCGGCGCCGGGGCGCATGTCGGCCTCACCGGACCTTTCGTTATCTTCTCATTTCCGAGCACTTCTGATCTGGATGTAGTTGTTCTCGACCAGTTGACGAGTAGCCTCTACCTGGAACGGAAAGAAGACCTCATGGCCTACTCAGAGGCCTTCGACACCCTTCGCATGCACGCCCTTTCACCCGAGGAAACGTTGGATTACATCGCCGGGATAGGTGACGGCGCGTAAGGAGGCACCATGTCAGCTCTGCCTCGGAACGTCCCTGCCAGTACCGACCTGCACGACGTGCGCTGGCTGCGCAGCAGCTACAGCACGGGAGCCAACAACTGCGTGGAGACGGCCCGGCCGCGCTCCGGCCCCTGGGCCGGGCTGCTCGCCGTGCGCGACTCCAAGAGCCCCACCGGACCCGCACTGCTCTTCTCCACCGCGGCCTGGGCCGGATTCGTCACCCTTCTCTGATCAGCGCCCGATCAACGACCGACAACGACCGACAACCGACGGCTATCGATCATCATCCGATCAGAATCGGTCACTCATCATCGTTCTGTTGCGGAGCACGGCCGTGTCACGCCGACTCATGGTCGCGTTTCGCAGATCACCCGTACAGCGCGTTCGATCTCGGCCCCGGACAGGTCGGCCCGGGCGGTCAGCCGCAGCCGTGAGATGCCGTCGGGCACGGAGGGTGGGCGGAAGCAGCCCACGGCCAGCCCGGCGGCGCGGCAGTCGGCCGCCCAGCGCACCGCCTGCTCCGGGGACGGGGCCCGCACGGAGACCACCGCGGCGTCCGGCCGCACCGCTTCCAGACTCGCGGCGGTCAGCCGTGCGTGCAGTTCGGCGGCCACCTCACGGGCGCGCGCCGCGCGTTCCGGTTCGCGGATCAGCAGCTGCAGTGCAGCGAGCGCGGCGCCCGCCGCCGCCGGGGCCAGGCCCGTGTCGAAGATGAAGGTCCGGGCCGCGTTGACCAGATGGTCGATCACCCGCCCCGGGCCGAGCACCACGCCGCCCTGACTGCCCAGCGACTTGGACAGGGTCGCCGTGACGACCACATCCGCGGCACCGGCCAGCCCCGCCGCATACGGCGCGCCCCGGCCGCCGTCCCCCAGCACCCCGAGACCGTGCGCGTCGTCCACCACCAGCCCCGCGCCGTGCTCCCGGCACGCCCCGGCCAGCGCGGCCAGCGGAGCCCGGTCGCCGTCGACCGAGAACACGGTGTCGGAGACCACGATCGCCGCCCCCCGGTGCGTGGCCAGCGCCTTGCGCACGGCCTCCGGGTCGGCGTGCCCGACGACCTGCCGCTCGCCGCGGGCGAGCCGGCAGCCGTCGATGAGGGAGGCGTGGTTGCCGGCGTCGGAGACGATCAGCGAGCCGTGCGGGCCGAGCGCGGTGACCGCGGCCAGGTTGGCGGCGTAACCGGAGGAGAAGACCAGCGCCGCCTCGAAGCCGCAGAAGGCGGCCAGCTCGCGCTCCAGCTCGGTGTGCAGCTCGGTGGTGCCGGTGACCAGACGGGACCCGGTCGAGCCGCCGCCCCAGGTCCGTGCGGCCCGGGCGGCTCCCTCGGTGACCTCGGGGTGGTGGGCGAGGCCCAGGTAGTCGTTGCTCGCCAGATCCAGCAGCGGCGATTCGGCGGGGCGCGGGCGCAGGGTGCGTACGAGCCCGGCGCGGCGGCGCGCCTCGGCCTGCTCGTCGATCCAGCCGAACGCCATGGGTCCTCCGGGGCTTTTGTAGGTAGCGGACAGACACTAGCGGCACGAACGGCCACCCGAGGTGTGGCAATACCCACACGGTGAACCGTCTCCGTTGTGCAAACTCTCCTTGGCCCAGGGCGGTCCGGTAGGACAGGATCAGGCCTCATGGACCTGCTGAACACGCTGGTGGACAAGGGGCTTCGGCGCGAGCTGCCGACCCGCGAGCAAGCGCTCGCCGTTCTGGCCACCTCCGACGACGACCTGCTCGATGTGGTGGCCGCGGCCGGAAAGGTGCGCCGGCACTGGTTCGGGCGACGGGTGAAACTCAACTATCTGGTGAACCTCAAGTCCGGCCTGTGCCCGGAGGACTGCTCCTACTGTTCGCAGCGGCTCGGCTCGAAGGCCGACATCCTGAAGTACACGTGGCTCAAGCCCGACGAGGCCTCCGAGGCGGCCGCGGCCGGCCTCGCGGGAGGCGCCAAGCGGGTGTGCCTGGTGGCCAGCGGACGCGGCCCGACGGACCGGGACGTGGACCGGGTCTCGGAGACCATCAAGGCGATCAAGGAACAGAACGAGCAGGTCGAGGTGTGCGCCTGCCTCGGTCTGCTCTCCGACGGCCAGGCCGAACGGCTGCGCGAGGCGGGTGCGGACGCCTACAACCACAACCTCAACACCTCGGAGTCCACGTACGGGGACATCACCACCACCCACACCTACGCCGATCGGGTGGACACGGTGAACAAGGCGCACGCGGCCGGCCTGTCCGCGTGCTCCGGTCTGATCGCGGGCATGGGCGAGAGCGACGAGGACCTGGTGGACGTGGTCTTCTCGCTGCGTGAACTGGACCCCGACTCGGTGCCGGTGAACTTCCTGATCCCGTTCGAGGGCACCCCGCTGGCCAAGGAGTGGAACCTCACCCCGCAGCGCTGCCTGCGGATCCTGGCGATGGTCCGGTTCGTCTGCCCGGACGTGGAGGTCCGTATCGCGGGCGGCCGCGAGGTCCACCTCCGTTCGATGCAGCCGCTCGCGCTGCACCTGGCCAACTCCGTCTTCCTCGGGGACTACCTGACCAGCGAGGGCCAGGCCGGCAAGGCCGACCTGGAGATGATCGCGGACGCCGGTTTCGAGGTGGAGGGCGCCGGCGAGGTGACGCTGCCGGAACACCGGGCGGCGGCCTCGGGAGGCTGCGGCTCCGTGTGCGGCTCGCACGAGGGCTGCGGCTCGCACGAGGGCTGCGGCTCGCACGAGGGCTGCGGCTCGCACGAGGGTGGCGGCTCGCACGAGGGTGGCGGCTCGCACGAGGGCGCGTGCGGTACGACGGCCGACGCGTGCGGTACGGCCGTGGCGCCGTCCACGCAGGAGCCGCGCACCGACCTCGTGGCCGTACGCCGCCGGGGCGCCGGAACGGATCTCGCGCCCAATGCCTGAGCGGCTGCCCGCTCTGAGGGTGGGCGAGCTGCTGGAGCTGGACCGGCGGCATGTCTGGCACCCGTACGGCCCGATGCCCGGCCGCGGCGAACCGCTGGTCGTGGAGTCGGCGAGCGGGGTCCGGCTGCGGCTCGCCGACGGCTCGGGCGAGCTGGTGGACGGCATGTCCTCGTGGTGGTCGGCGATCCACGGCTACAACCACCCGGTCCTCAACGAGGCGGCGCACGAACAGCTCGGGCGGATGAGCCATGTGATGTTCGGCGGGCTCACGCACGAGCCCGCGGTACGGCTGGCGAAGCATCTTGTCGACATGTCGCCGGAAGGACTCGAGCACGTCTTCCTCGCCGACTCCGGTTCGGTGTCGGTCGAGGTGGCGGTGAAGATGTGCCTGCAGTACTGGCGCTCGACCGGCCGGACCGGGAAGCAGCGGCTGCTGACCTGGCGGGGCGGCTACCACGGGGACACCTGGCAGCCGATGTCGGTGTGCGACCCCGAGGGCGGGATGCACGAGCTGTGGACCGGGGTGCTGCCGCGCCAGGTGTTCGCGGACCCGCCGCCCGCCGCGTACGAGGAGTCGTACGCGGAGCGTCTGCGCGAGCTGATCGCCCGCCACGCGGACGAGCTGGCCGCGGTCATCGTCGAGCCGGTGGTGCAGGGCGCGGGCGGGATGCGCTTCCACTCCCCCGCGTATCTGCGGGTGCTGCGCGAGGCCTGCGACGCGCACCACGTGCTCCTCGTGTTCGACGAGATCGCCACCGGTTTCGGCCGCACCGGCGCGCTGTTCGCGGCGGAGCACGCGGGCGTCACCCCGGATGTGATGTGCGTCGGCAAGGCACTGACCGGCGGCTATCTGACGCTGGCGGCCACGCTGTGCACCGCGCGGATCGCCGACGGCATCTCACGGGGCGAGGTGCCGGTGCTCGCGCACGGACCCACGTTCATGGGCAACCCGCTGGCGGCTGCCGTGGCGTGCGCGTCCATCGAGCTGCTCCTGGGCCAGGACTGGCGGGCGCAGGTCAAGCGGATCGAGGCGGGTCTGTGGGAAGGCCTCGCGCCGGCTCGTGAGCTGCCGGGCGTACGGGACGTCCGCGTCCTCGGGGCGATCGGCGTGGTCCAGCTCGACCACGGGGTGGACATGGCCGCGGCCACCGCGGCCGCCGTGCGGGAGGGCGTCTGGCTTCGCCCGTTCCGCGACCTGATCTACACGATGCCGCCGTACATCACCTCGGACGAGGACGTGGCGAGGATCGCGCGCGCGGTGTGCGCTGCGGCGCGGGAGGGATGACATGCCGGTACTGGTGATCACGGGAACGGGCACGGAGGTCGGCAAGACCGTCACCACCGCCGCCGTCGCCGCCGCCGCGCTCGCGGCGGGGCGCTCGGTGGCCGTGCTGAAGGCCGCGCAGACCGGCGTACGGCCGGACGAACGCGGGGACGCCGACGAGGTCGCGCGGCTCGCGGGCCCGGTCACGGCCACCGAACTGGCCCGCTTCCCCGAGCCGTTGGCGCCCGGCACGGCGGCCCGGCGGGCGGGCATGGCGCCCGTGCACCCGCACGAGGTGGCCGACCGGGCGGCCAAACTGGCCGCCGAGCACGATCTGGTGCTGGTCGAGGGGGCGGGCGGCCTGCTCGTGCGCTTCGACGCGGCGGGCGGCACGCTGGCGGACGCGGCCGGGCTGCTCGGCGCACCGGTGCTGGTCGTCGCCCAGGCGGGTCTGGGCACGCTCAACACCACCGAGTTGACGGCGCTCGAACTGCGGCGCCGGAAGCTGGAGTTGGCGGGTGTGGTCATCGGCAGCTGGCCCGGCTCCCCCGACCTCGCGACCCGCTGCAACGTGACCGACCTTCCGGAGGTCGCGGGCGCACCCCTGCTCGGCGCGATCCCCGCCGGGGCGGGCACCCTGCCCCCGGCCGACTTCCGCACGAAGGCACCGGGATGGCTGGCGCCCCGCCTGGACGGAACGTGGGACGCGGAGGCGTTCCGGGTACGGGAGACGCGGTAGCCCGGGGCGAAGCCGCCCCGCCGGCCGACCGCTTCGCCCGCCTTCCGGCCGGCCGAGCCGGGTGGCGGGTGGGCGAGGCCGGGGGCCGGGGGCGGAAAGTGCGGCGGGCGGCTGACGCGGAGGGTGCGGCGGCGGTGTACGGGGGAGACTGCTCCTAGGCCGTCCTGCCCAGGGAGGTTCGCCATGCGGCTGCTGTCCTCCGGCTCCGACAAGGTGGCGCGGGGTCCCGTCCACCACCCGTTGTTCGCCCGCTGCTACGCCCGCTGCAGCGTGAGCGCCGAGGCCCGGTTCGGCATGGCCGGGGTGCGGGAGCGGCTGCTCGCCGGGCTGTCGGGGCGGGTGATCGAGATCGGCGCGGGCAACGGGCTGAACTTCGCGCGCTATCCGGGCACCGTCGCGGAGGTCGTCGCGATCGAACCGGAGCCGCTGCTCAGGAAGTTGGCGCTCGACTCGGCGCAGCGTGCCCAGGTGCCGGTCGACGTGGTGCCGGGCGCCGCGGAGGCGCTCCCGGTCAAGAGCGAGGCCTTCGACGCGGCCGTACTGTCGCTGGTGCTGTGCAGCGTACGCGACGTGCCCCGGGCGCTGAGCGAGGTGCGGCGTGTGCTCAAACCGGGCGGCCAGGTGCGCTTCTTCGAGCATGGCGCGGGCGGCGGCCCGGTGATGAGGCTGACCCAGCGCGCCCTGGACCGGACCCTGTGGCCCCCGCTGACCGGTGGCTGCCACCTGTCCCGGCAGCCGGTGGCCGCGCTGCGGGCGGCCGGGTTCACCCTCGGCCCGCACCGGCCGGTGATGATGCCGCAGAACGGTCCGGCACTGCCGTCCTCGTACTGCGCGCTCGGGGTCGCCTGGCGGCCGGACGAGCCGAACGCCCGCTGATCACAGGCCCCAGCTGCGCAGTTCGCGCGCGATGTCGTCCACGCCGGCCGCCCCCTCCTTCACCAGGCGGGCGAGGTCCCGCACCTGCTCGGGTGTGGTGACCACTTTCACCCCGCTGGCGACCAGATAGGCGTAGGCGACCGCCGAGGCGAACAGCGCGTTCGACCGCTCCAGCGCCGGCAGGTGGATCAGCAGCTGGAGCAGGGAGGCGGCGCGGGTGTGCGGGTCGTCGTACACGGGCATGCCGAATATCTCGGCGCGGTGCCGTGCGACGGCGGCGACCAGCGCGCCCCAGTCGGTGACCTGCGGGTCCCCGGGCGTCTTCTGTTCCGCGAGCATGAGGAGCCAGGCGAGGTCGATGCTGAGCTCGTTCAAGGGATCAGCGGCCGTCCCCGGTACCGGCGCCGCGGTTCTCGGCGAACTCCTCGGCGAAGACGGACTCGTACTGCTTCATGAAGTCGGCGGCGGCATCGACGAACGTGCGCCCGGCTTCCCCGGTGTCCTGTCTGACCAGCTCCTCGATATAGCGGTTGACGCTGATTCCGCGGGCCAGGGCGCGTTCGCGGGCCGCACGGGCGGTGCCCTCGTCCACGCGCACGTTCAGCTGGGTCTTCGCCATGCCTCGACGCTAGCGCCGCAACGCTAGCAAGGCAAGGGCGTGCTGAACCGCTGCGCCCGGGCCGCCCGTCCCTTACGCTCGCCCGGGACGGGCGGTTCAGGCGACCGGGAGGCGGTCTTGTCCACACCTGCTGCGCAGAACGTACGCGGTCGCGCGCCGAACGACGGGAGCGCGGCCCGCGCCCGCGAACTGACCAAGGCGTACGGCTCCGGCGAGACGGCCGTCATCGCCCTGGACTCGGTCGACGTGGACATCGCGCGGGGCCGTTTCACCGCCGTGATGGGCCCCTCCGGTTCCGGGAAGTCCACACTCATGCACTGTCTGGCGGGGCTAGACACGGTGTCGGCCGGCCAGGTGTGGCTGGGCGACACGGAGATCACCGGGCTGAGGGAACGGGAGCTGACCCGGCTGAGGCGGGACCGGATCGGGTTCATGTTCCAGTCGTTCAACCTCATCCCCACGCTGACGGCGGCCGAGAACATCACCCTCCCCCTGGACATCGCGGGCCGCAGGCCGGACGCGGGGTGGCTGGACCGCGTCATCGACACCCTCGGCCTGCGCGAGCGCCTCTCGCACCGGCCCGCCCAGCTCTCCGGCGGTCAGCAGCAGCGGGTGGCGTGCGCGCGGGCGCTGGCCTCCAGGCCGGAGCTGATCTTCGCCGACGAGCCGACCGGCAACCTCGACTCGCGGGCGGGTCTGGAGGTGCTGGGCTTTCTGCGCGGCGCGGTGGACGATCTCGGGCAGACGGTCGTCATGGTCACGCACGACCCGGGCGCCGCCGCCCACTCCGACCTGGTGCTGTTCCTGGCCGACGGGCGGATCGTGGACGAGATGGAACGGCCCACGGCGGAGAGCGTACTGGAACGGATGAAGAGATTCGACGTGGTCCGGGGCCGGCTCGGCGAAGGCGACGACGGCACCGCCCGAGAGGACTGACCGGGTGCTCAAGGCGACCCTGAGGAGTTTCCTCGCGCACAAGGGGCGGCTCGCGCTGTCCGCGCTGGCCGTGATCCTGTCCGTGGCGTTCGTCGCGGGCAGTCTGATCTTCTCCGACACCGTCACCCGCACGTTCGACCGGCTGTTCGCCTCCACCGCCGCCGATGTGACGGTCCTGCCGAAGCAGCAGGACCTGAGGGCGGCCCGGCTCAGCGGCGCGGTGCAGACCGTGCCCGCCGCACTGCGGGACCGCGTGGCGCAGACCGACGGGGTGGCGGCGGCCCGCGCCGAGGTGTCGGTGCAGAACGCCGTCGTCATCGACAGCCACAACAGGTCCGTCGGCCCGACCACCGGCGCCCCGACCATCGCCCAGGCCTGGTACGTCACCCGTCGCACTCCGGTACGGCTGACCTCCGGGCACGCCCCGCACGGTCCGGGTGAGGCGCTGCTGGACGCCGACACGGCCGGCAAGAGGCACGTACGGATCGGCGACATGCTGACGGTGCAGGCGCAGCCGGGCATGTTCCGCGTGCGGGTCGTCGGCATCGCCACGTTCACCACCACCAATCCCGGCGCGGCCCTGGTCTATCTGGACCCGGCGGTGGCGGGCCGCGAACTGCTCGGGTCGGCCGCGAAGGCGACCAGCATCGCGGTGGACGCGGCCACAGGCGTGTCCGACGCGGAGCTCAAGCTGCGCGTCGGCCGGGCGATCGGCACCGGCGGTTACGACCTGAAGACCGCGAACGAACAGGCCAAGTCGGCGGCGGCCGGCCTCGGCACGTTCCTGGACGTGATCAAGTACGTGATGCTCGGCTTCGCCGGTGTCGCGCTCCTCGTCGGCGTGTTCCTGATCGTCAACACCTTCTCCATGCTGATCGCCCAGCGCACCCGTGAACTGGGCCTGCTGCGGGCCCTCGGTGCGGACCGGCGGCAGGTGCGGCGGTCGGTGCTCACCGAGGCGCTGCTGCTCGGGCTGGTCGGTTCGACACTCGGCCTCGCGGCCGGGATCGGGCTGGCGCTGGGCCTGATCCGGCTGATGACCGCGTTCGGGATGAACCTGAAGGCCACGGAGATGGTCATCGGCTGGGGCACGCCGGTCGCGGCCTATGTGGTCGGTCTCGGCGTCACGTTCGTGGCTGCCTATCTGCCCGCACGGCGGGCGGCCGCCGTCTCGCCCATGGCGGCGCTCGCGGACGCCGAGGTCGCCGGGGTGGGCAAGCCGTTGAAGGTGCGGGCGGCCGTCGGGGCGGTGGTCGGGGCGGTCGGCGTGGCGGCCCTGGCCGGGTGCGCGGCGGCCACGAAGACGGCCGAGGCGGCCTCGCTGCTCGGGGTCGGCGTGGCGCTGACGCTGATCGCGACCGTGGTCGCCGGTCCGCTGCTGGTGCGCCCGGTGATCCGGGTGCTCGGCGCGGCCTTCCCCGTACTGTTCGGCCCGGTCGGCCTGCTGAGCCAGCGCAACGCCCTGCGCAATCCGCGCCGTACGGGCGCCACGGCCGCCGCGCTGATGGTCGGGCTGGCCCTGGTCGGCGGCATGTCGGTGGCGAGCGCCTCGATGTCCGCGTCGTTCGACCGGCAGATCGACAAGAACCTGGGTGCCGACTTCGTCGTCCAGAACGCGAATTTCACCCCGTTCACCCGGCAGGTGCGGAACACCGTGGCCGCGACGCACGGCGTGGGGCTCGTCGTGCCGCAGCGGCTCAGCCAGATCGCCGTTCGGCTGCCGAACGGACAGCGCGTCCAGACGTCCGCCGTCGCCTACGGCCCGGGACTGGACGACGTGGTGCACCTGACGTACGCACAGGGCGGTACGGCGGCCGCGCTGGCGGACGGCCGTCTGGCCATGGACGCCGACTTCGCCAAGGACCACGGCGTGCGCGTCGGCAGCGTCCTCCCGGTCGAGTTCCCCGGCGGGCGGCACGCCGAGCTGACCGTGGCGGCACTCACCGAGCAGGAGACGGCGGAGGGGTTCGGCGCTCAGGGAGGCCTGTACTTCGGCCTCGCGACTCTGCAGAAGTACGTGCCGGACGCGCAGGACTCCGTGCTCTACGTCAACGCGGCCGCCGGCACGAAGCCCCAGGACCTGCGCTCTCGCCTGGACACCGCGCTCAAGCCGTTCCCGCAGGTTCAGGTGCGCAACCAGACCGACTACAAGAAGCTGGTCCACGACCAGATCGCGGTCCTGCTCTACCTGGTGTACGCGCTGCTCGGACTGGCGATCGTCATCGCCGTGCTCGGTGTGGTCAACACCCTGGCCCTGTCGGTGGTGGAGCGCACCCGCGAGATCGGGCTGCTGCGCGCGATCGGGCTGGAGCGGCGGCAGTTGCGCCGGATGATCCGCCTGGAGTCGGTGGTGATCGCGGTGTTCGGCGCGGTCCTCGGGCTGGGGCTGGGGCTCGTGTGGGGCGTGTGCATGCAACAGGTGCTGGCCCTGCGCGGGCTGACCGCGCTGGCCATCCCCTGGAGCACGATCGTCGCCGTCGTGGTCGGATCGGCGGTGGTGGGGGTGGTGGCCGCCTGGCTGCCGGCGCTGCGGGCTGCGCGGATGAACGTGCTGGCCGCGATCGCCCACGAGTGACGGCCCCTGGCCGCGCGCTGCGCCGGCGTGATGCGATCGCGCTGGCGTCTCCAAGTCACCGCCCCGCGAGGAGAGTTCATGTCACGTCCGTTCCGCTTCGGGGTCAGTCTGCTCACGCCCGCGCCCGCCGCCGAGTGGCGAGCGACGTGCAGACGCGCCGAGGAACTGGGGTACGACGTGATCCTCGTCCCCGATCACCTGGGCATGGTCGCCCCGTTCCCCGCGCTGGTCGCGGCGGCCGAGGCGACGCGGCGGCCACGGCTCGGCACGTTCGTGCTCAACGCGGGTTTCTGGAACCCGGCCCTGCTGGCCCGGGAAGTGGCGACGACGGACGCGCTCACCGGCGGACGCCTCGAACTGGGGCTGGGCACCGGGTACGTGCCGGCCGAGCACGAGGCGGCCGGGCTGCCGTTCGGGTCGCCGCGCGAGCGGGTGGATCATCTCCGGCGGACGGTCGAGGAATTGGACCGGCTGCTGGGCTCCACCGGACGCCCTCGCCCCGCCCGGTCCCGGGTTCCGCTGCTGATCGGCGCCAACGGCGACCGGATGCTGCGGCTGACCGCCGAGCACGCGGACATCGCGGCCTTCACGGGAGCCCGGCCGGGTTCTGCTCCGGGGGCGCTGGAGCCGCTCACCGCCGAGGAGCTGGACGAACGGGTGGCGCGGTACCGGGACCTTGCTGCGGGCCGGGCGGAACCGGCGGAGCTGAATCTGCTCCTTCAACTCGTGGCCGTCACGGACGACCCGCAGCCGGTGCTGAAGCCGCTGCTGGAACGGCAGCCGCAGCTCACCCTCGATGGTGCGCTGACCTTGCCCGTCGTGCTGGCCGGTCCGCTCGAGGACGTCGTCGCGCGGGTCCGGGCGCAGCGCGAGCGGTTCGGGTTCTCGTACCTGACCGTCCTGGAGCCGTACATGGAGGCCTTCGCACCGGTGATGGAGCGGTTGCGCGACGAGTCCGCATGACGGAAATCCCCGCACCCCGCACCCCGCACGTGCTCCGATGAGCACATGACTGAACTGCGCATACGCGTCGCGACCCGCGCCGACCTCGACGCCGTCCTGGCCTTCTGGAAGACGGCCGCCGAGGGCACCAGCATCAGCGACGACCGGGACGGGGTCGAGCGGCTGGTCGTCCGTGACCCGGAGGCGCTGATCCTCGCCGAGCTGGGCGGCGAGCCGGTCGGCACGGTGATCGCGGGGTTCGACGGCTGGCGCTGCCATCTGTACCGGCTCGCGGTCCACCCGGAACGGCGTCGGCAGGGCATCGGCTCGGCGCTGCTGGCCGCCGCCGAGGAGCGGTTCCTCCGGCTCGGCGGGCGGCGCGCGGACGCGATGGTGCTGGTCCGCAACGAGCGGGCGCATCACGCCTGGAGCGCGGCCGGTTACGGTGCGGAGGAACACTGGCGGCGCTGGGTGAAACCGCTCAGTCATTGAGACAACGAACGGTCTTTGCCCATCCTTTACCATTGAGGGAGCACTCGGCCCTCTATGAAAGGTTGTGAGCGACCGCCCATGGGCGAGCCTCCCCGTGCGCGCCACCGCGCGTCCCGTCCTGCGCTGTCCGATCATGGGACGGGGGTGACCCGATGACCGAAGTGCTTCTCCTTCTGGTGGCGATCCTGCTGTCGCTCGCCTGCGGCGCCTTCGTGGCGGCCGAGTTCTCGCTGACCACGGTGGAGCGGGGGGAGCTGGAGCGGGCCGCCGAGCGTGGCGAGCACGGTGCCGCGGGCGCCTTGAAGGCCGTACGGAACCTGACCTTCCAGCTCTCCGGGGCCCAGCTGGGGATCACCGTGACCAACCTGGTCGTCGGCATGCTCGCCGAGCCGTCCATCGCCAAGCTGCTCGCCGGGCCGTGCCGGGCGATGGGCCTGTCGAGCGCCACGGCGAATTCGGTGGCCCTGGTGCTCGGTACGGCGCTGTCGACGGTGTTCCTGATGGTCGTCGGCGAGCTGGTGCCGAAGAACTGGGCGATCTCCTCGCCGCTGGCCGTGGCCAAGCGGGTCGGCACGCCACAGCGCTTGTTCAGTGCGGCCTTCCGGCCCTTCATCAGGCACCTGAACAACACCGCCAACCGTGTGGTGCGCAGGATCGGCATCGAACCCGCCGAGGAGCTGGCCTCCGCGCGCGGCCCGCAGGAGCTGGCCGCGCTCGCCCGGCACTCCGCCAAGCAGGGCGCGCTGGAGCCGGACACCGCCGAGCTGTTCGTGCGGACACTGAACCTGGCCGACCTGACGGCGGAGAACGTGATGACTCCGCGCGTCCAGGTCATCGCCCTCGACACGCAGGCGACCTGCGAGGACGTGGCGAACGCCACCCGGGCCACCGGCCTGTCCCGGTTCCCCGTGTACCAGGGCGGGCTCGACTCGGTTGTCGGTGTCGCCCACGTCAAGGACGTCCTGGCCGTGCCGGCCGAGCAGCGGCGCCACCGCCGTGTCTCCCAGGTGATGCGCGAGCCGCTGCTGGTCCCCGAGTCCCTGACCGTGGACCGGCTGCTGGACCGGCTCGGCGGCCGGCGCACCATGGCCGTGGTCATCGACGAGTACGGCGGCACGGCGGGCGTGGCGACCCTGGAGGACATCGTCGAGGAGGTCGTCGGCGAGGTCCGGGACGAGCACGACCCGCACGAGACGCCCGACCTCGCCCCCGCCGGCGCGGACGAGCACGGCCGGGCCCTGTACTCGGCCGACGGCGCCGCCCGCACCGACCAGCTCGCGCGCGTGGGCCTGCGGGTGCCCGAGGGGCCGTACGAGACCCTGGCCGGCCTGGTCGCGACCCTGCTGGGCCGGATACCGGTGACCGGGGACACGGTCGAGGTCGCGGGCTGGCGGCTGGACGTGGTGGACGCCACCGGCCGCCGCGCGGCACGGGTGCTTCTGCACGCGCCGCTGGACGACGAGCAGACCCGCCAGGCCGCGGAGGGGACGCGATGACCGCCGTACAGCTGCTGATCGGCCTGGCGACCCTGGTCGTCAACGCCTTCTTCGTCGGCGCCGAGTTCGCGCTGATCTCCGTTCGCCGCTCGCAGGTCGAGCCGCTGGCCCAGGAGGGCGACCGGCGGGCGAAGGCCGTGGTGTGGGGTCTGGAGCACGTCTCCGTGCTGCTGGCCGCCGCCCAGCTCGGCATCACGCTGTGCACGCTGGTCCTGGGTGTGGTCGCGGAGCCTGCGATCGCGCATCTCCTGGAGCCGGTGTTCCACGCCGTCGGGGTGCCCGTCGGCGCGGGCCACGCCGTGTCCTTCGTGATCGCGCTCGCCCTCGCGACCTATCTGCACATGCTGATGGGCGAGATGGTCCCGAAGAACATCGCGCTGGCGGAACCGGTGCCCAGCGCCCTGCTGCTCGGGCCGCCGCTGGTCACCCTGTCCCGGGCGCTGCGCCCGGTGATCTTCACGGTCAACGCCTTCGCCAACGGGTTGCTGAAGCTGCTCAGGGTGGAGGCGAAGAACGAGGTCGGGGCGACCTTCACGGACGCCGAACTCGCCGAGATCGTCAAGGACGCCAGCGAAGCGGGGCTGATCGACGACCGTGCGCAGGAGCGGCTGCACGACGCCCTGGAGCTGGGCCGCCGGCCCGTGCGCGATGTCGTGGTACCGCTGAAACGGGTGGTGTACGCGCACATGGGGGTCACCCCGGAACAGCTGGAGCGGCTGTCGGCCGACTCGGGCTTCTCCCGGTTCCCGGTCGTCGACGTAGGCCGCCGGATCGTGGGCTATCTGCACGTCAAGGACGCGCTGGACGCCTCTCCGCGGGACGTGCCGTTCCGGCTTCGGGACATGCGGCCCATCGCACGGGTGCGGGAGCGGACCCCGCTGGACGACGTGCTCACCGCGATGCGCGGCAGCCGTACGCATCTCGCGGCGGTCCTCGGAGACGACGGCCGCCTGGCCGGTCTGGTGACCATGGAGGATGTGCTGCGGCAGCTGTTCGGGCAGCCCGCGGGAGCCTGACGGCGGCGCGGCAGGGCCGGCCGGCCCAGGGGGTGATGGCGGGCGATCCCAGGGCGACCGACCGACGGGTATGGAGCCGGGATACCATCGCTCACGCCATGCAGACGAATCCCTCATCTCCCCCGTACAGCAGCCTGGTCACGGTCGGCGACTCGTTCACCGAGGGCATGTCGGACCTGCTGTCCGACGGCTCCTACCGTGGCTGGGCCGACCTGCTCGCCGCGCGGATGGCCGCACGTACGCCGGGCTTCCGGTACGCCAACCTGGCCGTACGCGGCAAGCTGATCGGACAGATCGTCGACGAGCAGGTGGACACGGCGGCGGCCATGAACGCCGATGTGATCACGCTGGTCGGCGGCCTCAACGACACCCTGCGGCCCAAGTGCGACATGGCCCGCGTCAAGGGCCTGCTGACCGAGGCCGTGGAGCGGCTGGCGCCCTCCTGCAGACAGCTCGTGCTGATGCGCAGCCCGGGCCGCCAGGGCCCGGTGCTGGAGCGGTTCCGGCCACGCATGGAGGAGCTGTTCGCCTGCGTGGACGAGCTGGCCGGCCGGCACGGCGCGCTCGTCGTCGACCTGTACGGGGCGCCCGCGCTGAGCGACCCCCGGCTGTGGGACGTGGACCGGCTGCACCTGACGGCCGAGGGACACCGCCGGGTCGCCGAGGCGGCGTGGCAGACGCTCGGGTACGAGCCCGAGGACACCGACTGGCACGTGCCGATGCCGGCCACGCTGCCGCCGGGCTGGATGACGCGCCGGGTGGCGGACGTCCGGTTCGCCCGGCAGCACCTGCTGCCCTGGATAGGCCGTCGCCTGACCGGCCGCTCCTCGGGGGACGGCCGCCCGCCCAAGCGTCCCGAACTGCTGCCGTACGAGGGGCCCGCCGTAGCCGCGCCGCCGGACCGCAGGCACCTTCGCCCGAACTTTCCCGGACAGACCGCACGGGACACGGACGACGTGACGGGCGTCTCGTAGCTTCAGCTGAACCGGAGCATGGCGCTGGCCTGCACAAAGCACCAGTAGAATCCGTACACGTGACTTCCGCCGCGCCCGCCAAGCCCCGCATCCCGAACGTCCTCGCCGGACGCTACGCCTCCGCCGAGCTCGCCACGCTCTGGTCGCCCGAGCAGAAGGTGAGGCTGGAGCGGCAGCTCTGGCTCGCCGTGCTGCGCGCCCAGAAGGATCTCGGCATCGAGGTGCCGGACGGGGCGATCGCCGACTACGAGCGTGTCCTCGACACCGTCGACCTGGCCTCGATCGCCGAGCGCGAGAAGGTCACCCGGCACGACGTGAAGGCGCGGATCGAGGAGTTCAACGACCTCGCCGGGCACGAGCACGTGCACAAGGGCATGACCTCCCGCGACCTGACGGAGAACGTCGAGCAGCTGCAGATCCGGCTCTCGCTGGAGCTGATGCGCGACCGCACGGTGGCCGTGCTGGCGCGCCTGGGCAAGCTGGCGGGCGAGTACGCCGAGCTGGTCATGGCCGGCCGCTCGCACAACGTGGCCGCGCAGGCCACCACGCTCGGCAAGCGTTTCGCGACCGCCGCCGACGAGCTGCTGGTCGCCTACGGCCGCGTCGAGGAGCTGCTGGGCCGCTACCCGCTGCGCGGCATCAAGGGCCCGGTCGGCACCGCGCAGGACATGCTGGACCTGCTCGGCGGTGACGCGGCGAAGCTGGCCGAGCTGGAGAACCGGATCGCCGGACACCTGGGCTTCTCGCAGGCCTTCACCTCGGTCGGCCAGGTCTACCCGCGCTCGCTGGACTACGAGGTCGTCACCGCCCTGGTGCAGCTGGCGGCCGCGCCGTCCTCGCTGGCCAGGACGATCCGGCTGATGGCGGGGCACGAGCTGGTCACCGAGGGCTTCAAGCCCGGCCAGGTCGGCTCCTCGGCGATGCCGCACAAGATGAACACCCGCTCCTGCGAGCGCGTCAACGGCCTCATGGTCGTCCTGCGCGGCTACGCCTCGATGACCGGCGAGCTGGCGGGCGACCAGTGGAACGAGGGCGACGTGTCCTGCTCGGTGGTGCGCCGGGTCGCGCTGCCGGACGCCTTCTTCGCGCTCGACGGTCTGCTGGAGACCTTCCTGACGGTCCTCGACGAGTTCGGTGCCTTCCCGGCCGTCGTCGCCCGTGAACTCGACCGCTACCTGCCGTTCCTGGCCACCACCAAGGTGCTCATGGGCGCGGTGCGCGGCGGCGTGGGCCGCGAGGTCGCGCACGAGGCGATCAAGGAGAACGCCGTGGCCACCGCGCTCGCCATGCGCGAGCAGGGCGCCGAGCGCAACGACCTCCTCGACAAGCTCGCCACCGACGAGCGCCTGCCGCTCGACCGTGAGCAGCTCACCGCGCTGATGGCCGACAAGCTGTCCTTCACCGGTGCCGCCGCCGACCAGGTCGCAGCGGTCGTCGGACGGATCGAGGAGATCGTCAAGCAGCGCCCCGAAGCCGCCGGTTACACCCCCGGGGCGATTCTCTGACCGGCGCTGCCCGCTCACCCTGCCTCACCCCGACGGACTTCGGATGCTGTTCTGGCGGACCGAGTCCCTGAGGGGCGGGGTCGCAGAACATGGCACCGGACCCGCTCGGGATTCAGGCACAAGTTCGAATTGCGCCGCACCTGACTGCGCCCGCCGCCCGGCGAGCGCAGCCGGCTGCCCCCCTGTCACCCGGCCCCGGCGACCCCTTCTGACGCCAGCTGCTTCGCGGCGGCCAGGATGCAGTCGCGCGGCACCAGGACCAGGGATTCGTTCTCGCCGATCGAGGCGCCCAGCTCGTTCATCCGCTCCGCCTCCGGCGCGGTCAGGAGGTGGAGCTTCCCGATCACGAGGAAGTCGCCGTCGTCCAGCTCCAGGACGTCGGGGCAGTTGTTCGCTCCGACGGACCCGCGCTCGGCGGGCGTCGATCCGATGCGGCGCATGAGGCTCCTTGCGGTGACAGGATCGGTGTTATGAACACCAATACGGACTGGGCGTACCGGGTGTTCGAGCCGCACGGCTCTGAGGGCTGGCGCCCCTACGGCACCGACCCCGAACGGTGGCACGGCGCGATCACCGCCCCCGACTCGGCCGAGGGCGCCAAGCACGCCATCGGCCGCATAGTCGCCGACCTGATGACCGAGTGGGAGAAGACCGGCCTGCACCACGCGATGCACGTGCGGGTCTTCCTCTGGCACGACGAGGAGGGCGGCATGAAGGATGCGGACTTCGTCGTGGAGGTCCGGCCCCGGTCGGACTTCGACGCAGAGTGACGGAACGGGACGGACTACGCGCAGGCCGGGATACCGGCCCGCGGATTCGAGACAGACGGATCGAGGAGCGGCAGGGGAATTCTCAGGGGTCCGGGCACGACGCCGGCTCCGATGGCACCCGTGACCGGATCCGCCGTGTCCGGGTTCGCCCCGCCGGAGGCGCGCGGCGTGCTCCCTGTCCAGGTAGGCGTGTGGGACCAGCAGCGGCGCCCGGCGGCTGAGGGCGAAGCCGACCGGGCCGAGACCGCCGTGGCGGCCGTGGTCGGGTGACCGTGCACCGGGCGGCCTGCGGCGACCGGGCGGCCCGGGTCGGGCCTCAGGAGCGGCGCATCGGGGACACGTGAGTGTGGCTGCTGCCCCGTCCGAGCGGCCTGGACGCGCGTCGGCCGACGGCGCCGATGGCGGACGAGTTCGCCCGGCCCAGGGACGCGGCACACGACTGGACGGTCACGGCGGAGGTATCTCCGTGACGGCGAGCAGCAGCCGTATATCGTCCGCCGGGTCCCGGTCGGCGACGCCCAGTGCGACCCAGCGGCCGGCCGGCTCCGCCCGCCAGACGTCCAGGACGTCAGTGCGCAGCCCGAGGCCGGCCCAGGGCTCCGGTATCTCCTCTCCCCTGCCCATGCGGACCCGGACGGTCAGCTGGCCCCACGGCGGCTGCCGGCCCCAGCGGTCGCCGATCCGCTCGGCGAGTGCCTCCCGGTGCGCGTGGAAGTCCGCCGCCGTCCGCTCCCGGAGCTCCGGGTACCCCGCGGCCAGGTCCTGGCCGGCCATTAACTCCACCGTGAAGTAACCCGGTCCCTCCGCGCCCCCGTCGTACCCGCTGTGGTCCGCCGGGAACTCCCGGGCGCACAGCAGGTCGACGAGGGTCAGGCACGTCGCGATGTCCATGTGGTCCAGTAAAGCGGGCGGCACTGACAATTGGCGGACCGTCAGGCGTCCCTGCGGAGGAAGCCGGCGAGAGTCGAGGTGGTGGGCGAGGCCGCCGGCGGCGCAGCCGTCGTCCCGCTGGTGCGGCAACTGCGGCCGGACGTCGTCGTCATGGACGTCCGCATGCCGTTGCTGGACGGCATCGAGGCCACACGCGTGGCGCTGCGCACGGTGGCCGACCCGCCGAAGATCCCGGTGGTGACCACCTTCGAGGACGACGAGTACGTGTACGAGGCGCTGCGCGCGGGCGCCGACGGGTCCTGCTGAAACGGGCCCGGCCGGCCGAGAGCGTGCAATGCGGTGCGGCTGGTGGCGGAGGGGGAGTCGCTGCTGTTCCCGGCGTCCGTACGACGCCTCGCCGCCCGCTACGGCGACGGTGGCCCCCGGCACGTCCCGCGCTGGACCGGGCCCGGCTGACCGACCGTGCGGCGGAGGTGCCGCGGCTCATGGCGCGGGGGCTGTCCGACGCGGAGATCGCCGCAGGGCTGGTCAAGGGCACGGAGACGGTCAACTCGCATGTGCCCGCCGAGCGCCGAGCCGGCCAAGCTCTGCGCGCGTGACCGCACCCAGGCGTTGATCGCGGCGTACGAGCCGGAGTTCGCCGAGCCGGAGTTCGTCGAGCCGGGGTGAGCCGGGCGGTGTCGCGGAACCCGGCACTCGCCGGGGTGCGCCGGGCCGAGTACGATCCGCCCAACACGCCCGCGAGCTGGAAGGACGGACGGTGGGGCAGCTGACCGGCGGCGACCCCTCACTGCTGCGAAGGATCAACTCCGCGGTGGTGCTGCACGCGCTGCGTGCCACGGACTGCGCGACACTCACCGAGATCACCAGGGTCACCGGACTGTCCCGGCCGACCGTCGAGGGTGTCGTCGAAGGGCTCATCGAGGGCGGGCTCGTCGTGGAGACGGCGGCCGACGAGGGCACCGCGCGCCGTCAGGGGCGGCCCGCGCGCCGGTTCCGGTTCCGGGCCGAGGCGGGGCATCTGCTGGGCCTGGAGATCGGGCCGCACCGGGTCGCCGCGCTGCTGTCCGACCTGGACGGACGGGTGCTGGGCGCGCAGGCCAAGGAGGTCGACGAGGCGGCCCCCGCGGACGAGCGGCTGGACCGGCTGCGCGGCGCGGTCGCCGAGTTGCTGCGCCGGGCCGGGGTCGCGCGCAGCTCACTGCGGGCCGTGGGCGTGGGCACGCCGGGCATCGTCGAGGCCGACGGCACGGTGCGGCTGAGCACGGCGCTGCCGCAGTGGACGGGGCTGAAGCTGGGTGAGCGGCTCAGCCGGTCCTTCAAGTGCCCGGTGCTGGTGGAGAACGACGCCAACGCCGCGGCCGTCGCCGAGCACTGGAAGGGCGCGGCGACCGAATCGGACGACGTGGTGTTCGTGCTGGCCGGGCTGAGCCCGGGCGCGGGTTCCCTGATCGGCGGACGGCTGCACCGCGGCTACGGCGGGGCGGCCGGGGAGATCGGCGCGCTGCATCTGCTGGGCCGCGAGGAGACTCCGGAGACGCTGCTGTCCACCACCGACGAGCCGCTGCACCCGCTGGACGAGCAGGCGGTCGCCGAGGTGTTCGCGCTGGCCCGGGAGGGTGACCAGCGGGCACGGGCGGCCGTGGACCGGTTCATCCAGCGGCTGGTGCACGACGTGGCCGCGCTGGTGCTGGCGCTCGACCCCGAGCTGGTCGTGATCGGCGGCTGGGCGGCCGGTCTCGACGGCGTCCTGGAACCCCTGCACCGGGAGCTGGCCCGCTACTGTCTGCGCCCGCCCGAGGTGGCGCTGTCCCTGCTGGGGGAGGCGGCGGTCGCCACGGGGGCGCTGCGCTTGGCCTTGGACCATGTGGAGGAGCAGCTGTTCGCCGTGGACGCCGCGGGGGCTGCTCGACGGTGACGGGGCGCGCGTGGTCATGCCGGCGCGGCCCCATTGTGGTCGGTCGCGCAGTTCCCCGCGCCCCTGGGTCGGCTGCCCCACCCGGCGTCAAGGACTGAGCCCGTCGCGGGCCGGATGCGGCCGTCATGCCGGCGCGGCGCCGTTGCGGCCGGGCCGGTCGCGCAGTTCCCCGCGCCCCTCGGTCAGTCGGCCCGCCCCGAGCCAAAAGCCGAGCCCCCATGGCCCGTGGGCGCGGCCGTCATGCCGGCGCGGCCCCATTGTGGTCGGTCGCGCAGTTCCCCGCGCCCCTCGGTCAGTCGGCCCGCCCGGAGCCGGAAGCCGAGCCCCCGTGGCCGGTCGGCGTGGTCGTTTCGTGAGTTCCGTGTTCCAGGGGGTCAGGAGGCCTGGCGTTCGGGGTCGTGGTGTATTTCCACGTCGGGCGTGTCGCCGAAGGTCAGACGGCAGGTGTCGGCGCGGTAGGTCGCGACGGACAGGGCGGCGGTGCGGCCGGCTGCGAAGAAGCGGGTGGTGACGACGAGGACGGGCGAGCCGGGGAGCCGGTCGAGGTCCTTGGCGTCGTCGGCGCGGGCGGAGCCCAGCTCGACGGCGCGGTCCTGGCCCTCGAGGGTCAGGTGCTGGAGTTCGCGCAGCACCGCACGCGAGCGTGCCGGGGCGGAGGGGGCGTCGATCGCGGTGAGGTCGGGCACCGAGGCCGCCGGGATGTAGAGCAGTTCGGTGGCGACCCGCTGGCCGTGGGACATACGGGAGCGGCGCACGATGTGCACGGGCTCGTCCGCGCCGGTCTGCAGGGCCGTGGCGACGGCGGCGGGCGGCACCGTCCGGTCACAGTCGACGGGCTGCCAGGCGTCCGAGGCGGCGCCCGGCCAGACGTGCTGCTCGGTGCCGACGGCCACACCCACACGCGGGGGCGCGACGGTCGTACCGACGCCGCGGCGGCGCTGCAGCCGGCCTTCCAGCTCCAGCTGTTCGAGGGCCTGGCGGAGCGTGGCGCGGGCCACGCCGAAGCGGGCGGCGAGGTCGCGTTCGTTGGGCAGGATCTCGCCTACCGAGAACTCGGAGTCCAGTGCCTCGCTCAGCACGGTCTTGAGATGCCAGTACTTCGGTTCCGGCACCGATTCCAGCTGCGTGGTCCCCACCCTGTCCTCCGCAAGAGCCGTGGTCCGGCGGTTTTTAGCGCCCTTGTTTATTAAAGGTTGTTGCACTTCTCTGCGACCATAGGGCGGCCTTCACCCTTGGTCAAGACCAATCCTCGATCCCTTGGGCGCCGCACAGCCGGTCCGCCGTGGAGCGTTCACGAGGCGTTCGTGCGCGGCGGAGTGTGTGACATTGCGGCAAAGCCCCCATCGCAGGACGGGGGCTCGTGGCGGAGGGGGTCAGCACTCCGCGAGATGCCCCAGTTTGTCCGGGTTGCGCACGACGTACACGGTGGCGACGCGGCCGTCGGCGATGTCCAGCTGGAGCAGGCTGTCGGGCTTGTCGCCGGACAGGAGCAGCACCGCAGGACCGCCGTTGGCCTCTATGAAGCGATAGGACGGCGCCGCCGGGGGCTTCCGCGCGACACCGAGGAGGAAACGGCCGACCTTGTCGGCGGTGTACAGGATCCGCGCCGGCGCCTTCGCCTTGCCGCCGCTGTCGCCGACCAGCCGGACGTCCGGTGCCAGCAGGGACATGAGCCCGTCCAGGTCGCCGTCGGCCGCTGCGGCGAGGAAACGTTCTGTCAGCTCCCTGCGCTGGACCGCGTCGACCTCGTACCGCGGCCGCCGCTCGTCGACGTGCCGGCGCGCCCGTCCGGCCAGTTGCCGTACCGCCGCCTCGCCGCGGTCGAACAGGGCCGCGATCTCGGCGTATGGGTAGCCGAACGCCTCCCTGAGCACGAAGACGGCCCGCTCCAGCGGCGACAGCGACTCCAGGACGACCAGCACGGCGAGGGAGACGCTGTCGACGAGCACGGCGCGGTCCGCCGCGTCCGGGACGGCGTCACCGAACTCGGTGACGTACGGCTCCGGCAACCACGGACCGACGTACGTCTCGCCGCGGGTCTGCACCTGGCGCAGACGGTCGATGGCCAGACGCGTGGTGACACGTACCAGATAGGCGCGGGGTTCGCGGACCTCCGCGCGGTCGGCGCGGGACCAGCGCAACCAGGCGTCCTGGACCACGTCCTCCGCGTCGGCCACCCGGCCCAGCATGCGGTAGGCGACGCCCATGAGCAGGGTGCGGTGCTCTTCGAAGACATGGGCCGCGGTCTCTGTGGTCACCGCCCCATCCCATCCGACACGCGCGTGGACTGTCCACCCGGAATCGGGCCGACCGCCCTGGGCCGGTATCACAATGACCGCGGACCGCCGGGGGCCGGCGGCCGGTGACCTGGAGGTGGCCGATGCGGTACGCGGTGCTGGGCACGGGCGAGGTGGGCCGCACCCTGGGCGGCAGGCTGGTGGAGCTGGGGCACGAGGTCACCCTCGGCTCGCGCGTCAAGGACAACCCGGTGGCCCTGGAGTGGGCCACGGCCGCGGCCGAGCGGGCCAGAGCGGGCACGTTCGCCGAGGCGGCCGCATCGGCCGAGGTGGTCGTCAACGCGGTGGGCGGCCGGGTGGCGCTCGACGCCCTGCGGGCGGCCGGCGCCGAGCACCTCGACGGCAAGGTCCTGGTGGACGTCTGCAATCCGCTGGCGTTCGAGGACGGTCAACCGCGGCTGGACCCGGTGGAGTCGGACAGTGTGGGAGAGCAGATCCAGCGGGCCTTCCCGCACACGCGCGTGGTGAAGACGCTGAACACGGTCAACTGTCAGGTGATGGTGGATCCGGGCCGGGTGCCCGGCGCGCACCACCTGTTCGTGTGCGGCGAGGACGCCGGGGCCAAGGCGCAGGTCACGGGTCTGCTCGGGGAGTTGGGGTGGCCGGCCGAGCGGGTGCTGGACCTGGGCGGGATCCAGGCGGCGCGGGCGACCGAGATGTATCTGCCCTTGTGGCTGGCTCTGATGCGGCAGTCCGGGAGCGCGGACTTCAACATCGAGGTGCGCCGGGCGGACTGACCGCCACGGCGGCGCGGGACGCGCTCCCACCGGGGGCTACCGGCCGGTAGCAATTGCTGACAAGCTGTCTACGGCGTCCGTCAGCACCCAGACGAGGAGCACCCCATGTCCGCCACCGTCTCCTTCAAAGTCCCCACTCCGCACGGCCGGAAGGACGTGACCGTCTCCTACGCGCGCGTGGGACGCGGCGAACCGCTGGTCCTGCTGCACGGCATCGGCCACCACCGGCAGGCCTGGGACCCGGTCGTGGACATCCTCGCCACCGAACGCGACGTGATAGCCGTCGACCTGCCCGGCTTCGGCGCCTCCCCGGCCCTGCCGGACGGCCTCGCCTACGACCTGCCCACCACCAACGCCGTGCTCGGTGCCCTCTTCGAGGCGCTGGAGCTGGACCGCCCGCACATCGCGGGCAACTCGCTGGGCGGGCTGCTCGCCCTGGAGCTGGGCCGGGAGAAGCTCGTACGGTCCGTCACCGCCCTCTCCCCCGCCGGGTTCTGGACGGAGGGCGAGCGCCGGTACGCCTTCGCGGTGCTCCTCACGATGCGCGGCATCGCCCAGCGGCTCCCGCTGCCGCTGGTGGAGCGGCTGTCGCGGACCTCGGCGGGCCGTACCGCGCTGACGAGCACCATCTACGCACGCCCCGCGCTCCGCGCCCCGAAGGCCGTGGTCGCCGAGACGCTCGCGCTGGTGGGCGCCACCGGGTTCGAGGCGACGCTGAAGGCGGGCACGGCCGTCCAGTTCGCCGACGATCTGCCGGGGCTGCCGGTCACGGTGGCCTGGGGCACCCAGGACCGGCTCCTGCTGCGCCGTCAGGGCGTGCGCGCCAAGCAGCTGATCCCGCACGCCCGCCTGGTGCGGCTGCCCGGCTGCGGCCACTGCCCGATGAACGACGACCCGGCCCTGGTCGCGCGGGTCATCCTGGACGGCAGCCGCTGACACAGGAAGCCGCTGCCACAGGTGGACGTGGGCGGCGAAGCCGACACTGTCCGCGAAGCCGGCGCCGGCCGCGAAGCCCGCACCCGTGGCACACCCCCGCCGGCCGGGCTCGCCGGAGACGGGCCGCCCGGTCGCCGGGGCGCCGCTTCGCCGAAGGGCTGGACAGCCGCCCGTATCGCCCTGCCACTCGGTGCCGGACCGCTCGGCAGGCGGGTCGCGGTCGCCGGTGCCGGGCCGCACGCGCGCGTGGGGGCTCGGCGGTTCCCCAAGGACCGTTGTTCACTTGCGGTTTGCGCGCGCGCCGCAGCGCCCCAGTAGGTGTGGCTCTGCACACTGGCCGGATCCCTTCCCTGGAGGCGCAGCCATGTCACACCGTCCGTCCCCCGGCCGCCGCAGCGTTCTGCGCGGCTCCCTGGCCGCGTCGGCGGCCCTCACCCTGCCCGCCGGACTCGGCGCGGCCCCGGCGTTCGCCCGCTCCGGGCGCCCCCAGGCGAGCTGGGGTGTGCAGGCGGGCGATGTGACGACCGACTCCGGTCTGGTGTGGGTGCGGGCGGACCGGCCGGCCCGGATGATCGTGGAGACCTCGGCCACCGAGTCGTTCCGCAACCCGCACCGATGGTACGGTCCGCTGCTCGGCTCCGGCACGGACTACACCGGCACCACCCGGCTGCACGGCCTGCCGTCGGGCGAGCAGATCCACTACCGCGTGCTGCTCGCCGACCCGGACGACCCGCGCCGCACGAGCGAGCCGGTGACCGGCACCTTCCGGACCGCGCCGGCCCGGCGACGCCAGGGCGTGCGGTTCGTGTGGTCCGGCGACCTGGCCGGACAGGGCTGGGGCATCAACGAGTCCATCGGCGGCTACCGCATCTTCGACGCCATGGCGAAGGTCGATCCGGACTTCTTCCTGTGCAGCGGCGACAACATCTACGCCGACGGCGTGATCCCGGCGGCGCAGGCGCTGCCCGACGGCAGCGCGTACCGGAACGTCACCACCGAGGAGAAGTCGCACGTCGCGATCACGCTGGACGACTTCCGCGGCAACTTCCGCTACAACCTGCTGGACCAGGCGCTGCGCCGGTTCAACGCCCAGGTGCCGAACATCATCCAGTGGGACGACCACGAGGTCCGCAACAACTGGTACCCGGGCGAGGTCATCGGCACCGGCACCCCGTACCCGGCCGGCACGAAGCTGGACGACCTGGCCCCGCGCTCGCGCCGGGCGTTCTCCGAGTACTTCCCCGTCTCCACCATCAGCGGGCGTCCGGACGGGCGCATCTACCGGGTCGTCCACCACGGTCCGCTGCTGGATGTGTTCGTGCTCGACATGCGCACCTACCGCAACGCCAACTCCCCCGACGACCAGACCGTGGATCCTCAGGGCATCCTCGGCCGCGAGCAGCTCGAGTGGCTCGAGCGCGAGCTGGCGAAGTCCCGCGCGGTGTGGAAGGTCATCGCCAACGACATGCCGCTCGGCCTCGTGGTGCCCGACCCGGTCGAGGGCAAGCCGAACTTCGAGGCCGTGGCGCAGGGCGACCCGGGTGCTCCCCTCGGACGTGAGCTGCAGATCGCGGAGCTGCTGCGGTTCATCAAGCACCGGCGGATCACCGGCACGGTGTGGCTGACGGCCGACGTCCACCACACCTCCGCCCAGCACTACGACCCCTCGCGGGCCGCGTTCAAGGACTTCGAGCCGTTCTGGGAGTTCGTCTCGGGCCCGCTGAACGCCGGTGCCTTCCCGGCCGGCGCGCTGGACGGCACCTTCGGCCCGGACCGGGTGTTCGTCAAGGCGCCCACCGCCTCCAACGTCTCGCCGGCCCAGGGCTACCAGTTCTTCGGCGAGGTCGACATCGACGGTGACAGCGGCGAACTGACGGTCCGGCTGCGCGAGTACGACGGCACCGTGCTGTTCACGCAGACCCTGCAGCCGGGCCGGGTCGGCCAGTAGGCACGGGCGGGCCCGCGGGCCGCGTACCCTGGAGCGTGCCGCGCACCGGTGTCATCCCACGGAGCGCGGCACCGCCAACTCCTCCGTTCCACGGTTCTGTGGCGCGCTCCCCGATCATGGTGTCGCCGTCGGCGGACGGCCGACAGGACGTAGAAAATCCAATAAAAGGGACGGAGCATGCTTTACCCATCGGTCACAAACCGTTCGTGATCACGCAACACCCTTCCTTCACAGTGGCTGCATGACTGCAAACATGTCGGATGTGACCCGGGCGAAGCACGGACGCCCCGTGCACCACTGGCGGCGCGACCTCGTGGAGCTCGCCGCCCTCTTCACGGCCGTGGCGGTCGCCGACGGAGTGGCGAATCTGATCGGGCACGGTCCCGGCGGTCCCGCTCTGCTGGTGATCTCGGCGCTGACGCTGGCCGCGACGGCCGGCTTCCACACCTGGTGGGCCCGCCGCCACGGACACGCACCGCCGGCCGGCCATACCGGCGCCCGGCCCGCCGCCGAGACGCGGCCGGCCGGGCCCGCCAGGCAACCGGACGGCACCGCGGAGGACGTGACGGACAGCCGTACGCTGTGGCGGATGCGGACGACGGTGAAGGACGAGCCGGGCACGCTTGCGGCGCTGTGCGGGGCACTGGCCGACCGGCGGGTCGACATCCTGAGCCTGCAGACGCACCCGCTCGCCGACGGCACGGTGGACGAGTTCCTGCTGCGGGCGCCGGGCACGCTGGGGGCGGCCGAGATCACCCGCGCGGCCGCGCAGGCCGGCGGCACGTCCACCTGGATCGAGCGGGCCGACGCCCACGATCTGGTCGACGCCCCCACCCGGGTGCTCGGGCTGGCCGCGCGCACGGCGCTGGACGCGGCCGAACTGCCGCTGACCCTGCGGCAGTTGCTGGGCCGGTGCACGATCCGCTCACTGCCCGGTGCACCGGTCGGCGGAGGCCGCGGGCCCGAGCCGGTGCCGGTCGAGGGCGTGCTGGAGGACACCGTCATGCGGCTGCGGGCGCCGGAGGGCGGAGTGCTCACCGTGGAGCGGCCTTATCTGCCGTTCACGCCCACCGAGTTCGCCCGGGCCCGGGCACTGGTGGAGCTCGACAACCGGCTCGGTCCGCGGATCCCGCGCGGCACGGACGTCCTGACGCTGCCCGAGGGCAACGACATCATCGTCCGCCGGGCCGACACCTCGGACCTGGCCGCCGCCAAGGCGATGCACGAGCGGTGCTCGGCGCGCACCCTGGGCCTGCGCTACCACGGCCCGGTCGGTGACGCGGACCGCTATCTGAACCATCTGCTCAGCCCCCGTTTCGGCCGGACGCTGGCCGCGCAGACCGCCTCCGGCCGCATCGTCGGGCTCGGGCATCTGCTGTGGGACGGCGACGAGACCGAGGTCGCGCTGCTGGTCGAGGACGACTGGCAGCAGCGCGGCATCGGCGGTGAGCTGCTCGGCCGGCTGGTGGCGATGGCCGTGGAGGCCGGCTGCGACAGCGTGTACGCCGTGACCCAGGCGTCCAACACCGGCATGGTCACCGCGATGCGCGGCCTCGGTCTTCCCCTGGACTACCAGATCGAGGAGGGCACGCTCGTCATCACCGCCCGCCTGGACGCCGCGCCGGCCGTCGCCCGGTCGTCGTACGCCACCGGCCACCACCGGCTCGGCGACCCGGCCGGCCGGAACTGACACACCTCCGGCCGCGGCCGGCCCCCACCTCATCACCGCGCGCGTACCGGCCCGGCCCCCACCGCCGGGCCGATACGTCGGTCGATGCGCGGTGGTGTCCGCGGTGCCCATCCCCGCGCCGCCGCGGCCGGCCGGTACGGCTCAGCGCACCGCTTCCCTCAGCGGTACCGGCGTCCGGACAGGCTCCCCCAGGGCCTGGTCCAGATCGGCCCACAGGTCGTCCACGTCCTCCAGGCCCACCGACAGCCGCAGCAACCGGTCGCTCACCCCCGCACCGCGCCGGTCGTCGGCGTCCACGATGCGGTGGCTGATGGAGGCAGGGTGCTGGATGAGCGTGTCGACGCTGCCGAGGCTCACCGCCGGGGTGACGAGCCGGACGCGGGAGATGACCTCGTGCGGATCGCCGTGCACCTCGAAGGCGATCATGGCGCCACCCAGCCGCGGGTAGTGGACGCGGGCCACGCGCGGGTCCGCGGCGAGCCGGCCTGCCAGTTCGGCGGCGCTCGCGGAGGCGGCTCGGACCCGCACCGGGAGCGTGGACAGTCCCCTCAGCAGCAGATAGCCCGCCAGCGGATGCAGGACCCCGCCGGTGGCGAAACGTATCTGCCGCAGCCGGCCCGCGAACTCCTCGTCGCAGGCGACCACTCCGGCCAGTACGTCGCCATGGCCACCGAGGTACTTGGTGGCGCTGTGCAGCACCAGACGGGCGCCGTGCTCGGCCGGGCGCTGCAGCACGGGCGTGGCGAAGGTGTTGTCGGCGAGCAGGGGAACCGAACCGCAGGCGTGGGCGACGGCCCTCAGGTCGACTTCGGCGAGGGTCGGGTTGGCCGGGGACTCCACCAGCACCAGACCGGTGTCCGGGCGCAGCGCGTCGGTGATGCCGGCCGGGTCGGTCCAGGTCACCTCGGAGCCGAGCAGCCCGGCCGTGAGCAGATGGTCGCTGCAGCCGTACAGGGGCCGTACCGCCACCACATGCCGCAGGCCCATGGCGGCGCGGGCCAGGAGGACCGCGCTCAGTGCGGCCATGCCACTGGCGAAGGCGACCGAGGACTCGGTGCCCTCCAGGCGGGCCAGGGCCGTCTCGAAGCGGGCGACGGTCGGGTTGCCGAGACGGCCGTACACGGGCGGTCCCACCGGGTCGGCGCCGTCGGTGGCGAAGGCGTCGATGCGCGCCGCCTCCCCGCGGCTGTCGTACGACGGGTAGGTCGTGGACAGGTCAATCGGCGGGGCGTGCAGACCCTGGCGGGCGAGATCGTCGCGGCCGGCGTGCACGGCCTCGGTGGCAAGGGCTCTCGATGCGGTGCGTACGCCGTCGTAGGCACCGGTGCTCGCTGTGTCCATGCGCGGAAGGGTGAACAGTGAACGGTTCACCGGAAGCGAATGCCGTGCTACGTTCGCCGCATGGCCGAATCTGTCGTACTGGATCCGGTGGATCTCCATCTGCTGCGGCTGCTGCAGAACGACGCCCGGACCACCTACCGCGATCTCGCCTCGCAGGTGGGCGTGGCACCGTCGACCTGTCTGGACCGGGTGACCAGGCTGCGTCGCTCCGGGGTGATCCTCGGGCACCAGCTGCGGCTCGATCCGGCCAAACTGGGGCGCGGGCTGCAGGCCCTGCTGTCGGTGCAGGTGCGCCCGCACCGCCGGGAGCTCGTCGGACCGTTCGTGGAACGGATCCGGGCGCTGGCGGAGGCGCGGACGGTGTTCCATCTGACGGGGCCGGACGACTATCTGGTGCATGTGGCCGTCGCGGACATGGCCGACCTGCAGCGGCTGGTGCTCGACGAGTTCACCTCCCGGCGCGAGGTGGCCCGGGTGGAGACCCGGTTGATCTTCCAGCAGTGGGACTGCGGACCGCTGCTGCCGCCCGGCCACGCCGGCCACGCCCAGAGCTGAATCCCGCGAAACGCGGGTGACGCGCTGATCCTTCTCGTACGAGGATGGGCGCATGTCTGAGACGAAGAGCCCGCTGCCCCGTGAGGTGGCCGACGCGTACGTGGACGGCCTCATCGCCCTCGATCCGGTCACCGGTACCTACCTCGGTGTGAAGGAGAGTTCGAGCCGCCTGCCCGACTACTCGCCCGCGGGCCAGAAGGCCCTCGCGGAGCTGACACGGACGACACTCGCGAGGCTGGACGAGGCGGAGCGCCGGCCCGGGGCGGACACCGACGCCGAGCGGCGCTGCGGTCGGCTGCTGCGGGAGCGGCTGACCGCCGAACTCGCCGTGCACGAGGCGGACGAGTACCTGCGCGCGGTCGGCAACATGGCCACGCCGGGCCACTCGGTGCGGGACATCTTCACCGTCACGCCGGCGCAGACGGAGGAGGACTGGGCGGCGATCGCCGAGCGGCTGCGCGCGGTCCCGGGCGCGCTCGCGGGCTACCGTGAGTCGCTGCAACTGGGCCTCGACCGCAAGCTGTTCGCGGCACCGCGGCCGACCGCGACGTACATCCAGCAGCTCACCGAGTGGACGGACACCGACGGCAAGGGCCGTGGCTGGTACGAGGACTTCGCCGCCGCCGGGCCCGAGGCGCTGCGCGCCGAGCTGGACCAGGCGGCCCGCGCGGCGACCGGTGCCCTGGTGGAGCTGCGGGACTGGCTGCGGGACGTGTACGCGCCGGCGATCGAGGGCGCCCCGAACACGGTGGGCCGCGAGCGGTACGCGCGCTGGTCCCGCTACTTCAACGGCACCGACCTGGATCTGGACGAGGCGTACGCGTACGGATGGTCGGAGTTCCACCGGCTCCTCGGCGAGATGAAGCGGGAGGCGGAGAAGATCCTGCCCGGCGCCGAGACCCCGTGGGTGGCGCTCGCCCACCTCGACGAGCACGGCCGGCACATCGACGGCGTGGAGGAGGTGCGGGAGTGGCTGCAGGGCCTGATGGACAAGGCCATCGAGGGCCTGGACGGCACGCACTTCGAACTCGCCGAGCGGGTGCGCCGGGTGGAGTCGTGCATCGCGCCGCCCGGCGGCGCGGCGGCCCCCTACTACACGCCTCCCTCCGAGGACTTCTCCCGGCCCGGCCGCACCTGGCTGCCGACCATGGGGCAGACCCGCTTCCCCGTCTACGACCTCGTCTCCACCTGGTACCACGAGGGTGTGCCCGGGCATCACCTCCAGCTCGCGCAGTGGGTGCACGTGGCCGAGAACCTCTCGCGCTACCAGGCGACGGTCGGCATCGTCAGCGCCAACGCCGAGGGCTGGGCGCTGTACGCGGAGCGGCTGATGGACGAGCTGGGCTACCTCACGACCCCCGAGGAACGGCTCGGCTACCTGGACGCGCAGATGATGCGGGCGGCCCGGGTGATCGTGGACATCGGCATGCACCTGGAGCTGGAGATTCCCGCGGACTCGCCGTTCCACCCCGGTGAGCGGTGGACACCGGAGCTGGCGCAGGAGTTCTTCGGCGCGCACAGCAGCCGGCCGGCGGACTTCGTGGAGAGCGAGCTGACCCGGTATCTGACGATTCCGGGCCAGGCGATCGGCTACAAGCTCGGTGAGCGGGCGTGGCTGCTGGGCCGGGAGAAGGCACGGGAGCGGCGCGGCGACGCGTTCGACCTGAAGGCGTGGCACATGGCGGCGCTGTCGCAGGGCTCCCTGGGCCTGGACGACTTGGTGGACGAGCTCTCCCGGCTCTGACCGCCCGGCGTCAACGTCGGTAGCCTCCCTCCGAGTTGATGACCTCCCCGGTGATCCAGCCGGCCTCGTCGGTGGCCAGCCAGGCGATGAGGCGGGCCGGGTCGTCGGGGAGGCCCCAGCGTCCACCGGGGAACCGGGCGGCGACGGCCGCGTGGGCCTCGCCGGTGGCGTAACCGGTGTCCACCGGGCCGGGGTTGACGGCGTTCACCGTGATGCCCTGTTCGGCGAGCGCGGTGGCCAGGGAACGGGTGATCGAGGCGAGGGCCCCCTTCTGGAGGGCGTAGGCGATCTCGCCGGTCATCCCGCCGCCCCGATCCTGTCCGGAGGTCATCAACACCACCCGCCCGCCGGGAGTGCCCTCGGGCAGCCGGGCGCGCGAGCGGGCGTGGGCCTGGACGAGCAGCAGGACCGAGCGGGTGTCGACCGCCCAGTGCGCGTCGAGCATCGCGGCGTCGATCTCGTCCAGGGTGCCGTCCGAGCCGCTGAGGGCGTGGTTGGCGACGAGGATGTCCAGGCGCCCGAACTCCGCTACGACGGTGTCGATCAGCCGGGCCGGTTCGGCCGGGTCGGCCAGGTCACCGGGGCCGCAGACGACGCGGCCCCCGGGGTCGCCGAGCGCCGCGCGCACGGAGCCGGCCACGGCCTCCGGACTGTCGGCGCCCCAGGGCGTCGCGGCGTCGTGCGGCACATGGTGGTGCAGATACACACTCGCGCCGTACCCGGCCAACCGCCGCGCCACGCCGTGCCCGATCCCGGCACGCCGACTCGCCCCCGTGACAAGGGCGGTTCGACCGCGCAGAGGCAGCGGATCGCGACGCAGATCTTCCCGGGCCGGGGAGGTGTGTGAAGGCACGGCCGCCGAGCCTAGGGGTACGCGGAGCGCGGGGCGAGCGAATTGCCGACGGTACGCGGGTCACGCGGATGCGGCAGCAGGCCGGCGCCGGGCCGGCCGCATGGACGCCGGTACCGGCGTCCAGCCGAGCGTACGGTGCTGGGGCCGGCGCCGGGCCGACCGTCGAGGCGCCGGGGCCGAGCAGCGTGCACGGGGCACCGGCCCACTGTCGCTGTCGTCCCGCACGGGCACGGGCGTGAAGGCAGGGGGCCGCGCGCTCCGCCGGACGGCCGTGCCCCGGTGGCGTGAGCCGGCGGGCAGCCGCTAGCTTGCCGGAGGCGATGCGGAGGAGGCTGACCGGCATGCAGCGGAAGAGGCCGGCGCAGCAGGCGCTGGAGACGCCGCGGGCCGCCGGACTGGCCGGAGTCGTGTTCGCGCTGCTGCTGGCGGCGGCGATCGTCCTGGTCCGGCTGGGGGTTCCGCAGGGAGCCGACGCGGTCACCGCCCGCGGGTTCACGGACTCCACCCGGCGCAGCGGGCTGCAGGCGGCCCTCGCGCTCGTGCCGTTCGCCGGCATCTTCTTCCTGTGGTTCATGGGCGTCGTACGGGCGCATGTCGGTGTGGTCGAGGACAGGTTCCTGGTCACGGTGTTCCTCGGCAGCGGCCTGGTCTTCACGGCCACGGTGTTCGGCGCCGCCGCGGCGGCCGGTGCCGTGCTCTCGGTCGCGCACCCGGCGGGTGCCGCACCGCCGCCCGCGTCCTGGGACTTCGGCCGCCACTTGGCGTACACGCTGCTGGTGGGGTACGCGATGCGGATGGCGGCGGTCTTCGTGTCCGCCGTGTCGGCGATCGGTCACCGTCTCGGAGTCCTGCCCCGCTGGCTGACCACCGTCGGCTACCTCAGCG
The DNA here is from genome assembly GCF_040645475.1 of Streptomyces sp. NPDC046759. Taxonomy (NCBI): domain Bacteria; kingdom Bacillati; phylum Actinomycetota; class Actinomycetes; order Kitasatosporales; family Streptomycetaceae; genus Streptomyces; species Streptomyces sp. NPDC046759. The sequence continues at coordinate 72,439 of NZ_JBEYYJ010000022.1, read as the reverse complement.
TGCTGACCGTGCTGTTCGTCTCGGGCCATGTGCCCTGGGCGGAGCTGGTCTTCCCGGCCTGGTCCCTGCTGCTCAGTGCGCACATCCTCGTCGCTGGCGGTCGCCCCCGGCCGGATCCCGCCCCGCGCGTGTGACGGACCGAGGAGATGCGCCCCGCTGCGGCCGCAGCCCCGGACGGGTTTCCCGGCGCGCGCTCCCGCCGCACCGGACTCATGCTGGCAGACGGGACATGACCGCCGTCCGGGAATGCCGTGCGACACGGCCGGCGCACACCGGACCTGGCCACCGGAAGGGCGGAGCGCCGATGCGGCTCGTCGTCGATCTCAACAAATGTCAGGGCTACGCCCAGTGCGCGTTCCTCGCGCCCGACGTCTTCGCCATGCACGGCGACGAGGCGCTGATCTACAACCCGCACGCACCCGAGGAACAGCGGGAACGGCTGGCCCGCGCCGTCGCCGCCTGCCCGGTGCAGGCCATCACGGCGGACGGGCTGGACGGCGTGGGTGGGACGAGCGGCGAATCGGCCCCGGAGGCGTCGGATGCCCGCTGACCAACTGGCCTGGCTCAGGCGCGAGGGGCGGATCGTGATCGTGGGTGCCTCGCTGGCGGGCCTGCGGGCCGCCGAGACCCTGCGTGCCGAAGGCTTCTCCGGCGAGCTCACTCTGATCGGGGAGGAGCCGTACGAGCCGTACGACCGGCCGCCGCTGTCGAAGTCGGTCCTGCTCGGCATGGCGTCCCCGCACCACACCGAGCTGCCGCACCGCCGGGAGATCGACGCCAAGTGGCGGCTCGGCGTCGCGGCGAGCGGTCTGGACCTGACGACGAAGCGGGTCCGGCTGGCCGACGGGGACGAGGTGGAGTACGACCGGCTGCTGATCGCGACCGGCGTGCGCGCCCGGCCCTGGCCGAAGGAGGAGGAGGCCCGGCTGGACGGCGTCTGTCTGCTGCGGACCCGGGAGGACGCGGCCGATCTCTGCCAGAGGCTCAAGGCGGGGCCGCGCCGGGTGTTCGTCATCGGCGCCGGCTTCGCCGGTTCGGAGATCGCCTCGGCCTGCCGGGAGATGGGCATCGCCGTCACCGTCGCGGAGCGCGCCGGTGCTCCGCTGGTGGGCGCGCTCGGCGGGGTGATCGGCGCGGTCGCCGCCGACCTGCAGACCGAGAACGGTGTGGACCTGCGCACCCATGTCACGGTGACCTCGCTGGAGGGTGACTCGGTCGGCCGGGTACGGGCCGTCCACCTGTCCGACGAGAGCGTCGTCGAGGCGGACGTGGTCGTGGTCTCGCTGGGCTCGCTGCGCAACACCGAGTGGCTGGCCGGGTCGGGGCTGGGCGCCGGCCCCCGGGGCATCGCGTGTGACGCGGGCTGCCGGGCCTTCGACTTCCGGGGCATCGTCACCGACGACGTCTTCGTGGCGGGTGACGTCGCGCGGTCCCCGCACGCGCTGTTCGGCTACCAGTTCCTCTCGCTGGAGCACTGGGGCAACGCCGTGGCCCAGGCGGAGACGGCCGCGCACAACATGATCTGTCACGGGGCCGAGCGGCGCCCGCACCTGTGGATGCCCGCGTTCTGGTCGTCGATGTTCGGCGTGAACATCAAGTCGGTCGGGGTGCCGCCGATGGGTGAGCAGCTCATGATCACGCAGGGTTCGCTGGCCGAACGCCGGTTCGTCGGCGTCTACGGTTACAAGGGCCGTGTCATCGCCGCCGTGACCTTCGACAACACCCGGTGGCTGGAGTTCTACGCACGGCAGATCGAGCAGGGCGCGCCCTTCCCGGTGGAGTTCCCGACGATGGACCGGCGCCCCGAGGGCCGGCAGCCGGTGGCGGCCGACTTCCCCGACCCGTCCCTGCCGACCCACGGCCCGACCGTGACCCTCAGCGGCTACTCGCCGGCCGACCAGCACCTGGTCTTCCACCCCGCCCGGCACTGACCGGCGCCCGGCCCGACGCTCCAAGGACTTGTCATGACGCAGGCCCCGCTGTTCCGCCAGATCACCGACTTCGCCAACCGCGCCAACCCCTACCCGCTGTACGAGGAGCTCCGCAGGACCCCGGTCCTGCACGAGGAGGAGGGCGGTCCCTACGTCTTCAGCTCCTACTACGACATCGAGGCCCTGCTGCACGACCCCCGGGTCAGCTCCGACTCGGCCAACCTCGCCGCAGCCGGGGAGGATCCGCTGGCCCAGTCGGACGAGACGGGCGGACTGCCGCCGTCTTTCCTGCGGCTCGACCCGCCCGAGCACGACCGGCTCCGGCGCATCGCCAACAGCGCCTTCGGGCCGCCGCACCGGCCGCGCCGGGTCGAGAACATGCGCGGCGACATGGTGGCCACCGTCGAGGAGCTGATCGACGGCTTCGGGGACGCCCGGCAGATCGACCTGGTCGACCAGTTCGCCTATCCCTTCCCCGTGACGGTGATCTGCCGGCTGCTCGGCGTGCCCCGGGAGGACGAGCCCCGCTTCCGCGCCTGGGTCGACCCGCTGGTCGCCAGCCTGGACCCGGAGGCACGCGAGAACCCCGACCCCGAGTTCGTGAAGAGGGCGCAGGAAGCGCGGATGCAGCTCGGGATGTTTCTGGCGGCACTGGTCGAGCAGCGCACCAGGGAACCGCAGGACGACATGCTGTCCGACCTGGTCAACAGCCATGGTCCGGACGGTGCCATGACGATGATGGAGGTGCTCAGCACCGCGGTGCTGCTGCTGATCGCCGGTCACGAGACGACGGTCAACCTGATCACGAACGGCATGCTCACCCTGCTGCGCCACCCGGACGTCCTGCAGCGCCTGCGCCAGGACCCGGGCCTGTCGGTGAAGATCGTGGAGGAGCTGCTGCGCTACGAGCCACCCGTGCAGATCGTGCCGCAGCGCACCAGCATCACCGACATCGAGGTGCGCGGGGTCACCATCCCCAAGGGCTCACGCATCTGGCTCGTGCTGGCAGCCGGCAACCGCGACCCCGAGCGGTTCAAGGATCCCGAACGCTTCGACCCGGACCGCGGGGACATCCAGCACCTCGGGTTCGGCAGCGGCATCCACAGCTGTTTCGGCGCTCCGCTGGCCCGGACAGAGACCCAGATCGCGCTGTCCGAACTGGCCCGGCGGCTGGAGAATCCCCGGCTGGTCGAGGACCCGCCGCCGTACCGGCAGAACGCGGTGCTGCGCGGACCCCGGCATCTGAACATCGCCTTCGACGGGCTGCGTTGACGGCCGTAGCCGGTCCGGTCAGTGGTCGAGCCGTCTGAGCTGCACCAGGCCGGCCCAGGTCTCCGGTCCGGGCTGGACGTACGCGGAGCGCACCGCGTACGGGCCGGGTTCCAGCGGGATCCGCAGGTGTTCCTGGCCGGCCGCGGTGCCACCGGGCCAGGCCGAGTCGAAGAGCAGCACCGGACCGGGCACCTGCCAGTGCACCTCGCTCCCCCACACCGCGGTGCCGACCGCGGCAAAGACGCCGGCGAGCAGTTCCGCCTCCGAGTTCGCGGCGGACCAGCGTACGAAGAGGCCGCGGTCCGCCAGGAAGGAGGTGGAGGCGGGTTCGTCGCCGAACACCAGGGCCGCGCTGTCGCCGACGGGCAGCAGGCCGATGTGGCCGTCGACCTCGCACGCGCGGTCGTAGTCCGTGTCGAGTTCCTCGCTGTCGGCGCCCGCCCAGAACGGCAGGACCGTCTCCGGGACGGCTATCAGCGGGCCGCCGCCCGACTCCACCCACTCCAGCGCGCCTGGATCCGCGTATCGAGCCATGGGCAGAGAACCTACACGGGCGTGCGTCAGCAACCGCACGCACCTGCCACGGGCGCGGTCAGCGGATCGGCGTCGCGCTGTTCGCGTCCCTGCCCGGTCTCGTAGGCGAAGCCCTCGCGCGCCCAGTACTCGAAGCCGCCGAGCATCTCCTTGACCTGGTAGCCGAGTTCGGCCAGGGCGAGTGCGGCGCGGGTGGCACCGTTGCAGCCGGGGCCCCAGCAGTACGTCACCACCGGCACGGACCTGTCCAGCAGCTGCCCGGCCTGCTCGGGGACGAGCGCGGTGGGCAGGTGGACGGCGCCGGGGATGTGCCCCTGGTCCCAGGACTCGGTCGAGCGCGAGTCCACGACGACGAAGCCGGGATCGCCGCCGACCGCGAGTGCGGCGGCCACGTCGGAGACGTCGGCGTGGAAGGCCAGAGAGGCCCGGAAGTGGGCGGCGGCCTCGGCCGGGGCGGCGGGGGCGACGCGCAGGACGGGGTTGCCGGAGGTCGTGGTGATCATGCCCGGAAATCTACGGCTCACCACCCCGCCCATGAAGTGAGGATCCACGGCCTTCCCCTTGTCCCGGCCGGGAATCCCCTGCTATCCATCCGGGATGACCGTGTATTCCCCGGACGCCACCGACTGGCGCATTCTCGAGGTCCTCCAGCGGGAGGGGCGCGCCAGCTACGCCGAGCTGGCGCGTGCCGTCTCCATGTCGCCGAGCGCCGTCACCGAACGGGTACGGCGGCTGGAGGAGGCGGGGGTGATCCAGGGATACGCGGCGGTCGTCGATCCCGAGCGGCTCGGGCTGCCCATCCTGGCGTTCGTGCGGCTGCGGTACCCCAACGGCAACTACAGGCCGTTCCACGACCTGGTGGCCGCGACGCCCGAGATCCTGGAGGCGCACCATGTGACGGGCGACGACTGCTTCGTCATCAAGGTCGCCGCACGGTCCATGTCCCATCTGGAGGAGATCTCCGGCAGGATCGGCGCGCTGGGCTCGGTGACCACCAGCGTCGTGTACTCCTCTCCGCTGTCCCGGCGTGCGCTGGGCCGCTGACCCGCTCAGACACCCCGCTGCACGAGCGTCGACCCCGATCTGCCCTTCACCACCTCCAACTGAGCGTGGATCCGGCGCCGCAGGTCGGGGACGTGGCTGACGATGCCGACGCTGCGGTCCCGTTCGCGCAGGGAGTCCAGGACATCCAGGACTTCGTCGAGGGTCTGGTCGTCGAGGCTGCCGAAGCCCTCGTCGATGAACAGGGTGTCCAGGCGGACACCGCCGGCCTCGTCGGTGACGACGTCCGCGAGGCCGAGGGCGAGCGCGAGCGAGGCGAAGAAGGTCTCGCCGCCGGACAGGGTGGCGGTGTCCCGTTCGCGTCCGGTCCAGGCGTCGACCACGTGCAGGCCGAGCCCGCTGCGGCCGCGTCCGGTGCGGTCGTCGGAGTGGACGAGGGTGTAGCGGCCCGACGACATGCGCTGCAGCCGGGCGGTCGCGGCGGCGGCGACCTGCTCCAGCCGCGCCGCGAGCACATACGACTCCAGGCGCATCTTGCGCTCGTTGTCGGCGGAGGTGCCGGCGGTGAGGGCGGCGAGACGGGCGACCCGGTCGTACTCCTCGCGGAGCGGGGCGAGGTGCCGTACGGCCTGGGTGGCGTGTGCGGAGAGGCGGTCCAGTTCGGCACAGCAGCGGGCCGCGGCGTCGCGTGCGGACGCCGCCTCGCGCAGCCGGCGCTCCGCCGTGGCCGCCGCGCGCTCGGCACCGGCCGCGTCCGCGGGCGGGCGCTGGGCGGCGGCCGCGGTGTCGGCCTCCGCCAGCACCGAGCGGACCGCGGCCTCCTCCGTCTGCCACGCGTCCAGGCGGTGCTGCAGCTCGCGGTGGGCGGCCGCGTCGAGGAGGGCGGCGGCCGCGGCCTGCGGGGTGTCGAACCCGGCCCGGTAGGCGGCGTCGGCGAGGCGTGCGTCGGCGTCCTTGAGGCGCTGGGCGGCGTCCTCGGCGGCGCGTACGGCGTCGGCGGCCTCGGTGAGCAGCGCCGCCTGCCGCTCCAGCTGCGCGGCCCGGGCGGCCACGCTGGCGGAGCCGCCGCGCGCCCGGGCCAACTCGGATTCGAGCTGGGCCCGTTCGCGTTCGAGCGTCTCCCGCCGGGTGAGCCGGGAGGCGGCGCGTACGGCGGCCTCCTGACGGTCGGCCAGGCGCCGCTCACGCTCGTGCTCGGCGCGGCGCAGCTCCTCGTGGGCGGCGTGCAGCGCGGAGGCGGCGTGGCGGGCGTGGGCGTACTCCTGCTCCAACCCGGCGGTCGCCTCTTCGAGTTGGGCGGTGGGTGTGTCACCGGCCTCGGCGGTGGCGGCGGCCAGGGCCTCGCGGACCACGCCGAGCCGCCGCGCGTCCTCGGTGTGCTGTTCCTCGGCCCGCCGGTGGGCGGCGAGGGCGCGGTCCTCGGTGTCGCGGTCGACGTGTCCGGCGACCTTGCGGGCCGGTGCGGGGTGTTCGGTGGCTCCGCAGACGGCGCAGGGCTCGCCGTCGGTGAGGTGGGCGGCCAGCTCGGCGGCGATGCCGTTCAGGCGCTGTTCCTTGAGGTCGAGCCAGTGCGCACGGGTGTCGAGGGCGCGCTGTTCGGAGCCGAGCGCCTGCTGCCGTGCCTGCTCCAGGTCCGCGGCCAGCTGGTCCCGGGTGCGGGCCGCGTCCAGGCGCCTGCGCATCGGTTCCCGCTGGACGGCGAGCTGTTCGGCGCGGGTGGCGGCCTCCTGCGCGGAGTCGACGCGGGACTGCAGCGCCGCCCGGGTGGCGTGCCACTCGGCGAGCCACGCCTCGGCCTCGCGGAGCACGTCCTCGTCGGCGCACTCCTGCCGGTCGAGCCCGGCCCCCTCCTCGTCCAGGTCGGCGAGCCGCCGCTCGGCGCGCCGGGCCGCGTCCAGGCCGCCCAGTTCCTCGGCGGCGCGACGGGCGGCGGCGGCGAGCCCTCCCGCGCCCGCGTCGGCGCAGGAGTCGGGCAGCAGGCCCCGTGCGTGTGCCTCGGCCCGGGCCGCCCTGTGGTGCTCCTCCTCGGCGGCGTCCCGCAGCTCGAGGGCGGGCGCGACCGCCTCCGCCTTGCGGGCCCGCTCCATGCGCTGCTGGGCCTCGCGGTGGGCACCGGCCCGCTCCTGAAGCCGTTCGGCGCGCTGCCGGGCCTCGGTGAACCGGGTTTGCAGCCGGGCGAGTTCGCGTACGCCGTCCAGGGCGCGCCGTCCGTCGGCGTGGGCGGACTCGGCGGCGGCGAGCCGGCAGTGGGCGACGGTGAGGCGTTCCCGGGCGGTGGCGCGGGCGACGGCGGCGGCACCGAGCACGGCGTCGGCCAGGCCCGGATCGCCGGGGGCCAGCTCGGGCAGCTCCATGGCGTCGCCGGCCTCCTGCTGCATGCGGTGGGCGTCGGCGAGGAGTGCCGCGTCGCCTTCCCGCACACGGGCCTCGGTGGCGCGGCGGCGTTCGGCGAGGCGCTTCTCGACGTCGGCGAACCGCCGGGTGTCGAAGAGGCGGCCGAGCAGCCGGCCGCGGGCCTCGGCGTCGGCGCGCAGGAAACGGGCGAAGTCGCCCTGGGGCAACAGCACGACCTGGCAGAACTGTTCGCGGCTCATGCCGAGCAGTTGGGTGATCTCCTCGCCGATCTCCTGGTGGGAGCGGCTGCGGTCCTTCCAGGCACCGGCCGCGGCGTCGTACTCGCGCAGCCACGTCTGGGCCTTGTCGACGGTCGTGCCCGTGCCGCGCAGTTTGGGCCGCTCCCACGGCGGCTGCCGGGTGATCTCCAGCCGGCGCCCGGCGACGGTCAGGTCGAGACGGACCTCGGTGCGGGTGCGCGGCTCGGCGTGGTCGCTGCGCAGGTTCATGCCCTGGCCGCTCTGCCGGGCGCCGGGAACGGAGCCGTACAGGGCGTAGCAGACGGCGTCCAGGACGGTGGTCTTGCCGGCGCCGGTCGGGCCGTGCAGCAGGAAGAGGCCGGCGGCGGACAGGGCGTCGAAGTCGACGCCGTGGGAGCCGCCGAAGGGCCCGAAGGCGGTGATGTCGAGCCGGTGGAGTCTCACCGCGCCACCTCCCGCACGGCGTCGTCGGCACGCACGGCGTCGAAGGCCTCGCGCAGCACGGCCGCCTCCCGGTCGTCGGGCCCGGCGCCGCGGACATGGGCGACGAAGTCCTGGGCGATCTGCTGGTCGCTGCGGCCCGCGAGGCGGCGGGCGTACGACACCGAGGGGTCGTCCGGGGCGCGCTCGGGGGCGAAGACGAGGCTGAGGGTGTGCGGGAAACGCTCGGCGAGCCGGGCCATGGGGTCGGCGGGCCGGACGGCGTCGGTGAGGGTGGCCTCGACCCAGGCGTCCTCGTGGCGGGCCAGCTCCGGGTCGGCTAGGAGGTCGTCCAGGACGCCCCTGATGCGGGCCAGCGGGCGCGGCACCGGGCAGTCGAGGCGCTCGGCGGCGACCGTGCCGTCGGCGTCGAGGTCGACCAGCCACATGCTCTTGCGGTGGTCGGCCTCGGAGAAGGAGTAGGCGAGCGGGGAGCCGGAGTAGCGCACGCGCTCGGTGAGGGTCTGGCAGCCGTGGAGATGGCCGAGGGCCACGTAGTCGACGCCGTCGAAGACTCCGGCGGGTACGGCGGCGACCCCGCCGACGGTGATGTCCCGCTCGCTGTCGCTGGCCTCGCCCCCCGTGACGAAGGCGTGGGCGAGGACGACCGAGCGGGTGCCCGGCGGGCGCGTGGCGAGGTCGGCGCGGACGCGGTCCATGGCGGCGCCGAGCACGGATTCGTGGCCGGCTCTCTCCACCGCGAACTCGTCCTTCACGAGGGCAGGTTCGAGGTACGGCAGGCCGTAGAAAGCGACGTCGCCGTGGGCGTCGGCCAGCACGACCGGGAGGCCGGCCGCCGACGGCTCGGTGCGCAGGTGGATGCCGGCCCGCTCGATGAGCCCGGCGCCGACCCCGAGCCGGCGGGCCGAGTCGTGGTTGCCGGAGATCATCACCGTGGGCACGCCGAGGTCCGCGAGGCGGTGCAGGACGTCGTCGAACAGCTCGACCGCGGCGAGCGGGGGCACCGCGCGGTCGTACACATCGCCCGACACGACCACCGCGTCCACCTGGTGCTCGCGCACGGTGGTGACGAGGTGACCGATGAACTCGGCCTGGGCCCCGAGCATGTTCACCCGGTGGAAGGCCCGGCCGAGGTGCCAGTCGGACGTGTGCAGGAGTCTCATGATCCCCGAGACTAACGGCCGGGTCTGACATCACGGGCGGTTACTCCCGTATCAGCCCGTCATGGGCGGCCACGCACGCACCCGTTATGCCGGATTAGGGCAGAACGTCACGCATCTCCGTAGGCTTCGCCGCCCAGTTCGAGCTCCGCCGTGCCCGCCGTCACATCGGCGAGCCAGGCACGGAAGGCGTCCACGTCGGCGTCCGGCAGGCCGATCTCGAGCGTGACGGCCTCGCCGTAGCGGACGTCCCGGACCCCGCGGCCCGTGGCGCGCAGATCGTTCTGGACCTTGCCCGCGCGCTGGTGGTCGACGGTCACCGTGGCCAGCCGGAAGCGGCGCCGGGTGAGCGTGCCGAGTGTGTCGAGGGCCTCACCGACCGCGCCGCCGTAGGCGCGGATGAGTCCGCCCGCGCCGAGCTTGACTCCTCCGTAGTAGCGGGTGACGACCGCGACGACGTAGCGCATCTCACGGCGCAGCAGCATCTGCAGCATGGGGACGCCTGCGGTGCCGCCCGGTTCGCCGTCGTCGCTGGCCCTCTGCACCGAGGCGTCGGCTCCGATCACGTACGCCCAGCAGTTGTGTGTGGCGTCGGGGTGCTCCTTGCGCACGGAGGCGATGAAGTCCTGCGCCTCCTGCTCGGTGGCGGCCGGGGCCAGCGCGCACAGGAAGCGGGAGCGGTTGATCTCGGTCTCGTGCACTCCCGCGCGGGCGACTGTGCGGTACTCGTCCTGCATCCCGTCAGCGTAGGCGCTCCGCCGGGCGCACCGGGACGGAGGTGCCGCCGGTCGCCGTCGTTCGGCTGCGGCGCCGTCCGGGCCGGTCGCGCCGCGCGGCGGAGCCGCACGCCGACACAGCCCCGCGCCCCGGGGGCGCTAGCCCTTCCGCCCGCGTGGCACGGTGAACGACGTCAGCAGAGCCGTGCCGGGGCCGAGGGCGGGCCAGCCGGTGCCGTGCCAGGACAGCAGGGCGATCGCCGAGGTGGGGAACTTCGTCCGCACCCGGTCCAGCGCGTCGTCGAGACCGTCCCCGGCCAGTTCGAGGACCAGCTCCTCCAGCCCTGGGTTGTGCCCGACCAGCAGCAGCGTCTCCACCTCGGGCGGTGCCTCGTGGACCACCTGCAGCAGGTCCGGTACGCCGGCCCCGTACAACCGCCGGTCGTACCGCACCGGCGGCGGGGTGCCCCACTCGGCCGCGGCCAGCTCCCACGTGCGGCGGGCGCGCACGGCCGGCGAGCACAGGGCGAGGTCGGGCAGGCAGTCGGTTTCGGCGAGGGCGCGCCCCGCGGCCGGGGCGTCGCGCAGACCGCGCGGCGCCAGCGGCCTGCGGTGGTCCTCGACACCCTCGGGCCAGGCGGACTTGGCGTGCCGCAGGATGACCAGCCGGCGCAGCGGGCCCGTGCCCGCCCGCGCGATCACGCGAGGCTCCCGAGGTCACGGGCGAGGTCGAGGGCGAGCAGGCGGTCGGCGTAGACGTACGTCTCGAAGCGGGCCCCGTCGGCCGGGCCGGTGCCGGTCTCCACGTCCCGCAGCACGTCCAGCACTCCGGGCAGGTCGAGGTCGTCCTCCCACGCGGAGCGCAGCCGGGTGCGCACCTCGTCGGGCACCGGCCGCGACGGCTGCCGCGCCCACCCGGCCACGGCCCGCCGCCATCGCGCCAGCCGCCCGGCCGCCTCGTCCAGCGCGGCGCAGTCCAGCCGGACGGGCTCGCCGCGCGGAACGGAGAGCAGCGCGAGCCGGAGCGCAGCGGGGTCGTCGAGCGGGACCTGCGGCGCGGGGGGTGCGGCGGGGTCGGGAGTGTGGGCCCCGAGCGGCTCCCCCGTCCACTCCAGCGGCGCGACCCACACCACCGGACCCTCGCCGACGGCATCCGTGTCCTCGGCCGTCACCTGGATCGCCTGGGCCTCGCCCAGTCCCGGCGTCAGGGTGCGGCCGTCCTCGAAGGGGCGGATGGACAGGGTGGCCGCGGCGGCGCGGAGGCCGGCGTGGTGGTGGGCTGCGGTCAGGGTCGTCCAGACCGGGGTGCCGGACAGTTCCAGGGCGCGGACCAGGACGTCGGCGGTGAGCAGCACCCGCAGGGCCGTCGGGTCTAGGCCGGAGGCGCGGGCCTCGACCCGGGTCAGGCCGCGGCGGGCGGGCGCGGCGGGGACGGCCTCACCGGTTCGGGCGTCGAGGATGCGCAGCACGAGGTGAGCGTAGGCGGCCGGGCGGCCGTACGCAGGCATCTCGTGCCGATTACGGACATGGCGGTTGCCGAGACGGCGGTGCGGTGGCGGTACGGGAATCCGGTCCCGAACCAGGCTGTTGCCCCTGCAAAGAGCTCCAGCAGCCACGAGGAGGCGGCCGTGTACGGCGACGAAGCGACGATCCGCAGGATCCTGACCGAGCTGGGTGACACCTGGGCGGTGGTCGGGCTGTCCACCAACCGCAGCCGGGCCGCGTACGGGGTGGCCCAGGTGCTCCAGCGGTTCGGCAAGCGGGTCGTGCCCGTGCACCCGAAGGCAGAGACGGTGCACGGCGAACGGGGCTACGCCTCGCTCGCGGAGATCCCCTTCGCGGTCGACGTCGTCGATGTCTTCGTCAACAGCGAGCTGGCCGGCGCGGTGGCCGACGAGGCGGTGGCGAGGGGCGCGCGAGCGGTGTGGTTCCAGCTCGGTGTCGCGGACGAGGGCGCCTACGAACGGACCCGGGCGGCCGGGCTCGACATGGTCATGGACAGGTGCCCGGCGATCGAAATCCCCCTTCTGCGGTAGCGAATCTCTCCTTCTACTCACAATTCACCTCTGAATATTGACATTCCTAGTACCCTTCTGACCTGTGACAAGGCAGTGACCGAGTGTGCGCCCAAGACACCGAAGATCCCGGGTCAAAATTTGGTTAACACTCTTTTGCTCACTCGGAAAGTCTCCCTAGCCTGTGGCCTCCTTGCCCGTTAACGCTGCGTATAGATCTGAGAGGCCACTAGACATGGCGAACGTCGACCAGGCTGCGCCGGTAGCCACAAGCGACACCGGCGGCGGCCTGCGCCGAGATGTGGGACTCATCGGGCTCATGTGGGCCTCCGTGGGCTCCATCATCGGCTCCGGCTGGCTCTTCGGTGCCGAGAAGGCGGTCACGGCGGCCGGCCCCGCTGCGATCATCTCGTGGGTGATCGGTGCGGTGGCCATCGTGCTGCTCGCCCTCGTGCACGCCGAGCTCGGCGGCATGTTCCCGGTGGCGGGCGGTACCGCGCGCTACCCGCACTACGCCTTCGGCGGCCTGGCCGGCATGTCCTTCGGCTGGTTCTCGTGGCTGCAGGCCGCGACGGTGGCCCCGATCGAGGTCGAGGCCATGATCGGCTATGCCAAGCACTGGCACTTCGCCGACGGCCTGCAGAACACCAACGGCACGCTCACGGTCAGCGGCATCGTCGTCGCGGTGGTCCTCATGGCCGTGTTCGTCGCGGTCAACTTCCTCGGCGTCCGTGTTCTGGCGCACACCAACAGCGCCGCCACCTGGTGGAAGATCGCCGTCCCGCTCGCCGCGATCTTCGTCATCGCCATCGGCAACTTCCACCCGGGCAACTTCACCTCCGAGGGCTTCGCCCCGATGGGCGCCAAGGGCGTCCTGACCGCGATCAGCTCCAGCGGCATCATCTTCGCCCTGCTCGGCTTCGAGCAGGCCATCCAGCTGGCCGGCGAGAGCCGCAACCCGAAGCGTGACCTGCCCCGCGCCACGCTCGGCTCGGTCGCGATCGGCTCCGTGATCTACCTCCTGCTCCAGATCGTGTTCATCGGCGCCCTGCCGCACGTCTCCTTCGCGAAGGGCTGGGCGAACCTGGCCTACGCCGGCATCAGCGGCCCCTGGGCGGGTCTCGCGTCGCTGGTCGGCCTGGGCTGGCTGGCCTGGGTCCTGTACGCCGACGCGATCATCTCCCCCGGCGGCACCGGCCTGATCTACACCACCGCCACCTCCCGCATCTCCTACGGCCTGGCCAAGAACGGCTACGCGCCGAAGGTCTTCGCCAAGACGGACGCGCGCGGTGTGCCGTGGTTCGGCCTCGCGATCTCCTTCGTGACCGGCGTGGTCTGCTTCCTGCCGTTCCCGAGCTGGCAGGAGCTGGTCAGCTTCATCACCTCGGCGAGCGTGCTGATGTACGCCGGTGCCCCGCTGGCCTACGGCGTCTTCGCGGACCGGCTGCCGAACCACGAGCGTCCGTACCGTCTGCCCTTCGGCAAGTTCATCTCGCCGCTGTCCTTCGTGGTCGCCAACCTGATCATCTTCTGGTCCGGCTGGGACACCCTGTGGCGCCTGGGCTTCGCGATCCTGATCGGCTACGTGCTGCTCGGCTCCTACGCCTGGTACGCGATCCGCAAGAACCTGCCCAACGCTCCCCGGCTGGACTTCAAGGCCGCGCAGTGGCTGCTCCCGTACCTGGCGGGCATCGGCGTGATCTCCTACCTGAGCACCTTCGGCGGCACCAACGACCTGCCGCTGTGGTGGGACATCCTGGTCGTCGCGGTGTTCTCGCTCGTCATCTACTACTGGGCCAAGGCGACCGCCTCCAAGCCCGAGCAGATCGAGCGTGACATCGAGGAGGTCGTGGTCACCGACGCCCCGGCGCACTGACCCCTCTCTCACCTGGTGTCCCGTCGGCCGGATGCGGCTGACGGGACACCGTCATAATGCGGGGATGATCTTCCCTTCCCCCCACCTCGGATCCGCGCCCGAGGAACGGCGTACGGTCGTCGTCGTGGGCGCCGGCCCCGCCGGGCTCACCGTCGGCGGCATCCTGCGGTCCGCCTCCGTCGACTGTGTCGTGCTGGAGACCGAGAGCAGGCAGTTCATCGAGACCCGGCCCAGGGCCGGTGTCATCGAGGAGTGGGCGGTGCGCGAACTCGGCCGGCGCGGACTGGCCGAACGGCTGCCGGAGCGGGCCGAGTCGCACGGTGCCTGCGAGTTCCGCTTCGACGGCGAGCGGTACCGCTTCCCCTACGCCGAGCTGACGGGCAGCCGCCACTACGTCTATCCACAGCCGTTGCTGGTGACCGACCTGGTCCGGGAGTACGCCGACGTACGCGGTGGTGACATCCGCTTCGGTGTGCGCGACGTCGCGCTGCACGATCTGGACTCGGACCGGCCGGCGGTGTCGTACCGGTGCCCACAGACGGGTGAACGGCGGCTGCTGCGGTGCGACTTCGTCGTGGGATGCGACGGCGCGCGCGGGGTCACGCGGGACGCGATACCCGCCGGGCGCCGGCGGATCGCGCGCCAGGACGACGGCATCGCCTGGCTGGCGCTGCTCGCCGAGGTGCCGCCGTCGACGGACTGTGTCCTGTTCGGCGTCCATCCGCGCGGTTTCGCCGGGCAGATGCCCCGCAGCCCCGGGGTGACCCGGTTCTACCTCCAGTGTCCGCCCGGCGACGATCCGGAGAACTGGCCGCACGACAGGGTCTGGACCGAGCTGCGCGAGCGGCTCGGCGCGTCCGGAGCGCCCCCGCTCACCGAGGGCAGGCTGACCGAGAAACGCGTCCTGGACATGCACCACTACGTGGTCGAGCCCCTCGCCCACGGGAGGCTGTTCCTGGCCGGGGACGCCGGTCACCTGGTCGCGCCCATCGCCGCGAAGGGCCTGAACCTCGCCCTGCACGACGCCTTCCTGCTGGGCGACGCGCTCGCCGCACAGGTCACCAAGGGCGACGGCACCGGCCTGGACGGCTACTCGGCGGCGTGTCTGCGCCGGGTGTGGGACTACCAGGAGTTCTCGCAGTGGCTGTCGGACATCTATCACGGTGTCGCGTCCGGCGACCCGTTCCGCGCCGGCACCACACTGGCCCGGCTGCGCCGGCTGTTCACCTCACCGGCCGCGGCGGCCGCCTTCGCCGAGCAGTACCTGGGTACGGCGGCCGCCTACTGACCCCCCTCGCGCCTTTCGGCGAGGTGGTGGTCGGCCGTCTTCAGGGCCTCCTGAACGAGCCGGCTCAGATGCCCGTGGGGGAGTGAGTAGATCACCCGGCGGCCCTCCTTGCGGGTCCTCACCAGGCCGGCGAGCCGCAGCCGCGCCAGGTGCTGGCTCACGGCGGGCCGGGCGGCGCCACAGGCCTCGGTGAGCGTCGTGACGTCGGCCTCGCCGGTCGTCAGGGCGTGCAGCAGGGTGAGACGGGTGCGGTCGCCGAGCAGGGCCATGAGCTCGGCGGCGAGCGCGAACTGTTCCTCGCCCGGACTGCGCGGGTGCGCATGGTGTGCAGGTGACAGGTGCATGCGTGCGCTCATACGCACATAATGGTCCGGTGGACGCGACGCGTCCACTCCCGCACACCGGAAGGGGAGCACCACGTGAACGACCGGCACCCTCGTCGGCACGGGCATGACCACGACCACAGCCACGGCCACCCTCCCGCTCACACGCACGCACACGCACACCCGCACGCGCACACGCGTCACCCCCACGCCCCCGGTCTCCGGCACCGCCTCACGCATCTGCTCACCCCGCACTCCCACGACAGCGCGGACAAGCTGGATGCGGCCATGGAGGCCTCGGCGCGCGGGATGCGGGCGCTGTGGGTGTCCCTGGGAGTCCTCGGGGCGACGGCACTGGCGCAGGCGGCCGTGGTGGCCGTCTCGGGGTCGGTGGCGCTGCTCGGGGACAGCGTGCACAACGCCGCCGACGCGCTGACCGCCGTACCGCTCGGAATCGCCTTCGTGCTGGGGCGGCGTGCGGCGAACCGTCGTTTCACCTACGGCTACGGCCGGGCCGAGGATCTGGCGGGGCTGGTGATCGTGCTGACCATCGCCGCCTCGGCGGCCTTCGCGGCCTGGGTGGCCGTGGGGCGGCTGCTCGATCCCCGCCCGGTCGCCCAGGTGCCGGCGGTCGCGGTGGCCGCACTGGTCGGCTTCGTGGGCAACGAGTGGGTGGCCCGGTACCGGATCCGGGTGGGCAGGGAGATCGGCTCGGCCGCGCTCGTCGCCGACGGCCTGCACGCCCGCACCGACGGCTTCACTTCGCTGGCGGTGCTCGTGGGCGCCGGAGGGTCGGCGCTCGGGTGGCGGGCGGCCGACCCGGTCGTCGGGCTGGCGATCACGGCCGCGATCGTGCTGGTGCTGCGGGACGCGGCCCGGGAGGTGTTCCGGCGGATGCTGGACGCCGTCGACCCGGCGCTGGTGGACCGGGCGGAACGGGCGGTGCGGGCGGTGCCGGGCGTGCGCGAGGTGGGCGAGCTGCGGCTGCGGTGGATCGGGCACCGGCTGCGGGCCGAACTTGCGGTCGTCGTGGACGGCGAGGCGACGCTGCGGCAGGCGCACGCGATCGCCGTCGAGGCCGAACACGCCCTGCTGCACGCCGTACCGGGGCTGACGGCCGCCCTGGTGCACGCCGATCCGGCACCGGCGCCGGGCGAGCGGGACCCGCATCTGTCGCTGGCCCACCATCTGCCGGCCTGAGCTCAGCCGACCCCGAGGCCCTCCAGCACCACGGCGCCCGGCAGTTCGGCGAGGGCCTTGCCGGGCACGAGCAGCTTGCCGCGGCGGCGCCCGCTGCCGACGAGCACGTAGGGCAGGTCCACGAGCGCCGAGTCGATCAGCAGCGGCCAGCCGGCGGGCAGTCCGACCGGGGTGATGCCGCCGTACTCCATGCCGGTCTCCCCCGTCGCCGTCTCCATCGAGGCGAAGGAGGCCTTGCGCGCGCCGAGTTGGCGGCGCACGACGCCGTTGACGTCGACCCGCGTGGTGGAGAGCACCAGACACGCGGCGAGGGTCGTCTCGCCGCCCCGCTTGCCCGCGACCAGCACGCAGTTCGCCGACCGCTCAAGCAGGTCGCGGCCGTAGTGCTCGACGAAGACGGCCGTGTCGGCCCAGCGCGGGTCCGTGTCGACGAAGAGGACGCGGTCGGCGGGGGTCGCGCCCTGCCAGTTCCGTACGGCGTCGGCGACCGGGGCGGTCAGCTCCTGCAGGCAGTCCGGGACGGGGGTGGTGGTGTCGAAGTCTCCGATGGGTGCGCGCATGCCGGCACGCTAACAGCCCGCTTGGGCGCGCCTCAGCGCACGGGCGGCACCGAGACGGCCATCACCATCTCCATCGGGACGTCGCCCTCGTTGCCGTACGTGTGCGAGGTGCTCGCCTCGAAGGTGGCGCTGGCGCCCGTCGGCACCAGGTGCTTCACGCCGTCCACGGTGAGGGTGAGTTCGCCGGCGGTGACGTGGACGAGTTCCACCGTCCCCACCGGGTGCGGCTCGGAGGGGCTCTGCTCGCCGGGCATGAGCCGCCAGTCCCACATCTCGACCGGGCCGGGGGCCTCCGTGCCCGCGAGGAGGCGGTTGTAGCTGCCGGCGTCGGTGTGCCACAGGCGTACGGCCTGCTCGGCCGGGACGATGCGGACGCTGGGGCCCTGCTCGTAGTCGAGCAGGGTGGTGATGCTGACGCCGAGCGCGTCGCCGATCTTCACGACGGTGCCGATGCTGGGGTTCGTCCGGGCCTGCTCGATCTGGATGAGCATGCCGCGGCTGACTCCCGCGCGGGCGGCGAGCGCGTCCAGGGTGAAGCCGCGCTCGGTGCGCCAGCGCTTGACGTTGCGCGCCAGGGACTGGGTCAGCAGGTCGAGGTCCGACACATCACGTCCATCGATGAGGGTTCAATATTTGGGATAGCCCAGTTCACTTGATTGAACTACGGTGGGGTGCACCTCACCGTTCACCGAACTGTACTGCGAGGCCGGCCGTGACAGCATTCTTCGCCCTGACCACCAGCCTCCTGTGGGGGCTGGCCGACTTCGGCGGCGGGCTGCTGACACGCCGTACGCCCGCGCTGACGGTCGTGGTCGTCTCCCAGTCCATCGCGGCGGCGGTGCTCGGCGCGATCGTCGTCGCGACCGGCGGCTGGAGCGAGGCCGGTCCCCGTCTGTGGTTCGCGTTCGCGGCGGGGCTGGTGGGACCGGTGGCGCTGCTCTCCTTCTACAGGGCCCTCGCGCTCGGCCCCATGGGGGTCGTCTCGCCCCTCGCGACGCTGAGTGTGGCCGTCCCGGTCGGTGTGGGTCTCGTCCTCGGGGAGCGGCCGGGACTGCTCCAGGTCTGCGGCATCGCGGTCGCCGTCACGGGTGTGGTCCTCGCCGGCGGGCCGCAGTTGCGCGGCGCGCCCGTCCAGCGGCGGGCCCTCCTGCTCACGCTGGTCGCGGCACTGGGTTTCGGCACGGTCTTCGCCCTGATCACGGAGGCCTCGACGACGGTCACCGGGCTGTTCCTCGCCCTGTTCGTCCAGCGGCTGACGAACGTCGCGGCCGGCGGGGCCGCGCTCGCCGTCTGCGTCCGGCGGGGCGGCCGGGCGGTGCCCGAGGGGGGCTTCCCGTGGAATTCGCTGCCCGCGCTGGCCTTCGTGGGACTCGCCGACGTGGCCGCCAACGGCACCTACGCGGTCGCCGCCCAGCACGGCCCGGTCACCGTGGCGGCCGTTCTCGCCTCGCTGTATCCGGTGGTGACCGCGCTGGCCGCGCGAGGCTTTCTCAGCGAGCGGTTGCGCGCTGTGCAGGCGGCGGGTGCGGGGCTGGCGCTGCTCGGCACCCTGCTGCTGGCGACCGGCTGAGTCAGCCTTCCGTCTCGAGTTCGGCGAGCCGGCCGAGCTCGGCCACCGCGTCCTCGTCGAGCTCGGCCAGCGCCCGCAGCTGCGCCGGCGTCATCCCGTCCGGGATCGGCACCGGGGCGGGGGTCCTGAGCGGCGGCTGCCAGCCCTCCTCGGGCGTCCAGCGCCGGACGACCCGGGCCGGCGCCCCGGCCACCACCGCGTGGTCGGGCACCGTGCCGCGGACCACGGCGCCGGCCGCGACGACCACGTTCCGGCCGATCCGGGCGCCGGGCAGGATGACCGCGCCGGTGCCGATCCAGCAGCCCGGACCGATCTCCACGGGCTCCATGCGCGGCCACTGCCTGCCGATGGGCTCGTGCGGGTCGTCGTAGGAGTGGTTGGTGGAGGTGACGTAGACGTACGGGCCGAAGTAGCAGTCGCTGCCGATGGTGACCGTGGTGTCCGCGATGACGTGGCTGCCGCGGCCGAGGACCACGCCGTCGCCGATGCGCAGGATCGGCTCCGGGCCCAGGTCCAGGTCCGGCATCAGACCGGCGGTCAGCGTGACCTGCTCGGCGATGATGCAGTGGGAACCCAGGTGGATCCAGGGTTCGCCGAAGACGGTGCCGAGCGGGAAGGCGAGCCGGGTGGCCTCGCCGATGGAGCCGAACCTCAGACGGCCGGGGTGGTCGGCGCTGACGGAGCCCGTGTGCCGAACCCAGGCCCAGGCCGCGTGCACCGCGCGCTGGGCGAGGCGGCGGCGCCAGGACGAGAACGTGTTCTTGGGCTTCGGCACGGGCTTACGTTACTCAGCGGTCGCCTCGGGGAAGAGGGTGGGCCGCTGTGATCTTTGCCCCACCCCGTGTCGTACCGTGCGGGCGGGTACGTACGGACGCGAGGAGACGGTGATGACGCAGCAGGCGCTGATCGTGGGCATCGGGGGCAGGGAGCCGCAGATCGACCCGGAGGCGTTCGTGGCGCCCACGGCCTCGGTCGTCGGGGACGTCTCGCTCCGCTCCGGGGCGAGTGTCTGGTACGGCGCCGTGGTACGCGGCGACGTCGAGCGGATCACCGTGGGTGCGCAGGCGAATGTGCAGGACAACGTCACGTTGCATGCGGACCCCGGGTTTCCGGTGAGCATCGGTGCGCGGGTGTCCGTCGGGCACAACGCGGTGGTGCACGGCGCGACCGTCGAGGACGACTGCCTGATCGGGATGGGGGCTACCGTGCTGAACGGGGCGGTGATCGGGGCGGGTTCGCTGGTGGCGGCTCAGGCGTTGGTGCCGCAGGGGATGGTGGTGCCGCCCGGGTCTCTGGTGGCCGGCGTGCCGGCGAAGGTGCGGCGGGAGCTCACCGACGAGGAGCGGCAGGGCGTCACCCTCAACGGCACGCTGTACGCCGACCTGGCGAAGGCCCACCGCCAGGTGCACGAGTAGGCCCTCCGGCAGGTGCGGGTGCGTGGGGGCTCCTCGCGCAGTTCCCCGCGCTCCGTCGGGCCGGCTCAGTCACCGGCACTCACTGGTTCCGCGTCCTGGGCGGTCTGCCGCTGGGCCTGCTTCGCCTTGCGCCGGATGATCAGCATCGTGGCCAGGCCGATCACCACCGCTGCCGCAAGTCCCACGTACGAGAACTTCTTCAGCCAGCCCTCGGCGACCACGCCCACGTAGTACACGGCGGCCGTCGTGCCGCCCGCCCAGCAGATGCCGCCGAGGACGTTGGCGATCAGGAACTTCCAGTACGGCATGTGGAGGACACCGGCGAGCGGGCCGGCGAAGATGCGCAGCAGGGCGATGAAACGGCCGACGAAGACGGCCCACATGCCCCACTTCTCGAACGACCGCTCGGCGGTGGCCACATGGCCCTCGCTGAAGTGCCTCGGGAACTTCGCGCCCAGCCAGGCCAGCAGCGGGCGGCCGCCCTTGCGGCCGATCGCGTAGCCGATGGAGTCGCCGATCACGGCGCCGGCGGTCGCGCACGCGCCGAGGACGAACGGGTTGATACCCGAGTGCTGGGAGGACATGAGCGCCGCCGAGACCAGGACGATCTCCCCCGGAAGCGGGATGCCCAGGCTCTCCAGACCGATCACCAGGGCGACCACGGCGTAGACCGCGGCCGCGGGCACCGAGTCGAGCCATTCCTGGACGTGCACCGCCGGGTCCTCCCCTGTCGCCTTCCTCGCCTGCCGGGGTGCCGCATGCACAGCGCGCCCCACGGGAAGGCTACCTGGTCGGCGGTGAACGGCGGCTTGCGTGCACCCGCCCGGCGGCACCGTCCCGCCCTCGCTCCTTCGGTTTTCGGACATCCCGGTGTCACACGGGTGGGGAAGGCTCCCCCCGGTTTCGCCCGACCCGCCTCCCCCAGGTCCCCGCCGCGGGACCCGCCGCGGAAGGACGACGTCCCCGTGTCCTCACTGTCTCCCTCCCCCTCACTGGCTCCCTCCCCCTCGCTCTCCTCTCCGCCGTGTTCCGGGACGGCGGATCCGCTCCCCGTCGGGACCGGTGTCCCGCAGGACGCCGGTCCCGAAGCCGCTCCACGTCCGGCATCCCTCCTCGCGGCCCGGCACATACGGCTGGTTCTGTGCCTGGCTCCCCTGCTGCTGGCCGCCGGCTGGGCCCTCGCCAACCGTCCGGTGATGCACGAAGGGGTACGGCGGCTCGTCGCGGCCGACCCGGGGTGGCTGCTGGCCGGGGCCGCTCTCACCTGCCTGAACTGCGTGGCGGCCGCCTGCGTCCGGCAGGGCGCCCTGCCCGACCGGGTGCCGCCGGGGCTGCTGCTGGCTTCGCAGTTCGCCGCCGGTGCCGCCAATCACGCGCTGCCGGGCGGGCTCGGCGCCCATGCCGTCACCCTGCGGTTCCTGCGCGGCTGCGGGGTGCCGCCGGCCCGGGCCACCGCGTCGATCGGCCTGTACTCGCTGGCCAAGTCCGGCGCGAAGACCCTGGTGCTGCTGGTGTTTCTCGCGGCGTCGCCGGCCTGGCGGCGCCTCGGTGATCTGATCCCCGACGGACGGCTGCTGGTCCCGGTCGCCGCCGTCGCGGGCGGGGCCGTCGCGCTGGCCGGGGTACTGCTCACGGTCGTACGGCCGTTGCGGCGGCCGGTGGCCGGGCTGCTGCGCTCCGCCCTCGCCGACGCCCGCGAGGTGCACACCCGGCCCTGCCGGGTGGCCGCGCTGTGGGGCGGGGCGGTCGCGATGCCGTTGGTGCAGGGAACCACCCTCGCCTGTGTCGGCGCCTCGCTCGGGCTGGGCCTGGCCTGGCAGCACATGGTGCTCGCCTATCTCGCGGCGGGCACGGCCGTGGGAGCGGTTCCGGCGCCGGGCGGGCTCGCGGTAGACGCGGCGCTGGTGTGGACGCTGGTCGCCTTCGGTTCGGGAGCCGGAGTGGCCACCGCGACCGTCATCGGCTACCGGGTGCTGACCGACTGGGTGCCGCTGCTGCCGGGCACCCTGACGCTGTCGGCGCTGATCCGCGCCAAGGTGCTGTGAGCCGGGATCACTCGCGGCGGGCCACCAGCCGGTAGGCGTTGGACACACCGAGACGCCGGGACAGGGGGCGTATCGCGAAGCGGTCGAGGAGCGTCGCGGTGATGAGTGCGGGCACGCCCGCGAGGAGGAGTGCGGTGCGGGCGGCGCGGCGCACGGCACCGGGCGGCCCGGGCAGCCAGGGGACGTCCTCGCGCGGGGCAGCGTGGTCGAGGGCCAGCCAGACGGCGGCGAGCAGGTCGACCGGGTCGTGCGCTTCGGCGTGCTGCTCGGCGACCACCGTGAAGCCCAGCTCGGCGAGCCGCCGCCGCAGGTTGGCGACCGGCATGAAGTGCAGGTGCTGCGGCTGCAGCCAGGGCAGCCACCAGCGGCCGAGCAGCCGGGCGTAACGGCTCTCGGGGTCCGGCACCTCGATCAGCAGGTGGCCGCCGGGGCGTACGGCCGTGTGGGCGGCGCGGAGTTCGCGCTCCGGGTCGGTGCTGTGCTCCAGGTAGTGGAACATGCTCACCACGTCGTAGCGGGCGGCGAGTGCGGGGGCGAGATCCGGGAACGCGCCGCGGTGGGCGTGGTCCACGCGGCCCTCGCGGGCGGCGAGTTCGACGCCGTCGGTGAAGTCGAGCCCGTCGAAGGACGTGCCGGGCAGCACGCCGCGGGCGGTCCCGCAGAAGTGGCCGTGGCCGGTGCCGACGTCCAGCCAGGTCTTCGGGGCGGGGTCGTGGGGCAGCATCGCCTCGGCACGCCCCCGGTACATGGCGCCGCGGCCGCCGAAAGTGCCGCTCATGCGCTGTTCGCCCAGGCCGTCGTAGAAGTCCCGGTAGTAGAACTCCAGGCCCTCCTCGGTGAGTCGGGGGTTCTGGAAGGTGTGGCCGCAGTCGGTGCAGTGGTCGAGCGTGAAGCGTCCGGGCTTGTGCTGGAGCAGGTCGGTGGTGCGCAGGCGGGGGGCGAGCCGGTCCGAGCCGCACCAGGGGCAGCGGGTGCACCGGGGCGCGAGGAAGCGCTCCGGGCCGGCGGCCAGGTCCCTCCGGTAGGCGGGGCGCAGGGCGGCGACCCGGGCCGCCCTGTCGTCCTTGCCGCTGTGGTCGTAGTGATCGCTCATCGGCTCTCCGCTGCGAGTCGCTCGAGGTGGGCCGTCGCAGCCCGGGCGCCGCCCGCCGCGCGGAACGCGGTACGGATCCGGGCGGCGGCGGCCCGGTGGGCGGGGTCGGTCAGGACGGTGTCGAGGGCGGTGCCCAGCCGGTCCGCGTACACCCGGCCGAAGCGGACCCGGACGCCGGCGCCCGCGTCGACGACCTGGCCGGCCACCACCGGCTGATCGTCGCGGATGGGCGCGACGACGAGCGGGACGCCGTGCCACAGGGCCTCGCACACGGTGTTGTGCCCGGCGTGGCAGACCACGGCGTCCATCCGCTCCAGCAGGGGGAGCTGGGGAACGGATGGGAGAACCAGGAGGTCCTTGTCGTCGGGTTGCGCCCCGAGGACGCCGCCCGGGTCGGCGATCACCGCCTGCACCCGGTCGGCGCGTTCCCGCAGCGCGGCGCGGCACTCGGTGAGGAACCGTCCGCCGGTGTCGGTGTTCGCCGTGCCCAGCGTCACCAGGACCTTCGCCCGGACCTGGTCCAGCCGTTCCCAGGGGAAACCGGAACCTGCCGGGCGATCCCCGAGAGAGGGGCCGACATAGTGGATGTGCGGCGCCAACGGTGCCTGGGGTCCGATGAGTTCGGGCGTACTGAAGATCAGCAGCAGATGCGGGGAGGAGCGCGGGTCGGCGGTGCCGGACAGATCACCGATGCGGGCGCGCAGCTCGGCCAGGCGGTGCCGCAGCCAGTCGGCGACCTTCGGCAGACCGTCGTAGGCACCGGTGAACTCGGCCGAGGTGGTGGCCGAGGTGGCCCACGCCAGTCCGAGGCGTTCGGCCACCAGGGCGCCGGCGAAGGCCTGCTGGTCGGCCACCACCACATGCGGCCGGAACGCCTCGGCCGCCGCACGGACCCCGGGTGCCATGGCGTCGGCGAGCGGGAGCAGGTACCACTCCCAGAGGAACTTCAGCGCCTCCGCGCCCCGCAGGTCCGGTGGCCGTACGGCGCCCCGGGCGCCCGGCACCGGGCCCGCGCAGCCGAACACCTGGGCGTCCGCGCCCGCGAGCCGCCGCACCAGTGCCGGGTCGGCGCACACCCAGGCCACGCGGTGCCCGCGTCCGGTCAGCCGCGCGGCCACGCCGACGGCCGGGTTGACGTGTCCGGTCAGCGCAGGCACCACGAAGAGAAAGGCGCTCATGGGACGCCCGCCCCGGCGCCGATCAGATCCAGGATGTGGCCCCCGACGGACGCCGACGCCTCCACCAGCACCGAGTGCTCGTGGCCGGGCAGGACGACCGCCCGGTAGTCCCTCAGCAGCGTCCGCATCAGCGGCACCAGGTCCGCGAGGTCCGACTCGCCGCCGTACACGCCGAGGACGGGGCAGCGTACGGCCCTGATGGCGTCCTCGGTGAGCACCCGGCTGGCGGGGATGTCCCGGCCGAGGGTGGTCTCGCGGGCGAGCCGGGCGGCACCCCGGGCCAGCCGGGCGGTGTTGTGGCCGCGGTGCGCGGTGATCCAGGCGAGGGCGTCGGACTCGTTGTGCGCGAGCTCGGTCATGACCCGGTCCAGGATGCGGCCGAGCTTGGCGGCCCAGGCGGCGGTGGCGGGCTCCGACTCGATCAGCGTCAGGCCGGCCACCCGGTCGGGGTGCCGTGCCGTGTAGCCGAAGGCGATGGTGCCGCCGTAGGAGTTGCCGACGAGGTGCACGGGGCCGGCCACGGCCAGCCGGTCGAGGAGGGCCTCGAGGTCGTCGATGTTGTGGTCCAGGGTGTAGCCCTCGGGCGGGCGTTCGCTGCGGCCGTGTCCACGCAGGTCGTACATGACGACGTCGAGGCCGGCCGCGGCGAAGGCGGGGGCGACGGTGAAGTAGTAGCTGGCCAGGCTGTCGGTGAGCAGGCCGTGCACCAGGACGACCGTGGCGTGCGGGGCGCGGCCGTCGGCCGGTCCCATGCGCTGGACGTGCAGCCGGATCCCGCCGGCCTCGACCATCGCCACGCGTCAGCCCGCCTGCGTGGTCTTCAGGCTCCAGACCACGTACTCCACGAGCCGGCCGACGGTCAGGCCGATGATCTCGTCGAACTCCATGCCGGCCAGGAACTCGGCGAAGTTCACCCGCTGCCCGTAGCGCTCCTCCAGCAGCCCGGCCAGGGTGACGAGGTCGATGCTCTCCAGTTCCAGGTCGCGGTTGAAGGTGGTGGACATGCCGATCGCCACGTCGTCGTCGCCGTACTCCGCCAGCACCGTGCGGAGCATGCCGACGACGTCGGCGAGCACGGTCTCCGCGCCGGGCTGCGCCGGGGCCGGCTGTGTGGGGTTCATCGGGGGTACTCCTCGGCTGCTCGGTCGGGTTGTCCGTCGTCGGCTCCGGGCCCGGTCGTCCAGGCCACCACATAGGCGCGCTCCGGCAGGGCGGGCGGATTGGCCAGCGGCGCGCAGTGCACGGTGTAGGCGCGTTCCAGGCGGCCGGAGACCAGCAGCCGGCTGCCGTCCGGCGAGGTCTCCAGCACCGCGAAGTCCCTCGGCCGCCCGCCGAATCCGGCGCCCTCGGCCTTCGCGACCGCCTCCTTGGCGGCCCAGAACCGGGTGAACCACACGGCCTTTGCGTCGACGCCCGCCGCCGACCGGACGCGCAGCAGGCGCAGTTCGGCCGGTCCGAGCGCGGTGGCGTGGGTCGCCGGGTCGTGTGCGGTGACCTCCTCGATGTCGATGCCGGGGCCGGGCCGCGGGGTGTGCGGCCGTACGATCGCCACGCCGGCCTCGGCGCGGTGGGCGAGGGAGACGTCCAGCGGGGGCAGGGCGCGGCCGTGCACACCGGTGACGTACGGCCGCCCCGACTCGTCGTTGTGCACGCGCAGCTCCGCCGGGAAGACGGGACCTTCACCGTGCCGCCAGAGCCACTGCCGTACGGCGTCCTTGACCGCGATCCGGCCGAGCAGCCACTGCCGGCGACCCCGCGGCGGGCGCTCGGCGTACGCGGCCCGTTCGGCGCCACCGAGCGAGTTGCGCATGATCAGCTCCCGCGAGGCGAGGTCCGGCCAGCGCTCCCGCACGAGCACCCAGCCGCCCGGCCTGGCCTCGGACAGGGTGTGGCGTTCCGGGAAGCGTTCCACGGGCCGGGTGGTCGGGTCGTTGTCGAAGCGGCGGTCCTGCCATCCCCCGATCACCGCCCACACCCGGCCGCCGACGGTGAGCTCCGCGTCGGCTTCCAGCACGGTGTCCGTGAGGGACGTGATCCGCAGCACGCAGCCGACCTTCGTGCCCGGAGCCGGGTGCGGTCCGTGGAACCGCAGGTGCCGCATCCGCACGGGGAAGACGACCGTCCGCTCGGTACGGGTCGCCATGATCCAGTAGCCGAGGAGCTGGCCCACGTTGTCCAGCAGCGCGCCGGGGGCGGCGGGCGCCGAGATCACTCCCCGGATGTGCCGTTCGCCGATGGCGGTGAGGTCGGTCAGGCCCTGGAAGGCGGGACCGTGGAACATCCAGCGCTCCCGGTAGATCTCCGCTGCGGTGTGCTCGGGCCGGTGCTCGGGAGATGCGGGGAGGGGGCTGGGCGGGGGCGCCACGGCATGCTGCCGGGCGAGTTCCACCGTGGCGCGGGCCGTGGGGCCGAAGGCGACGGTGACGCGGTCCAGGCGGCCGGGGACCGGAGTGACGCTCACCTGGACGTCGGCGGGCGGTGCGGCGGTGAGCCAGCGGTCGAAACGGGCGTCGTGCACGGCCACCGCACGCATCCCGGGGGCCGCCGCCTCCGCCGCGTCCATCAGATGCCGGACGATCGTCGTGGCCGGGACCACTGGCCACCGGTCCTCGACGTCCGGCCAGCCTGGGCGCTGCGGGAAGAAGCAGTGGTCCAGGAGGTGGGGCATGGTGCGGGCGGAGACATGGACGGCGGTGGTGACCGACGTCGTAGGGCCCGCGGCCGCGGTGGGCAGGACGGCGGGGGCGGTCGGCCCGGGGGCCGAGGCGGATCGAGCGGACGGGGCGGGGAGCTCGGGTATTGCGGCTGGCCGTCGTGCTGGGGCAGCGGGCGCGGGGGCCGAGGCCGATCGAGGGGATGGAGCGGGAGGCGCGGGAGCCGGGGCACGTCCTGGCGCTGGGGCGGTCGGCCCGGGGGCCGAGGCGGATCGAGCGGACGGGGCGGGGGGCACGGGTACCGCGGCTGGCCGTCGTGCTGGGGCAGCGGGCGCGGGGGCCGGGGCTGCGGCCGTGGGGGCGGTTGCGGCGTCGCCGCTTCCTGCGCGCCGGCCGCTCGCCGCGATCAGCTCCGCCGCCGTGCTCGCCGTGTCCCGCAGCAGCGCCGTAAGCTCGGCGGCGGCCGGGAAGTGCGGGGACATGT
The DNA here is from genome assembly GCF_040645475.1 of Streptomyces sp. NPDC046759. Taxonomy (NCBI): domain Bacteria; kingdom Bacillati; phylum Actinomycetota; class Actinomycetes; order Kitasatosporales; family Streptomycetaceae; genus Streptomyces; species Streptomyces sp. NPDC046759. Next base: position 45,088 of record NZ_JBEYYJ010000022.1, on the reverse strand, counting down.
GGTCCAGTTCGTCGAGGCCGGGGCCACCCTCGTGGCGCGCGGGCGCCTGGTGCTCGGCGGGCGGCTCCGGGCGATGGACGGGCGCCTGTGCGGCATACGGCTCTGGCCGCAGGACGGACTCGGGGCGCTCGGCGGGCGCCCCCGGCCGGTGAACGGGCCCGGGGTGTGCGGCGGGCGTTCCGGGGCGCAGTTCCGCGCGGAGTGCGTCGAGTACCGGGCCCCGCAGCGAGACGAGGGCGCCGCCGAGGTCGAGTCGGACGGGCCGGCGGCGGTTCGCCGGGGCGTCCGCCGGGGGACGGGACGGCACCGCCGGAGCCACGGAAGCCCCGGCTGCCCACAACGCCGTTGCCACGCACCGCAGTTGGGACACTCCGCTGCGCTCGGGCACGTTGGCGGCGACGGCCAGGTGATCCTGGTCGCCGAGGGTGTCGCCGATCAGGGAGGTGAGCCGGCCGGGGCCCACCTGGACGAAGACGCGGTGCCCGGCGCCGTAGAGAGCCTCGGTCAGCTCGCGGAAGCGGACGGGCTCCAGCAGGTGCCGTACGAACAGTTTCCGCACGGCCGACTCGGCCTGTGGGAAGGGCGCCGCGGTCGTCCCGGACCAGACCGGCACGGTCGGCGGGTGCAGCCGGAATCGGGCGGCGGCCTGCTCGATGGGCGCGAGGTACGGCTCCAGCATCGGCGTGTGGAAGCCGGAGCGGAAGGGCAGCACCTGGCAGACCACGCCCTGGGAGCGCAGGGACCGCACGAGGTCCTCGACCGCCGCGCCGGGACCGCAGACCATGGACTGGCGGGGCGCATTGTCGTGCGAGAGCACGATCCCGGAGTCCGCCCAGGCCCCGGCGAGCACGGCACGGACGTGCGTGGCGGAGGCGCCGAGGGCGGCGAAGGCGAGCCCGGGTACGGTGACCGTGTCCGGGTCGAACTCGGCCATGAAAGCGTCGACCTGGTCCGGCGCGTACAGTCCGGCCGCCGCCATGGCCGTCCACTCGCCGACGCTGTGCCCGGCGACCGCGTCCGGTGCGACCCCCATGCGGCGCAGCGCCCGGTCCAGCAGGCGGCCCACGCCGACGACCCCGAAACCGTGCCGCCCGACGTCACCGACGCGGACGTCCGTGCCGGTCAGTGCGGCGAGACCGAAGTGGGCGGCGATGTCGTCGGTGCGCGGTGCGAAGTCACCTTCCAGGCCGGGGAAGACGAAGGCCAGCCGGCCGCCGGCCCGGCCGAGCAGCGGGCCCGGCCGGAACCACACGTCGCCCCTGCCCTGCCAGGCACGGCCCTTGGCGACCGCACGCCGGGCCAGGGCGAGCCGCCTGGCGGTCGGATCCACGACGCCGAGCCGAACCGGGCCGGCACCGGTGTGCGGCCGCTCCGGGTCGAGGGTGGCGGCGAGGAGGGCGGAGTCGTCGGCACCGAGGAGGGCCGCGAGGTCCGCCACGCTGCCGGCCGCCAGCAGGAGGATCCGCTCGGGTTCCGTGACCTGAACGGAAGTCGGTGCGGCCTCCGAACGCGCATCAGGTGGAACCGAACCCTCCGGCGCGAGATCCACCGCCCTCGAACCGGCACGCGCGGCCCCGGCCGGCAGCGAACCGGCCCCCGGTGCCTCCTCCAGCACCACATGGGCGTTGATGCCGCCGAATCCGAAGGCGTTCACGGCGGCGCGGCGGACCGGCCGGCGCGCGTCCGTCTCCCAGGGGCGGGCCCGGTCCAGGGTGCGGAAGCGGGTGGCGGCGAGCGCGGGGTGCGGGGCGTCGCAGTGCAACGTGGGCAGCAGGGTGCCGTGATGGAGCGCCAGGGCGGCCTTGACCAGGCCGGCGATCCCGGCGGCCGGCATGGTGTGGCCGATCATCGACTTCACCGAGCCGAGGACCGGGCGCACGGTCTCCCGGTCGTCGGCGCGTGCCGGTCCGAACACCTCTGCGACAGTGGCCAGTTCCGCCGCGTCGCCGGCGGGTGTGGCGGTGCCGTGGGCCTCCAGCAGGCCGATGGAGTCCGGTGCGGCGGGGTCGAGTCCGGCGGCCCGCCAGGCCTGCCGCACGGCTCGGGCCTGCCCACCCGGGTCCGGTGTGACGAGGCCCGCCGTACGGCCGTCGCCGGCCACGCCCGTGCCCCGGATCACCGCGTACACCCGGTCGCCGTCGCGTTCGGCGTCCGCGAGCCGCTTCAGTACGACGACGCCCGTGCCCTCGCCGATGAGGATCCCGTCGGCGTCGCGGTGGAAGGGGCGGATGCGCTGGGTCGGGGACAGGGCGCGCAGCTGGGCGAAGACGCTCCAGAGGGTGATGTCGTGACAGTGGTGCACTCCCCCGGCCAGCATCAGATCACAGCGGCCGGTGGTCAGTTCGGTGACCGCCTGGTCCACGGCGACCAGCGAGGAGGCGCAGGCCGCGTCCACGGTGTAGGCGGGGCCGCGCAGGTCCAGCCTGTTGGCGATGCGGGAGGCGGCCAGGTTGGGGACCAGGCCGATCGCGGACTCCGGGGTCGCGGGGCCGAGGCGTTCGGTGAACGCCTGGCGGATGCGGTCGAGTTGGGCGGCGGAGAGGCCGGGCAACAGCTCGCCCAGGGTGCGCGTCAGTTGTCCGGCCGTGCGCACGCGCTGGTCCAGGCGGACCAGGCCGGGGGTGAGGTATCCCCCGCGTCCGAGGGTCACACCGATCCGGTGGCGCTCGGGGAGCCGTTCCTCGCCGCCCGCGTCGGCGAGCGCGGCGGCGGCCACCTCGAGGGCGATCAGCTGGTCGGGCTCGGTGCCCGGCACCGAGGAGGGCATGATGCCGTAGCGGGTCACGTCCACCTCGGCCAGGCCGTCCACGAATCCGCCGCGCCGGCAGTAGATCCGGTCGGGGGCGGTGGGGCCGCCGGCCGCGTCGGGCCGGTAGTAGTCGGCGTCCCAGCGGTCCGCGGGGACCTCGCGGATCGCGTCCACGCCGGCACACAGGTTGCTCCAGTAGGCCGCGAGATCGGGGGCGCCGGGCAGCAGCACCGCCATCCCGACGACGGCGACGGGCGTCTGGGGTGGCGTCATGTCACCAGCCCGACGCGGTGTAGACGACGGCGCGGGTTGACGGCTCGCCCCAGGCGAGTTCCCGCAGCAGGGCCGCGCCGCCCTCGTCCGGGTCGATCAGTTCGACGCCGCGCCGGGCGTACTCCCGGCCGAGTTCCGCGCCGACCATGCCGCCGTGCGTCCCGGACGGCGCCCAGGGCCCCCAGTGAACGGTCAGTGCGCGGGCGCCCGTCCGGGCGGCCCAGTCGGCGCCGAGCGCTTCCAGGGCGTCGTTGGCGGCGGCGTAGTCGGCCTGGCCGCGGTTGCCGAGGACACCGGCGATGCTGCCGAACAGCACGGTGAACGCGGGCGCGTCCGGCAGGCCGTCGAGGGCGGCGAACAGCGCGGCGGCGCCGGCCGTCTTGGTGCCGTACACCCGCTGGAAGGACTCGGGGGTCTTGTCGGCTGTCAGCCGGTCCTCGATCACCCCGGCGGCGAAGACGACCCCGTCGAGCCGGCCGTGTTCGGCGTGGATCTCCTTGACCGCCTGCAGCACGGCGTGCCGGTCCCGGATGTCCACCAAGCGGTAGTGGGCCTCGCTGCCGAGTGCGCCGAGTTCCGCGAGGGTCGTGGTGATCTCCCGCCGGGCGAGGATGAGTTCGGCGGCCCGGTTGATCTCGGCGGGCCCGGACGCGCCGGGCCCGGTGGCGAGCGCCGCCCGCAGCTCGGCGGGGGTGCGGGCCGCCACCGTGTGCGGGTCCTCGGGCGTGGTGGGTGCGGGCGTACGGCCCAGCAGCTCGATGCGGCAGCGGCAGGCGCCGGCCAGGGTGGCGGCGAACTTCGCGGTGATGCCGCGGGCACCGCCGACGAGCAGCACGACGGAGTCCCGGTCCAGGCCGAGCGCGGCCGCTTCGGCGGCGCCGTCCCCGGCGGGTCCGGCGCCGGTGCCGGCGAGCGGGCCCAGGGGTACGGGCACCAGCACCGGCCCCTGCCGGGTTCCGGCCGCCGTGTGCAGGACGACGGGAGCCGGTTCGGGCATGCCGGGTGCGCGCAGTTCGGCGAGCAGGGCGTCGGCGACGCCCGCCGGGGTGGCGTCCGTGACAGCGACGACCCGTGCGAGCAGGTCCGGGTACTCGCGGCCGACGCTGCGGAAGAGGCCGTCCAGTCCGGCGGCCCGCAGTGCCTGCCCGGGCTCGGCGGCGCGGACGGCGAGCAGCCGGCGCGGGCCGCGGGCGAGCGCCGCCCGGAGCACCGGGAAGGCGTCGGGCAGCACCGGGAGGTCCGGGCCGGGGAGCGCACCGAGGTACACGACGTCGTCGACCGGGCCGTCGGCCGCGGTGAGGAGATGGCCCCGGTCGAGGACCACGGTGTCGGCCCCGTGCGCCGCGAGCCGCGCCGCGACCTCGGCGGCCGCGCCCTCGCCGCCCCCGAGGAGGGCGAAGCGCCGGCCGGACAGTTCGGTGCCGTGGCCGGTGGCCGGTTCCGGCTGTGGAAGGGGGACCAGGCGCAGCTCACAGCGTCGGGGCGGCACGCCGGGGACCGGGGTGCACGACGGCTCGGCCCGGCCGGACTCCTCCTCCGTGCGCGCCTCCACACGCGCCGACAGCCAGCCCGTGACCGCCGCGGCCGTACGCGCCTTGGTCAGCTCCTCCAGTGCGGCGTCGTCCAGCACATCGGCGCCCCCGGCGATGCCCAGGCGCCTGGCGAGCTCGCCCGCTATCTCGGCCCGCTTGATCGAGTCGATGCTGAGGTCCGCCTCGAGGTCGAGGTCGGGCTCGATCATGTCGACGGGATAGCCGGTGCGTTCACTGATGATCTCCAGGACGACCCGCTCGACGTCGTCCACCGGCGCCGCACTCCCACCGGGCTCGGGCAACTGCGCCTGGGCCTGCGCCTGCGCAGGGGTGGGCTCCGGTTCGGGTGCCGCTGTCTGCGGGAGCGGCGGCACGGGCGCGACGGGGGCCGGCGCAGGGGCACCGGGCGTGGCACCGAAGTAGGTGAGCAGGACATCGCGCTGGGCCGCGATCATCTCTCTGCTGGTGCGCAGGAATTCGGAGATGAGCGCGTCGCGGTCGGCCGGTGCGCCGTACGGCTGGTCGGTGGTCACGGTCGTCTCCACGACTCGTCGGGCCGGTGCCAGGGCACCGGGCAGGGGTGCTCCGTCGGCGGTGCGGACGAGGTGTCCGTCGACCGTCCAGCCGGGCCGTTCCGGTGCCGGGGTGCGCAGCGCGTCGACGGCGTCGCGGCCGCGCAGCAGCCAGGCGGCGCGCACGGGCTGTCCGGCGACGGCGAGCCGGGCGAGTGCGTCGAGCCAGCCGCGCAGGCCACTGTCGGCGTCCGGTTCGCAGGCGATCGTGCGGTGCGGGCGGTCGCCGAGGATCCGTCCGACCAGCCGGGTGAGGACCGTGCCGGGGCCGGCCTCGACGAAGACGCGCGCGCCGGCCTCGTACATCGCCTCGATCTGGGCGGCGAAGGCGACGGGGGCACCGATCTGGGCGGCGAGTTCGCCGCGCACCTCGTCGGGGTCGAGCGGATAGGGCGCGGCGGTGCGGTTGGCCCAGACGGGGAACTCGGGTGCCCGTACGGTCTTGTCGGCGAGGATCTTGGCGAACCGTTCCCCCGCAGCGGCCACGAGTGGGCTGTGGAAGGCGCACGCCACGGGGATGCGCCGCGCCCCGAGACCGGCGTCACGCAGCAGCCGTACGGCACTCTCCACATCCGCCGTCGGTCCGGAAACCACCGTCTGGTCGGGCGCGTTGAGGTTGGCGACGACGACCGATCCGGGGGCTCGGGCCGTGTGCAGGGCGCGTACGACGGTCTCGGCGGGGGCTCCGACGGCGGCCATGGTGCCCGGGTCGTCGCCCGCCGCCGCGAGGATCGCCCCGGCCCGCTCGGCGCTCAGCTCCAGCAGTGCCTCGGGGTCGAGGGCCCCGGCCGCGGCCAGGGCGACCAGCTCGCCGTAGCTGTGTCCTGCGGCCTGGTCGGGGTGGACCCCGGCCGAGGTGAGGAAGGCGTGCGCGACGAGGCCCGTGATGCCGAGGGCCGGCTGTGCGGCCCGCGTGTCGGTCAGGGCGGCCCGGCGGCGCTCGCGGGCGGTGTCGTCGAAGGCGGCCGGCGGGTGGACGGTACCGGCGTGCGCGCGGCCGAGGTCCAGGTAGTACCGCAGCTCCGGGAGATGGACCAGGAGCTCGGCAAGCATGCCGGGCCGCTGACTGCCCTGACCGGGAAAGAGAAAGGCGACCTCCCCTCCCCCCGGATCCGCCACCTGGGCCGGCGCGGTCATGGTCACGACGTCACCCGGCTCCACGCCCACGCCGACGGACTGGGATTCGGACCCGGACCCGGCCTCGACCGGCGCGACACCCGCGGCCTCATCCGGCGCGACACCCACACCCTCGCCCTGCCCCGCCCCCACGTCCAAGTCGGCGACGTGGATCCCCGCACTCGGATCGTGTGCCCCGGCGAGCAGCCGCCGGAGGTGACCGGTGAGTTCGTCGAGGTCGCGGGCCACGACGGCGGCCCGTACCGGTTCGTGGGAGGTGTCGGCGCGGCGGGCGGCGGCGAGGGCGAGGTCGCGCAGTCGCCAGGGGCGGCCGTCGGTCTCGGCGGCCCTGAGGAGTTCCTCGGCCTCCCGGTGCGCCGACGCCGTGTCGCGGCCGCGGAAGAGGAAGAGTTCAGCCGGCCAGGCGTCCACGGCATGGGGGGATGCCGCGGTACCGGCGTGAGCGGCCAGGACTGCATGGAAGTTCGTGCCGCCGAAGCCGAACGCGCTGACTCCCGCGAGGCGTTCGGCGGGCGCTGCCGGCCAGGGCCGGGCGCGGGTGTGGAAGGCGAACGGGCTGCCGTCCTCCGCCCAAGCCGGGTTGGGCCGCTCCAGGTGCAGGGTGGGCGGGGTGACCCCGGTGTACAGCGCGAGGGCGGCCTTGATCAGGCCGGCGAGTCCGGCGGCGCACTTGGTGTGCCCGATCTGCGACTTGACCGAGCCGAGCGCACAGCCGCCCGTACTGGCGCCCGCCTCGGTGAACACCTCGGCGAGCACGGTCAGTTCGGTGCGGTCGCCCACGACGGTCCCGGTGCCGTGCGCCTCGACCAGGCCGACGTCCGCCGGTGAGACGCCGGCGTTGCGGTAGGCGCGCTCCAGCGCCGCCCGCTGGCCTTCGGGGCGGGGGGCGGTCAGGCCGAGGGACCGGCCGTCGCTCGCGGAGCCCAGGCCCTTGACCACACCGTAGATCCGGTCGCCGGCGCGTTCGGCGTCCGCGAGCCGTTTGAGGACCAGGCAGGCCACGCCCTCGCCGAGGGCGATTCCGTCGGCACCGGCGTCGAAGGCGCGGGAACGCCCCGTCGGGGAGAGCGCGTGGACGGAGGAGAACAGGACGTAGTCGTTGATGCCGTTGTGCAGGTCGGCGCCGCCGCACAGCACGAGGTCGCTGGTCCCGGAGACCAGTTCCTTGCAGGCCACGTCCAGGGCGGCGAGCGAGGACGCGCAGGCGGCGTCGACGGTGAAGTTGGCACCGCCGAGGTCCAGGCGGTTGGCGATCCGGCCGGAGATGACGTTGGCGAGCATGCCGGGGAAGGAGTCCTCGGTCAGCCGGGGCAGCTGCTCCCGCAGACCGTCGGGGACCTCGCCGTAGTACGAGGGCAGGACGGCGCGCAGGGTGACGGCGTTGGACAGGTCGCTGCCCGCCTCGGCGCCGAAGACGACCGAGGTGCGGGCGCGGTCGAACTCCCGCCCCCGGTCGCCGTATCCGGCGTCGTCGAGTGCCCGGCGGGCCGCCTCCAGGGACAGCAGCTGGACGGGTTCGATGCTGCCGAGGGAGGTGGGCGGGATGCCGTAGCGCAGCGGGTCGAAGGGAATCGGGGGCAGGAAGCCGCCCCACTTGGACGCGGTGCTGCCGGCGGTGTGGTGCACGGCCGGGTCCCAGCGCTCGGGCGGCACCTCGGTCACGGCGTCGCGTGCGGTGAGGACCGTGGACCAGAACGAGGCGAGATCGGGGGCCTGAGGGAACATGCAGGCCATGCCCACGATCGCGATGTCCAGCGGGGCGGGCGGCGGCGGTTCGTCCGGGGCGGCCGTGGTCGGGCGGGCGGCCCGGCGCGTGAGGAGGTCTGCGGCGCCGTCCGTGACGGAGTGGTGCAGGTCCGCCAGGGTGGTGGTCGCCGAGCGCAGCACGGCCACCTGGCCGGCCATGAACATCCCGTCCGCCAGTTGCCGTTCCTCGTCCACGCCGGCCAACGCGCCGTCGGCCCCGCGTTCGACGCCCTTGCTGGCGATGCGCAGGCGGCCCACGTTGAGTCGTTCCAGGCCCTCCCAGACCTCGCGGTCGGTCAGCCCCTGCGCCCGCAGAGCGGCCTCGCGGGCGCGGTAGTCCCCGGTGAAGGGGCTCGGGACGCAGCGGGTGGCGTGGCCGGGTGCGGTCCTGAGGAGAGCGGTCCTGGTGGCGGTGAGGACCTGTCGCTGGAACAGGGGCCGGATCGCGCCGTGCGCGACGGCCTCCTCGGTGAACAGGTAGGCGGTGCCCATGAGGACGCCGACCGCGGCGCCCCGGGCGGTGAGCGGCGCGGCCAGGGCGGCCACCATCGCCGCCGACCGTTCGTCGTGGACGCCGCCAGCGAAGAACACCTCCAGCCGCCGGGCCGTCGCGTCGTCGGCGTCCGCCAGGAAGTCCTCCAGTACGGCGAGTTGGGCCTCCCACAGCGGGAAGGAGCCCCGGGGCCCGACATGCCCCCCGCACTCGGACCCTTCGAACACGAACCGGCGCGCGCCCGCCTGAAGGAACTGCCGCAGCAGTCCCGGCGAGGGCACGTGCAGGAAGGTGCGGATCCCGGCCCGCTCCAGCGTCTCGGCCTGGGCGGGCCGTCCTCCGGCGACGATCGCGTGCGTGGGCCGCAGCTCGCGCACGGCGTCCAGCTGGGCGTTTCTGATGTCCTCGGGTGCGAAGCCGAGCACGCCCACGCCCCAGGGCCGCCCGTCCAGCACGGCCCGCGCCTCGGTCAGCAGCGACCGGGTCCGCTCGCCGTCGGCGAGGGCCAGCGCCAGGAACGGCAACGCGCCGTCCTCGGCGACGGCGGCGGCGAAGCCGGCCTGGTCGCTGACCCGGGTCATGGGTCCCTGGGCGACGGGCAGCCGGGTCCCGAGCGCCCGGCTCATGGCCGATCCGGGTCGCAGAGCCGCGGCCGGATCGCCGTCGGCCACGCCGCGCACCGCTGCCGTCACCTCCCGCACCGACCGCCGTACGTTCCCGAAGCGTTCGGCGAACCGGGCGGCGAGGAAGCCGTCCTGGCCCACCGGCAGCAGCCGGCCGCGCAGGTCACCGGCGCCCAGCAGGGACGCGACCGCCCCGGGATCGTCGGCAGGCGGGCGGGGGGCGTCCGGTCCCCGGCGCCGCAGGACCCGGTGGCCGCCCAGTACCACGGTCTCCGAGCCGTCGAGGGAGCGCAGCACCGAGCGAACCGCCTCGGGCAGCCCGGATTCGGCGAGCAGGGCCAGCTGGCTGTCGAGGACCACCCCGACGGCACCGCCGGCCACGGCGGCCGCCGCCGTACGCGGCCCGATGCCGCCGCAGGCCCAGACCGGGACGCGGCTGGACTCCGCGTCGCCCAGCAGCTGTTGCAGCAGCACGAAGGTGCTCGACTCGCCGACGCGGCCACCGCTCTCACCGCCTCGGGCGATCAGCCCACCGGCCCCGGCGCGCACGGCCACGCGCGCCTGCTCCGGGTCGGTGACCTCGGCCAGTACCCGCCAGGAGGAGGGGAGTTCGGAGATGGCCCAGGTCGAGTCCGAGGTGAGGACCACGGTGTCGACGGCATCGCCGACGTCGGCCGGGGGCAGGGCGCAGCGCCCGGTCACGCGTATGCCGAAGGATCTCGGCGCGGCCCGTGTCAGCCGGGACAGTTGTTCTCGTGATCTTCGGTCGCCGGTGCCGAGGTCGAGGACGCCGAGCGCGCCGGCGGCGCAGGCGGCGGCGGTGAGACCGGCGTCGGGTTCCCCGAAGGGGGTGAGGCACAGGATCAGGTCGTGGGCGCGCACAGGCGAGGTCATGATGCTCCGGCACGATCGGCGAGACAGCACGGTGGGGGGTGTGCGGCGGAACGCTCTGGTGCGAGGGCACCGGAAACTAGCCTCGGCCTACTCACGGGTCAATAACGCCGCGCTCTTTTCGCGCCCGGTGACATTGATTCGGCCAGCGGGCCGAATTCCCCGCAAGAACCGGGAAACGCGGTCATTCCTCTCACGGGTGCGGGCGCGGGGACACCCGGGTCCACGTGCCGCACCACCACAACCCCGGCAAAGCGACCACCCGCTTCACCGTGCACTCATCCGGTGGCAACGCCCCGGGACATCCGCTCGAAGTCTGTAAATTCCACATGCCTTCGGCGCCGTGGCTCGATCACGGCCGGCCGGCCGGAAGACGAGGCGCGGCGCGTCGGCCGAGTGGCGCGCCCACGGCCCGCCGGTACGGCGGCGACCGCGCCGGCGACCGGCGGCAGGACGTCGTGCACCGCACGCACCACCCGGGCGGCCGCGACGGACCCGGCACCCCGCCGGTCGTGACCGGCACGCACCTGCGCGATCCGGGGCTCGTCGGCCGTGCCCGACGCCCCGGGACCTCCCGGACCACCGCCGTCACCCTCCGGCCGCACACGCCACAAGTCGCCGTGCGGCGCGCCGTCCACCTCGCCCCGGGACAGGCCCGGCCGCCGGCCGCCGGGCGTGTCCGCCGCGCCCGGGTCGCCGGAACCAGCCGGGCCGGCACCGCCGTCCGGGCCGCCGGGACCGGCCGGATGGGCACCGGCGCCCGCGCCCTGACCGCCGAGGCCGCCCGGACTTGCTCCGGCGCCCGGCCCCAGCACCCAGCGCCGGCCCGGCGAACCGTCGCGGGGCGCCAGCCCGACGCGGGCCGACGCGCCGCCGGTCACCGGGGCGAGCGCCAGGCTCTCGTGCCGGCGCGGGAGGATCTCGCCCCGCACGGTGATGTCGTACACCACGTCCCCGGCGTGCACGACGCATCCGGCCAGCACGACGCTGTCCGTCACGGGGTCGGCGGCCAGACACAGCGAGGGGTCGGCGACGCTGCGCAGCAACCCGTCGTCCTGGTACGACCATTGCTGCGAGGCCGCGGACGAACACGGGGCGAGCCCCACGCCCGCGCCCGCCCGGACGGCGTCGCCACGCACGTCCAGGCAGCGTCCGGAGGCGAGACCGCGCAGGCTGCCGTGGGCGATCTCGACGGGTTCGCCGGCCGAGGCGGCGGAGGGGGACGTCGCGGGGCGCGTACCGGCGCCTCGGGGGTGCGCGGGGGGAGCGGCGGGGGCGCCCCAGGTGACGGGCTTGGGGAGACCGTTGTCGTCGGACCAGCTTCTGACCGCGAGGACGGTGACGAGCAGGACGAGCGAGGTCAGGCCGACGCCGATGACCACCGCCTTGCGGTGGCGGCTGCCGGGCCCGGTGCGGTGCCTGCCGCCGACCGCCGCTCGCGCCGGTTCGGGCGCCGGTTCGGGCGCCCCCTCGGGGGGCGGCTCCTCGGCCCCGCGCCCGGGACGCGAGCCGAGATAGCGGCGGGCTCCCCAGCCGAGCACCGTCTCGGCGAGCAGCAGGCCCAGACCGTCGTCGAACAGTCCGAAGGTCTCGGCGGCGTGCCGGCAGTACGCACAGGCCGTCAGATGCTGCCGCACATCCGGCAGCAGGTCGCCGCCCCGGCGCATGGGAGCCTCCAGCAGCCGGTTGTAGAAGCGGCATTCCCTGGAGGGGGCGAGTTCCCGGTGGGCGCGTACGCAACCGGCTCTGAATTGGTCGCGCGCCTGTTCCAGGGCGGCCGCCGCGGTGTCCGGGTCGATCCCCAGCAGACCGGCTGGTATGTTTATGGGTTCGGCTTCTGCCTCGGTGTGCCACAGAAGGCATTGCGAGGCGCCGGGAAGGGCCTGGAATGCGCGTTCGGCGAGTTGCCGTCTTTCCGGCGTTCCGGGCTTCGTCGCACGCAGTCCGCGACCGCCGGCGGGTTTGCGCAATTCCGGCAGAGTCGCGCAGGCCACCTCGTCGGCGGCCCAGACACGGACGATCTCGCGGACGGCCACCAGTAGCTGAGGGCGCAGGGCGCCGCCGAGCGCGCCGCCCGCCATGCGGCCGAGCACCTCGTGGAAGGCGGCGGTGGCGACGAGTTGGGCCTCGGGCCCGGTGGAGGTCAGACAGACGGCGGCGTAGTCGCGGGCGGCCCGCCAGTGGCGGGCCAGCAGCAGGGCGACGGCGTGGTGACGCGCGGCGTGCGGGCCGCCGAGCCGGGCGGCGAGTTGGCGGTCGGACTCCCCGGTGGGACCGGGTACGGGTGGATACGGCGGGCGTGGGGGGTGGGGGGACTGCACGGAACCATTTCCTTCCAGCCGCAGGACAGCACACGAAATGCCGTCCTGTCGGAAAGCAGTGCCGATTGGTGCATACCTAAAGGGCCGGCCTTGGCGTTCGACGCCCGCCTTTGCCCTCCCGCGGGGAGGCTCACCTTCGCACACGCCGCTCACAGGAAACAAGGAGCTCGATTGACTCGGTTTCAGAATCGGCGAATTCCAGAGCAGTTACCGGCGGTATCACTTCCGCAGCCGGTTCCCATGTCTCTCCGGATGCGCTCCCATCCGCGTCCCGGAGCGCGGCCCGCATGATGCCCGCACTCTCCGGCGCCCCCCGCCGTCCCCCGTCCAGTACATGGTCGAGAAGGCCGCCGCGTCCGGTCCGGACGACATCCTGAGGGTCGCCGGCCGCCACAAGTGGGCCTTGACACCGGGACCGGGCGGCGCAGGGCGGCGGACACGGCGAAGAGGGGCCTGCGACCAGGCCCCTCTCCGGCTTGCCGCCACTCCTAGCCGTTGGGGCGCAGGGTCCAGACGACCGTCATCTCACTCGTCACGGCGCCGTCCGCGCGCCGGATCTCGACCGCCACGGGGAACTCGGGACGCTGTCCGGCGTCCAGTTCGGCGACGACGTCGGCAGCCGGGCGGCCCAGCGTGGCGGTCGCGGTGACGGCGCCCATCGCGAGCTTCTTGTAGGCGATGTCGGCGCGGACCGCGAGCGGCACCGCCCGGGAGAGCTGGTCCCCGAAGGCGGCCAGCACGATGGCCCCGCTGGCCGACTCGCCGAGCGTGAACATCGCACCGGCGTGCGGCCCGCCCACATGGTTGTGATAGGCGTCCTGGTCCGGCAGGGCGACGACGGCCTTGTCCGGAGTGGTCTGCAGGAACTCGAGGTTCAGCGTCCGGGCCATGGGCACGGTGGCGGCGAGCATCTCGCCGATCGACATCTGGTCTGCGCTCATGGCGCCATGTTACTCACGGGTAGCAGAATCTGGCCAGCGACAACCGCCGCTCGCGTCCTCTGCTACGACCCTGACGAGACCCGGTGACCGGATCGTGTCCGTGACCGCACTAGGGTTACTGGCCATGTGGCCAGATCAGCAGCCGCCAGGGGGCGCGCCGAACCCGCAGAACAACCCGCAGCAGAATCCGTATCAGCAGCCGGGTTACCAGCAGCCGAACCCGTACCAGCAGCCCGGGTACCAGCAGTACCCGCAGGCCGGGCAGTACGGCCAGCCGCAGTACGGGCAGCAGCCGCAGTGGGGGCAGCCGCAGCCCACCGGGCCCGCGCCGCAGCCGCAGCCGCCGCAGGGCGGCGGCCGCACGAAGCTCATCGCGATCCTCGCCGCCACGGCGGTCGTGGTCGCCGCCGGGGTGACCGGCTTCCTCGTCATCGGCGGGAAGGGCGGCAAGGACGACCAGGCGGGCGGCGGCAAGCACCCGAGCCAGTCGCCCGCCTCCCAGCCCACGGCCACTTCGTCGGCCACGGACGACCCGCGCAGCGCCACGTCGGAGAAGCCCACCGTCCCCGGCTGGAAGGTCGTGGTGAACCCCCGGTACGGCGTCGCCTTCGACGTGCCCGCGGACTGGGAGGTCCAGTCGCCCGGCCTCAGCATCGGCTTCGAGTTCCCGAAGACCGAGAAGTCCAAGGGCATCACCATGTCGGGCGCGGCCGAGTACAAGTCCTCGTGGTGCACCTCCGACGACGACAAGGACGGCTACACCGACAAGACCGCGCTGGGAGTCGTCGGCGCCAGGGGCGAGAACGGCGCCAAGGACACGGACGAGATCGCGACCGGGTCGGCGGCCACATGGGTCTACGGCGGCTACACCCAGCCCGACAAGAAGCACGTCGCCTGGGACAAGAAGGCGACTCCCTTCACCACCGACTCGGGCGTCAAGGGCAGCTACGCCTGGGCCTGGTCCGTCCACACACCGAAGAAGGGCAAGTGCGTGACGGAGGGCAAGGGTTTCGCATTCGGCTTCAAGAACTCCGAGAACGACTTCGTGTCGTTCGACTTCTACGGGGCCGCGGGCGTGAAGGGCGAGGTACCCAGGGCGACCATTCTGAAGATCCTGCACACGGTCCGGCTGCACGGAACCCCGACGAACGACTGAGCCCACGACGCGTTCCGGCCCGCCGGGAGACGGCGGACCGGGACGCCGGGCCGGCGGTAGGGCCGGTCGGCGCACTCGAAGCAGTGCGCGTCGCGGCGAGTGGGGCGGCGAGTGGGGCGACCGTTCGCCGGAGGAAACCGATTGCCCACAAGGTACCCACGAGCCGCGGCGCTGGGCGGTACGGCGCTCGGCGGTACGGCACTCGGCAGCACGGCACTCGGCGGTACGGCACTCGGCGGCGCCCAGGTCACGGCCGCGGCCCATTCTCAGTGCTCGTGCTCGACGCCCTCCGCTGCCGCCCTCGCCGACGCCCTCCGCTCATGCCTCGACGTGCGCCACACTCCGCCGCGCAGCCCGGGCGAGGGCACGCCGTCAGATCTCTGCGAGAACCGGCGGGAGTTCACCGGCCGCCCCCGACCGTGGGGCGTCGTCCTGCAGTTCCCCATTGTCGACCCAGTGGTCGCCGCGGCCGAGGCGGTCCACGGCCCGCTGATGGCCCGCGACAGCCTCGGCGGCGCGGGCCCCCGCGTTCGGATCGAATTTCCTGTTGAGTTGACGAACATGCCCAGTCCGCCGACGAACGGCAGCATGTCGCAGAGCGAGCCCGCCGCGCAGGGGTTCTCGGGGATGTCATCGACATCCGCCCAGGTGGGGCAGAAGTGCGAGAGTTCCAGGCATCCGCCCTAAGTCATGTCCTGGGTCATGTCCTGGGTCATGTCCTGGGGCAGTCGCCGTACGTGCCGTTGCTGCCGGAGCAGGACGGACAGCACGGGCAGGTGCACGGCCATCTCGGTCGTTGCCGGCTTGGCCTAGGCGCCGAGGGACTCCGCGACCTCACGGATCACACCGAGGACGAAGTCAGGATGCGAGAGCATGGGAACGTGGCTGCTGTCCACGGGACGGATTTGGGCGCCCATGCGCTCGGCGGCGGACCGCTCCAGGTCGGGGGGCACGGTATGGTCGTTGTTGGCGACGATGAACCAGCTCGGCTTCGTCCGCCAGGCGGTGCCGGGAACCTGTTGGTTGAACAGGTCCGCCGCTGGCACAGCGCCCGTCGCCAGGACGAGCTTCTGCTCCGCTTCCGGGAGGTCGCCGCAGAAGTGCGGGACGCCCGAGGGCTTGAGCCACACGCGGCCGTCAGCGACGTCCACGTGCTCGAAGATGGGCGTGCGGGGGAATTTGTCCAGCTGTTCCTGCGACGTCTCGTCCTCGTCCGGGGCGAGCGCGGCGATGTACACCAGAGCGCCGACGCGGTCGTGGGTGCCCGCTTTGGTGATCAGGGTCCCACCGTAGGAGTGACCGACCAGCACGATCGGGCCGGGGACGTGGTTGAGCGTGAAGTTGACGCACGCGACGTCGCTTTCGAGCGAGTCGAGGCCGTGCTGTGACGCGAAGACCTCGTGCCCTTCGGCCTGGAGCGTGGGGATGAGCTTGTTGAAGCACGACCCGTCCGCCCAGAGTCCGTGGGCGAAGACAATGCTGGGCTTGCCCGCCATGGCATTTCCTCCTACGGAGAGATCAAATAGCAAACATTGCACGTTAGGTGCCTATTTGCGCGTGATTGCCAGGCGTGTCGCCCCATCCCCATCGTCGGGCCTACGAGGTTGCACGTGTTGTCGTGGTGGTCATGTGCTGATGATCAGGCCCGTTTGTCCGCCGGTCGCGCAGGTCTCGGCCCCTGGCGGCTCATGGAGAATCCGGCTTCGTCCCCAAAGACCAGCCAGGCTCCACGGGCCGCCACGAGACTTCCGCGCAGGGCCACACCTCCTTGACCCAGCCGGCCGCCGTGTCCTCGTCCCGCTCCATCGCGCGTCGGGCCGGGATCCGGCAGGCCAGCCGTTACCCAGCAGGAGTATCCGAACGCCCTGAATCGTGTAAGCCGGGTGGAAACGCCTCACGGAACTGCTGCCGTTCGGCCGTGAGCCCGCCTCCCTGCGGATACCGCATCCCCGGGCGGTGCCACACGGTCGACATGCCGTCAGCACCTACGACTTCACGAGTTCAACCTCAGTAACTCCCGACGAACGTGACGGTCTCGTCGAGGGCAGCCCGCCCCGTACGGCTGTAGCCCACCGTGACGTCCTCGAACCCGATCGACATGCCACAGAAGAGGATGAGCTCGTCCGGGGGTGACAGGACCTCCTCGACGGTCTTGCGATACACCGACCACGCCATCTGCGGGCAACTGTGCCGTCCTTCCGCACGGAGCAGCAGCATGACGGTCTGCAGATACATGCCGACGTCGGACCACTGCGGCCGTCCCAGGTCGCGGTCGATGTAGCAGAACAGGGCAGCGGGCGCGCCGAAACAGTCCCAGTTCGCCGAAGCGGCCCGCTGGCGCGCCTCCCAGTCCTCATGCGAAATGCCGAGTGCACTGTAGCGCTCATGACCGAAGGCGGATCGGCGCTCGCGATACGGGGACTTCAGGGCGGCCGGGTACATCTCGTACTCCCGCTCGTCCCAGGGGTCGCCCGTAGCCACGCGCTCGCCGGCGCGCCTCTTGAGCTCGGCCAGAGGCCGGCCGGTCAGCACGTAGGCGTGCCACGGCTGGAGGTTCGATCCGGACGGCGCCCACGCCGCGGCGCAGAGCACGCGCTCCAGCACCGCCCGCGGGACTTGTTGGTCGGTGAACCCGCGAACCGCACGCCGGCTCATGACCGCCTCATAGACATCCAAGATCATCTACCTCCCCCATCTGCTCCGAGTGACCCGGAACGGAAAGCCGAGGTGCCGAGTCCGGCAGGCGGCAGTCGGCGAGCCGCATCCGCCGACCACCACGATCGGGGGCCGACGGATGCGGGGTTGCAGGATCGAGCGGCACGTACCGACGTACCGTCCCAGGCCATCGCGCCGAGCGACAGAATGGCTCTTCGCGGTCTGTGCGCCTCAGGGATTGCGAGCGGGTCAGGAGAGCCAGTCGGTGTAGCGGGTGGGGGCGAGTTGGGCGTTCTTGTCGGTGAGGACGTCACCCTTGACGACGGCGAACATGCCGGCGGCGGGGTCGGTGACGACGGTACGGTTGTCGCCCTTGTGGGACAGGGTGATGCGGCCCAGCTCGTCCAGGCTGAAGATCTCGGGGCCGGCGATGTTGCGAATGCCGTTCAGCGGGGCGCCCACGGCGACCTGCGCCACCGCGTCGGCCACGTCCTTGGAGGCGATCGGCTGGATCGGGGTGGCGGGCAACCGGACGGTGTCGCCGTCGGCGGTCCAGGACAGGACGGCATCCATGAACTCCATGAACTGCGTCGCCCGGACGATCGAGTAGGGAACCGGCCCGGCCGCGAGCAGCTTCTCCTGGAGCACCTTGGCCTTGTAATAGTCCAGCTCCGGCACCTGGTCCGCCCCGACGATCGAGAGGACGACGAAGTGCCCGACGCCACCCTTGTGGGCCGCGGCCAGGAGGTTGTCCATCGAGGTCTGGAAGAAGGCCGGAGAGGCTTCGTCGAAGGTCGGGGAGTTCGTCAGGTTGACGACGACATCGGCTCCCGCCACGGCCTGGTCGAGTCCCTCGCCGCTGATGACGTCGACACCGGTGGATTTCGAGTGGGGTACCGCCTGGTGCCCGGCTGCGTTCAGGTCTTTGACGACCTGTGATCCGATCAGCCCGGTACCACCGATGACTGCGATCTTCATGGGATGCCTTTCGTCCGAATTATGTCCATGAATATGGCATATGTGCCAGTATGTGGGCGCGACAACAGGCGCCTCAAGGGACTGAAGAGTGGCGGCGCCAGGGACCGTCGACGAAGGTGACCGTCTCGTCGAGCGGGGCCCGGCCCGTGCGGGCGTCACGGGCCGTGGCGTCTTCGAACCCGATCGACATGCCGCAGAAGAGGATGAGCTCGTCCGGGGGTGACAGGACCTCCTCTACGGTCCTGTGAAACTTCGCCCAAGCCATCTGCGTACAGCTGTGCAGTCCTTCTGCCCGCAGCAACAGCATGACGGTCTGCAGATACATGCCGACGTCGGACCACTGCGGCCGTCCCAGGCCGCGGTCGATGTAGCAGAACAGGGCAGCGGGCGCACCGAAGCAGTCCCAGTTCGCCGAAGCGGCCCGCTGGCGCGCCTCTACGTCCTCGCGCGCGATACCGAGTGCGCGGTAGCGCTGCTCGCCGAAGGCGGACCGGCGCTCGCGGTACGGGGACTTCAGCACCGGCGGGTACTGCTCGTACTCCGGCTCGTCCCAGGGGTCGCCTGCGGCGAGGCGTTCACCGGCGCGCTTCTTGATCTCGGCCAGCGGCGCGCCGGTCACCGCGTAGGCGTGCCACGGCTGGAGGTTCGATCCGGAGGGCGCCCACGCCGCGGCGGAGAGCACGCGCTCCAGCACCTCCCGCGGCACACACCGGTCGGTGAATCCGCGCACCGCCCGTCGGCTCCTGACCGCCTCGTAGACGTCCATGACCGTCCGACTCCTCGCCTGCTCGACGCCCCCAGCTTCCGTTACATTCGAGATGGTATCACGCAATACCGTCTCGCGTTTAACTATCGTCGGGCACGAATCCCCCTTGGCTGCCCCGCATCGGGCACTGCACTTTGAAGAAGGTCCATCGCTGCTGCACATCGACTCGTCCGTGTTTCCCGGCGAGGTGTCCTCGTCCCGCTCGGTCACGGCCGTCTTCCGCAGGACCTGGGAGGAGCAGCATCCGGAGGGCACGGTGATCTACCGCGACCTCGCCGCCGACCCTGTCCCGCACATGACTGCCGACGCCTGGTCCGCCGGATACGCCGCCCCCACCGAGCGCACCCCGGAGCAGCCCGACGCGTTCGCCGCGCGCGTGAAGCTCATCGAGGAACCGGAGCAGGCGGACGTCGTCCTGCTCGGCGCCCCCATGTACAACTTCTCGGTCCCCTCGACCCTCAAGACGTGGCTGGACAGCGTGCTCCTACTCGGCCGCACCGCCGGCGAAGCCCCCTCCGCCCAGGGCACCCCGGCCATCGTCGTCGCCGGCCGCGGCGGCTCCTACGCGCCGGGGACCCCGCGCGCGGGCTACGAGTTCGTACAGAACTACCTCCAGGCCGTCCTCAAGGGCACTCTCGGCCTGGACCTCGACTTCATCGTCCCGGAACTCACCATGGCCCCCCGCAATCCGGCCATGTCCGAACTGGTTCCCCTCTACGAGGCCTCCCGCGAGCGCGCTCTCGAACAGGCGATCACCAAGGCCAAGGAGCTCGCAGCGCCTCACCGTTCGGGAGGGCGGTGACCCGGCTCTGGGAGAGCCGGGGTCTGAGCGCGCCGGTGGGGCGCGCACCGGGACGACGGTTGTGCGTGCGGGGGTGAACAGCGGACCGTCGGCCAGGTGCACCCGGCGGCAGCGGCGCGAACGGCGAACAGCCGTGTCCCTGTCAGTGACGCCTGGCCGCCGCCCGCATTCGCCTCATGCGGTCTTGGCGACGAGCCCGGCTGTGTGCCCACATGGCGGGCAGCCGGCGCGCAGGCGCGCTTACGCCTCACCGCCTGCGGGATAGGCAAGCCGGGTCAGCAGATCCGTCAGCTTCTCGGGCTCGCCGGGACCGAGCTCGGCGACCAGACGCTCGGCCAGCGGCTCCGCCGCCACATGGGCCGCATCGAAGATTTCCACGCCTTGAGGCGTGATCTCCACCGCGCGCACCCGCCGGTCGCCTGGGACGTTCTTGCGTACCGCGAGCCCGCTACGCTCGAGATCGTCCACGATCCTCATGATGCCCGCCTTGTCAGACCCTGTCGCCGCCGCCAAGTCCCGCTGCACCGTGGGCCCACGGTCGACGAGCACGATCAGCACGGCAAAGTGCCGCAACTCGATGCCGAGCGGCCGAAGCGCCTCCTCCATCACAGCAGCCGCGCGCCAGTGCGCCCGGCGCAGCAGCAAGCCGAGAGCGAAGGGGGAGGTGTCCCCGGGGCGGTCGGTCACACGCGAGGGCGTGGTCCTGGGAGGAACGTCGGTCATGATGCCACTGTACGCCATCCACTCGTTCGATACGGTATCATCTGAAACTAAATCCCGGATCCAGGCCGCCGCGGCCTGCCGTTCTCGTGCTCTGCACCGACGGCCTGATCGAACGCCGCGGCGAAGACATCGACCACGGCCTCGCCCGGCTCACCGATTCCCTGGCCCGCCACCAGGCAGACGCTCCCGAGACCCTCGCCGACGCCGTGGTCAACGACCTGTTCCCATCCGGTGACCCCACCGACGACACCGCCCTGGTCGTCGTGCGCCTGTGAACCCAGCCCGCCGCTTGCGTGCCCTCGGTCCGACCTCCACCACGACAGGCACCGCGGGCCCCTCGCGACCGCGCTCGGCGCCCCTCACGACCGTCTTCGTGCGCGCCGCACCCGGCCGGTCGTCGCCGCGTCACCCGCGTCAGCCGATGCCGAACGCCCCGTCGGGGGGCTCGGGTGACGGCACGGCGTCGGCTTCCTCGACCGGGCGCGCGGAACCGGTGAACTCCCGTACCGCCGACCCGTGTTCGACGCGCGCCGGAAAGGCGTCCGCCGCGGTACGACGGGTCAGCGCGGCGGTGTCGAGGGGCCGGTGCGAGGCGACGAGCACCGCGTTGCCGAACCGCCGGCCGCGCAGCACCGCGGGTTCGGCGATGATCGCCAGCTCCTCGAAGACGGCGGCGAACGTGGCCAGTTGGGAGCGCAGGAATCGGAACGGCGCCGCGTCCGCGAGGTTGGCCAGATAGACCCCGTCGGGCCGCAGCACCCGGTCGGCCTCGCGGGCGTAGGCGAGCGTGGTCAGGTGCGCGGGCACCCGGGACCCGCCGAACACGTCGGCGATCAGCACGTCGGCGCGGTCGTCCGGGGCCGCCTCCAGCCAGGCCCGGGCGTCGGCGGTGTGCAGCGTGACGCCCGAGCCCTCCGGCAGCGGCAGATGCTCGGCGACCAGCTCCAGCAGCCCCCGGTCGGCCTCCACCACGTCCTGCCGGGAGCCCGGCCGGGTGGCTGCCACGTAGCGCGGCAGCGTCAGCGCCCCTCCCCCGAGGTGCACCACGTCCAGCGGCCGCTCCTCGGCGGCGGCGGTGTCCAGGACGTACCCGAGCCGCCGCGCGTACTCGAACTCCAGATGGGCGGGATCATCCAGGTCGACGTACGACTGCGGCGCCCCGTCGACCGTGAGCAACCAGGCCCGCTCTCGGTCGACGTCGGGCATCAGCTTGGCGGTGCCGTGGTCGGTGGTGCGGGTCACGGGTATCGATGCGTTCACTCCCTCATTGTGGGTGACCGCGACACCCCGGGGGCGCGGGAACCCCGGGAGCGATCACGCCCCCGGGGTCCCCGCGCACACGGTCTCACTCCACTGCGGTCACGGTCCCCGCTCCCACGGTCCGGCCGCCCTCACGGATGGCGAACCCGAGCCCCGGCTCCAGCGGCACCTCCCGCCCCAGCTCGACGGTCATGTCCACCGTCTCCCCGGGCCGGGCGACGCCCTTCTCCCCCAGGTCGACGTCCCCGACCACGTCCGCCGTACGGATGTAGAACTGCGGCCGGTACCCGGTGGCGACCGGCGTCGTACGACCCCGCTCGCGCTCCGACAGCAGATACACCCGTGCCGAGAACCGCCGGGCCGGCACCACACTCCCCGGAGCCGCCACGACGTGCCCGCGCCGGACCGCGTCCCGGGGCACGCCCCGCAGCAGCACCGCCACGTTGTCCCCGGCCTGCGCCTCCTCCATCGGCCTGCCGAACGTCTCGAGACCGGTCACCACGGTCTCGGTCTCCGCCCCGAGCACGGACACGCGGTCCCCCAGGCGGAGCGTCCCCCGCTCCACCGCGCCCGTGACGACCGTGCCCCGCCCGGTGATGGTGAGCACGTTCTCCACGGGCAGCAGGAACGGCGCCTCCAGGTACCGCTCCGGCATCGGCACGTAGGTGTCGACCGCGTCGAGCAGCGCCTCGACGGACGCCGTCCAGCGCGGGTCGTCCTCCAGCGCCCGCAGCCCCGAGACCCGTACGACCGGTACGGCGTCGCCCGGGTAGCCCTGGGCCGTGAGCAGGTCGCGGACCTCCAGCTCGACGAGGTCGATGAGCTCCTCGTCGTCCGTGCCGTCGGCCTTGTTGAGGGCGACGACGATGTGGTCGACGCCCACCTGCCGGGCGAGCAGCACGTGTTCGGCGGTCTGCGGCATGATCCCGTCGAGCGCGGAGACGACGAGGATCGCCCCGTCGAGCTGCGCGGCGCCGGTGACCATGTTCTTGACGTAATCGGCGTGGCCCGGCATGTCGACATGGGCGTAGTGGCGGGTGTCGGTCTCGTACTCGACGTGCGCGATGTTGATGGTGATGCCGCGGGCGGCCTCCTCCGGGGCGCGGTCGATGCGGTCGAACGGCACGAAGGTGCCGGTGCCGCGCTCGGCGAGGACCTTGGTGATGGCGGCGGTCAGGGTGGTCTTGCCGTGGTCGACGTGACCCATGGTGCCGATGTTCAGGTGCGGCTTGGTGCGCACGTAAGCCGTCTTGGGCATGGCTGTACCTCGAAGCCTGATCGGTTCGTACGGAATGCGGGACCCCGAGGACTGGCCGACCCTCCCCCTGCGGGGTCCGCCGGACGTTCCGGAGAGGGTCAGCTTCGGGCGCCGTCGACAGCGGCCACGAGGATCATGACGGCAGCCTTCGGCGCATCCGCGGCGGCGGATGCTGCGAGAAGGAAGGCGTGCCGGAACATGCCGTCGATCATCGCCGAGCGGGTGCCCGGCGTCGAATGGTTTTCGGACGGGGCGAGTCGAGACGCGTTCAGGCGCCGATGTTCTTCAGCGCTTCCCGGACCGTCAGCGGGGCGAACCGGCCCCGTTCGCGCGCCAGGAAGGCCCGTACGGCCTCGGGGTCGGTCTTGGCGTACTCGCGCAGGGCCCAGCCGATCGCCTTGCGGACGAAGAAGTCGGGATGTCCGGACTGGAGCAGGCAGTAGGTGAACAGCCGGTCGGTGTCGGTGTGTTCCTTGCGGGGCAGCTGGTGCAGCAGGGCCGTGCGCACCAGCCACAGGTCACGGTCGGTGATCCAGGCGTCCATGTCGGCGGTGAGCTTCGGGTCGGCGGCGACGAGCCGTCCGACGACGTGCGCGGCGAGCAGATCGACGGTGTCCCACCAGGGGACGGCGGTGACGAGGTGCCGGGCCACCGGGAGGAAGCCGGAGGAGCACCGGTCCACGTGCCGGCGCAGATAGTCCACCGCGAAGTACTGGTACTCGCGCCCGGGCAGCGCCCAGCAGCGCAGCGCGATCGCGGTGCAGTCCGCCTCGTCCGGGCGCGGGGTGCCCGCCAGAACGGTGCGGGACAGGGTGCGGCGGGCGGGGGTGGGGATGCCGAGGAAGGGTGCCACGTCCTTCATGTAGGCCCGCATCGAGCCGGCCCGCGCGGGATCGGCAGCGGCCGTGTACACGCGCGTCAGCCGTTGCAGCAGGGTGTCGGCGAGAGCACTGCGCGGCACGTTCGGCGGGGCCGCACCTGGGACGGTCATGAACGAACCATACTATCGAACGCACGTTCCCTCATGCGGCCGGAATCGCGGCGCCTGCGGGCCTTTCCACGCCGGTTGCAGCGCCTTCCGCACCGGCGTTACCTGGTAGTACCGGCGGTGGACCGGGCGGAGGTGACAGACGTGAAAGCCGTCGTCTACGAAGAGCCCTTCAGCGTGGTGGTGAAAGACGTCCAGGACCCCGGGATCCAGCACCCCAACGACGTCCTCGTACGCGTCACGTCGACCGCGATATGCGGCTCGGACCTGCACATGTACGAGGGCCGCACGGCGGCCGAGGCGGGCATCGTCTTCGGGCACGAGAATCTGGGGATCATCGAGGAGGTCGGCAGCGGCGTGACGTCCCTGTCCCAGGGCGACCGCGTCGTGATGCCCTTCAATGTCGCATGCGGGTTCTGCAAGAACTGTCTCGCCGGGCGGACCGGATTCTGCCTGACCGTCAATCCGGGATTCGCCGGCGGCGCCTACGGCTATGTGGCGATGGGTCCCTACAAGGGCGGCCAGGCCGAGCTGCTGCGGGTGCCGTACGCCGACTTCAACTGCTTGAAGCTGCCTCCGGGCGACGAGTTCGAGACCGATTTCGTACTGCTCGCCGACATCTTCCCGACGGGCTACCACGGTTGCGAACTCGCTCAGGTGTCCCCGGGGGAGAGCGTGGCCGTCTACGGGGCCGGACCGGTGGGGCTGATGGCCGCCTACTCGGCGCTGCTGCGCGGTGCGGCCAAGGTCTTCTCCGTCGACCGGGTGCCCGAGCGGCTCGCCAAGGCGGAGGAGATCGGGGCCATTCCCATCGACTTCACCAAGGGCGACCCGGCGGAGCAGATCAAGGAACAGACCGGAGGTGAGGGAACCGACAAGGGCGTCGACGCCGTCGGCTACCAGGCGCAGGCACACGACGCCAGCCACGAGGAACCGGCCATCGTGCTCAACGCGCTGGTCGACACGGTACGGCCGACGGGCATGCTCGGTGTGCCGGGTCTGTACGTGCCCTCGGACCCGGGCGGCCCCGACGAGCATGCCAAGCACGGCCAGCTGCTGGTCTCCATAGGCAGGATGTTCGAAAAGGGCCAGCAGATGGGCACCGGTCAGTGCAACGTCAAGCGGTACAACCGCCAGTTGCGCGACCTGATCATCGCCGGGCGCGCCAAGCCCAGCTTCGTGGTCTCCCACGAACTGCCGCTGGACCAGGCGCCGCAGGCGTACGAGAAGTTCGACAAGCGGGTCGAGGGCTACACCAAGGTGGTCCTGCACCCCGGTCACACGCTCGCCGCGTGAGCGGGACCCACGGGTCCGGGCGCCATGAGCACCCGGACCCTGCGCCCTGTCCGCCCGGCCGGCGGGATGCCTCCGCCTGGGGACGACGGTGACGGTGCAGGGACATCGGTGCGGCGACATCGATTGCGGGACATCGCGGGGATATCTATGCGGGGACGTCCTTGACAGCGATCACACGCGTTCGTCGGTTAATGTCACCGGATGCTCGATGCCAACCGCTCTGGCACCGCCACGGCCTCCCCCCGGGCCGCCGCCACGGAGCTCGCCGTACCCGTGCCACCGACGCCCCGCGCCGGATCCGCGTGGCGTTGCGCGCGGATCGCGGCGTCTCCCCGTGCGCGGCTGACCCTGTTGCTCACCCTGCTGGCCGGCGCCGCCGCGTGCGTGCTGGCCTTCGAGCCGCAGCGGCTGCTGACGCACGGGTGGCCGCCGCAGCTGGGTGGGGCGACGGCGGCCGTGGTGTTCGCGGTGGCGTACGGGCTGTGCACGGTGGCGTTCGTGCCTCGGCCCTTGCTGAATCTGGGGGCGGGCGCGTTGTTCGGGTCGCAGCTGGGGCTGGCGACGTCGCTGGTGGGCACGGTGCTCGGGGCTGGTGTGGCGTTCGGGCTGGGGCGGCTTCTCGGGCAGGACGCGCTGCGCCCGCTGCTGCGGGGCCGCTGGCTGAAAGCGGCCGACGGTCAGCTCAGCCGGCACGGCTTCCGGTCGATGCTGGTGGCCCGGCTCTTTCCGGGTGTGCCGTTCTGGGCTGCGAACTACTGCGCCGCCGTCTCCCATATGCGCTGGTGGCCGTTTCTGCTGGCCACTGCCGTCGGGTCGGTCCCGAACACCGCCGCCTACGCGGTCGCCGGAGCCCGCGCCGCCGCGCCGACGTCTCCCGCCTTCCTGATCGCGTCGGCCTGCATCGCGGCACCGGCGCTCCTGGGCGCGGTGGTGGCCTGGCGCAAGCGCCACCACCTGCGCCGCCGGTAGGGGTCAGACGCTCTCCAGGATCATCGCGTTGGCCAGCCCGCCCGCCTCGCACATGGTCTGCAGGGCGTAGCGGGCGCCGCGTTCGCGCATCGCGTGGACCAGGGTGGTGGTCAGCCGGGTGCCGCTGGCGCCGAGCGGGTGGCCGAGGGCGATCGCGCCGCCGTGCACATTGACCTTGTCCAGTTCCGCGCCGGTCTCCTGCTGCCAGGCCAGGACCACACTGGAGAAGGCCTCGTTCACCTCGAAGAGGTCGATGTCGGCCACGCTCAGCCCCGCCTTGCGCAGCACCTTCTCGGTCGCCGGGACGACACCGGTGAGCATCAGCAACGGGTCGGAGCCGGTGACGGCGAAGCTGTGCAGGCGGGCGAGGGGGCGCAGGCCCAGGCGGGCCGCGGTCTCGCTCGAGGTGATCAGGACGGCGGAGGCGCCGTCGTTGACGGGACTGGCGTTGCCCGCGGTGACGTTCCACTCGATCTGCGGGAAGCGCTCGGCGAACCCGGGGTCGTGGTAGGCGGGCTTGAGACCGGCGAGGATCTCCGGGGTGCTGTCGGGGCGGACGCACTCGTCACGGGCCACGCCGTCCAGCGGCGCGATCTCGGCGCCGAAGAGGCCGGCCTGCCACGCGGCGGCGGCCTTGCGGTGCGAGGAGACGGCGAACTCGTCCATCCGCTCCCGCGTGAGGGACCACTTGGCGGCGATCAGCTCGGCGCTGATGCCCTGCGGGACCAGCCCCTCCGGGTAGCGCTCGGCGACGCCGGGCCCGAACGGGTCCTTGCCGGCGGGCACGTTGGACCACATCGGTACCCGGCTCATCGACTCCACACCGCAGGCGATCACGAGGTCGTACGCCCCTGACATGACGCCCTGAGCGGCGAAGTGCACGGCCTGCTGGGAGGAGCCGCACTGCCGGTCGACCGTGGTCGCCGGGACCGTCTCGGGGAAACCCGCGGCGAGGACGGCGTACCGGGTGGTGTTCATGGCCTGCTCGCCGACCTGGTCGACGGTGCCGCCGATGACGTCGTCGATCAGCGCCGGGTCGACGCCGGAGCGCTCGACCAGGCTGCGCAGCGTGTGGGCGAGCAACTGCACGGGGTGGACGTGGGCGAGGGAGCCGTTCGGCTTGCCCTTGCCGATGGGGGTGCGTACGGCTTCGACGATCACTGCGTCGCGCATGGCGCGGGCCTCCTTGGCCGCCTGGCTGTCCGTGGCGGTGACGGCAGCTACTGGTGAGTAGGAAATCCGAACTCACCATAACTCGCTAAGTTGGAAAATCAAACCCTCCTTTAGACTGGGGCGCATGGCCGCCCCGAAAGACCCGCGCCCCTGCTCCATCGCCGACGCCCTCGCACTGGTCGGCGAGAAGTACTCCCTGCTCGTACTGCGCGAGGTGTCCCTGGGTAACGGTCGCTTCGACCAGCTCGTGCGCAACACCGGCGCCCCCCGCGACGTCCTGGCCACCCGGCTGCGCCGGCTCGTCGACGCCGGGATCCTCACCAAGCGCGTCTACAGCGAGCGCCCGCAGCGCTTCGAGTACCGGGCCACCCAGGCGGGCGTCGAGCTGGAGCCGGTCCTGATGACGCTCAAGGAGTGGGGTGACCGCCACATCCGCAAGGGCGCCGACCTGCCCATGGCCCTCGAGCACCGCTGCGGCAACGAACTGATCCCGGTCGTCACCTGCCGGGCCTGCGGCGACGAGGTCCACCACGGGGACGTCACGGCCCACCCGCAGGCGCCGGGCTGGACGATGACCGGACCGGCGTAGACACCTCGCCGGGGGCCGTCACAGGCCGCCGGTCGTCCGCGGTGCCGGCGTGGCCGGTCGCGCGGTTCCCCGCGCGCGTTCATCGCACTCGTACACGTCCAGCCATCCGCACATCCCCAACCGGCCCTGCTCAGACGGCAGTCCGGCCCGTACGACGGCGTCGGCGAGGTGCGCCGCGTCCC
Source organism: Streptomyces sp. NPDC046759 (assembly GCF_040645475.1). Taxonomy (NCBI): domain Bacteria; kingdom Bacillati; phylum Actinomycetota; class Actinomycetes; order Kitasatosporales; family Streptomycetaceae; genus Streptomyces; species Streptomyces sp. NPDC046759. The sequence goes on along the minus strand of NZ_JBEYYJ010000022.1, from coordinate 17,015 downwards.
CGGCCGCCAGCCGGTCCAGATGCCGGCCCGTGGCTTCGGCCGCCGCCAGCGCCCCCCGCGTCCAGCGCTGCCGCCACTCCTCGATCCGGGGCCGTACGAGCGCCGCGGCAGCCCGGTGGAAGGCGGCCAGCGCCTCCGGGCCGGAGCCCTCGCGCAGCGACCGATAGCCCTCCAGCGCCAGATCGCGCCGCGCGCGGGCGACCCGCTCCCGCTCGGCCTCCGGGGCATCGGCCGGGATCGTGGTCGCGGCGGCGTACGCCTCCGGGTCGGCCAGGTACTCGGGCGGCAGCGTGAGCACCGCGTCCCCGGCCTCCGGCAGCCCGCTGTTCTGCATGAGGACGGTGATGCGCAGATCGTCCTCGTTCACCAGCCGGTGGACGGTGCCCGGGGTGAACCAGGCGACCGTGCCGGGCGCGAGCGGCGTGAGCTGGTGACCGGACGCGGTCAGCGTCTGGACCGCGCCCCGGCCGCCGGTGACGACGTACGCCTCCGAACAGGCCAGATGCACATGGGGAGTGCCGCTTCGGACTCCGTCGGCGGCGGGCCAGTCGTACACGCACAGCCGCGACACGGCGACCCCGCCCGGCAGACCCGTGAACGCGCCCGCGTTCACCACGGATGCGACTCCAGGTACGCGAGCACGTCCTCCCGCTGCCAGACGCCGTCCGCCACGACGACCCGGTAGCGGCGCCGGAGCGTGTCACCGGGGGCGAGTGCCAGTTCCTCGAAGAAGGACCAGGACGCCGCGACGGCGGCGAAGGGGTCGTTGCGGACGAACCAGTGGGCGGGATGGGTTCCGCCCGCGCCGGAGTGGTCGTTCTCCGGGGCGTGCGCGAAGACCAGGGTGGCGTGGCCGTCCATGCCGTCGTGCTCGCCGCAGTACGCGAGCCAGGGCGCCTGTCTGCCCATCAGTGCGGGGCCCTCCCCCTCCGGCCCGATGACCCGGCCCGCCCGGAAGGCGCGCGGGCCTCGCCAGAACAGGCCGGTGTAGCCCGCGAGTTCGCGCCCGGCGGTGGTCGGGCTGCCGAAACGGAGCGGCTCGGCGCGCCGGTTGGTGATGCCGCTGGTCCAGGTGAGCGCCCAGCAGCCGGAGTCCGGGTGGACGTCGTGGACCTCGATCCGCCGCTCCTCCTCGGCCCACAGCTCACCGTCGTACGGATGCCAGGTGAGCCGCTCGGCGATCAACGCCCGGCCGCCGGCCGCCGAGACCTCCTCGAAGCCGGCGTGCCGCATCGAGCCGACCCGCTCGGGCAGCCGCCGGTACCCCTGCCCGTGCACATAGGTGTTGCCGCCCCACAGGTTCGCCCCGGACAGATGCGAGGCGGTCAGGGACAGCCCCTTGTGCCAGCGGTGGTCGTGGGGGCGGTAGTCGGTGACGACGGCGCCGGCGAGGGTGCGGACCGGGTGCAGGTAGGGCCGGGGCGCCTCCCAGGCGGCTTCGGGACGGTAGACGTAGGCGAACAGCTCGACGCCGGTGGCCCGCTCGGAGACGGTGACCCGGTCGCCGTACGCGTGGACCACGCGCGGTGCGCCGGTCACGCCGGGACCTCCTCGGCCGCCACGGGCGCCCAGCCCGGGGCGCCGCCGTGCAGGGCGGTGTAGAAGGGGTCGCCGGGGCCGATCCCGCCGGCGCGGACGGTCGTGTCCGTGAAGGCCGACTTGTACAGGGCCGTGATCAGCTCGAGACTCGTCCGCCCGTCCGCGCCACTGCTGCGCGGCCGCTCACCGGCCCGCATGCTCGCGACCAGCTCGCGCAGCTGCGCGAGGTGCGAGCTCGGCACGTCCGGGCCGAAGTCCCGCCATTGCGCCGTCCGTTCGGCGGGCACGCCGGGGGCCGGTGTGATGCGCCAGTCGTCGTTGGCGTGCCCGTACAGGTGGGTCAGCTCGACGGTGGCGCGCTCGCAGTCGACGCGGATGCGGCTGACCTCGTCGGGACTGAGAACACTGTTGACCACGGTCGCGAGGGCGCCGCTCACGAAGCGGACCAGTGCGGTGGAGACGTCCTCGGTCTCGACGTCGTGCACCAGGCGCCCGGCCATGGCCCGCACCTCGGTCCACGGGCCGAGCAGGTCCAGCAGGAGATCCATCTGATGGATCCCGTGGCCCATGGCCGGGCCACCGCCCCCGGTGTGCCAGCGGCCCCGCCAGGGCACCGCGTAGTACGCGGTGTCCCGGTACCAGGTCGTCTGACAGTGCGCCACCAGCGGTCGGCCCAGGGCGCCTTCGGCGAGCAGCCCGCGGACATGGCGCGAGCCGGAGCCGAAACGGTGCTGGAAGACGATCGCCGCGTACGGCCCGCACGCGTCCCCCTCCTCCGCCTCGATCGCGTCGAAGTCGGCGAGCGAGGGCACCGGCGGCTTCTCGCACCACACCCAGGCGCCGGCGCGCAGCGCGGCCACGGTCTGCGCACGGTGCAGGGTGGGCGGAGTGCAGACGCTGACCAGGTCGGGCCGCTGCTCGGCGAGCATCCGGTCGAAATCGGTGTAGGCGTGCGGGATGCCGCTCCCGGCGCACAGCGCCTCGACGGCACCCTCGTCGATGTCGACGGCGGCGACGATCTCCGTCTCGCCCTCCCGGGCGAGCCGGGCCAGCGCCGGGAGATGGGATCCGCGCCCGACGGCACCGGCGCCGACGAGGGCCACCCGGATGCGCCTGCCGGCGAACGGAGGGGAAGAGCGGGGAGAGCGGGGCATGGGCGGTCAGCACTCCTCCGGTACGGCGGCGGGCGCGCGGGAAGACCCAGGGGACCAGCAAACGCTTTCTCCTGCGCTGCAACGTAAGCGGCGGCGCCGGGGCCGGTCAACACCGGGGGCGGAGCGGCCCGTTCGGAGGAGCCGTTTTGCGATCCGCGGATCACCGCCCCCGTGCTTGTCGCCTTCGGCCTGGTCATCGGCATCGCCGACCGTCCGGCCGCCCGCGACGAGACCGGCGGACGGCACCGAGCGCCCAAGCGGCGCAGGACGCGGGAACGCACCCGCGCCGCCACCGCCAGGGCCGCCCCACGGGGCATTGTGCGGGTGGCTCCGCTCGGCTCGGGACACGGCGCCCGGTGACGGTGACCAAGCCCATACGTTCTCCGTAGCCGGGCGGTAGCGCACTGTCAGTGCTTACCCCTAGGCTGTCCGCATGTCCCCCGATTTCCCGCCCTCTGGTTCCGCGCGGTCCGCCGCCGAGGTGAACGAGCAGATACGGGCGCTGTGGCTGCGCGCGGGCGGCACCCTGTCGGCCCAGGAGCGTGCGGAGTACGAGCTGTTGGTGGTCGAGTGGGCCGAGGCGATCCGCGGCGAGGTCATCGAGGCGGCCTGACGCGCGGCAGCGGCGCGCACGGGAAGAACGCGGCCGCGGTCTGCGGATCAGGCGGGAAACACCGTCGGCCTGTCCGTCACGGGTGCCGGCGGGGACAGCGGCCGCAGCCGCGTCCACTGTGCGGCGAGAAGCGCCAGGTAGTGCGGGTTGAGCAGGAGATAGCGCCGCCACAACCGACGCGGTTCGGCGCCCAGCCGCCACAGCCACTCCAGTCCGGCCTTCCGCATCCACACCGGCGGCCGGCGCAGGTTCCCCGCGTGGAAGTCGAACGCGGCACCGACGGCGAGCAGCGGCATCGGCAGCAGCGGCCGCATGGCGTGCACGAAGACCTCCTGGCGTGGGCAGCCGAGCCCGACCAGCACGATCCGTGCCCCGGAGCCGGCGATCCGGTCAGCGATCTCCACGTCCTCGCCGGGGCGGGTCATGCGGAACTTGGACGGCTCGTGACCGGCGATCTTCAGCGCGGGCAGCCTGTTCTGCAGGTTCAGCATCAGCAGGTCCAGCGTCTGCCGCGTCGAGCCGTACAGGTACACCGGGATGCCCTCGTCGGCCGCTGCCTGGAGGACGTGCAGCGTCAGATCAGGGCCGCACACCGGCTCGGTGAGGGCCGCTCGGTGGAGCAGGTTCAGCGCCCACCGCACGGGCTGCCCGTCCGGGGTCACCAGGTCGAAGGAGTTCAGGCGAGCACCGTGCTCCCGGTCCAGCACGCCCGTCATCACGCCGTGCACGGCGAGGGCGGTCACCCCGAAGGGGCGGCGTTCCCGGGCCGCGGCGAGCACGGCGTCCAGCGCATTGTCGTGGCGTGTCGCGTCGACGAGGACGCCGAGGACGTTCCTCTTCACCGGGCCGGGACCCATCTGTCCGCGTTGGCCTCGTAGATCTCGTTCATGATGAGGGGCACGTCGTACGTCACCTGCCACTGCGGGTAGTGCTCCTGAAAGCGCGCGTTGGAGCTGATCCACCAGATGTGGTCACCGGTCCGGGGCGTGTCGACGTGCTCCACGAGCATCTCGTTGCCCGAGATCTTCTCGGCCAGTGCGATCGCTTCGAGGTTGGAGGCGTTGGAGTGCCGGCCGCCGCCCAGGTTGTACACCTCGCCACTGCGGGGACTGCGGAAGAAGGCCTCGAACGCGGCGACCACGTCACGGCTGTGGATGGCGTCCCGCACCTGCTTGCCCTTGTACCCGATGAGCTTGTACGTCCGCCGCTCCATGGCGCAGCGCATCACGTAGGCGAGGAAGCCGTGCAGTTCCGTGGCGGAGTGGCCCGGGCCGGTGAGGGTGCCCCCGCGGAAGCATGCCGTCCTGAGTCCGAAGTAGCGGCCGTACTCCTGGACCATGATGTCGGCGGCCACCTTCGAGGCGCCGAACACCGAGTGCAGGCAGGCGTCGACGGACATGTCCTCGGTGATGCCGGCCGCATAGCGGTGCCCGGGGGTGATCTCCCAGCGTGTGTCCTGCTCCACCATCGGCAGGGTGTTGGGGCGGTCGCCGTAGACCTTGTTGGTCGAGCAGTGGATCAGCGGGGCGTCGATGCAGTGCTCGCGGACGTTCTGCAGGACGTTGAGCGTCCCCGCCGCGTTGATGTCGAAGTCCATGTACGGGTCGCGTGCCGCCCAGTCGTGGGACGGCTGGGCCGCGGTGTGGATCACGACGTCGATGTCCCGGCCGTAGTGGCGGAAGACGGACGCCAGCCCGTCCCGGTCACGGATGTCCACGTCGTGGTGCACATAGGCTTTGCCGAGCTCCGCCGACAGGCGATCGACGTTCCACGCGGTCGACGCCTCCGGCCCGAAGAACCGCGAGCGCATGTCGTTGTCGACGCCGACGACGACAAGGCCCAGGCAGGCGAAGTGCCGCACCGCTTGGGAGCCGATCAGCCCCGCCGAGCCCGTCACTACAGCCACGCTCATGCCGTCACTTCCTTAGGAGATCCGCCGAAGGTGTTCTGTTCCGGTTTCCGCCAGAGGCGGGCCGGCTGGGATCGCGCGCCGGCCAGCAGGATTCCGGCCGCCCAGAAGAAGGGAGTCGCGCCGAAGGGTGATTCGAGGATGACGCCCAGCAGCGCGACGATGAGCAGGGAGAGCACCATCAGGACACACAGGGACGTCAGTTCGTCGGGCGGCCCTGTACGCACCGTCCGAACCACCACTGCCATCAGGCTGGTCAGCAGGGCTACGACGATCGTGAGACCGATGATGCCGAGACGGGCGAACGTACTGATCAAGTAGTTGTGGGGGGAACGCACCCCCATGCCCCGGCCGATGGGGAGGTCGCCGTTGGACAGTTGCAGGAAGTCGGGTCCGAAGCCCACGCCGAACACCGTCCGTGCCGGATCGTCGAGCGTGTACGTCACGACCCGCTCCCACGCGATCAACCGTGCGCGCTCGGTGCCCTGAGCGTTCACCACGAGCTCCGAAGACGTGGACTCCTGGGCGTGGAGCGCAATGAGGCGCTGGCCGGCCGGAGACATCGGAAGCACCACGACCACCGACAGCACCGAGGCCGCTGCGAGCAGCATCGCGCGGGGGGTCATCCGGCCGGCCCTGACGAGGACGGCCACCAGCACGCAAGCGCAGCACGAGAAGATACCGGCCCTGTTCACCTGGGCCAGGGCCGTGGCGAGGGCTGCGGCCGCCACCGGCGCATGCAGCCAGATCCGTCCTCGGCGCAGCCGCAGTACCGACATGCCCGCCAGCAGGCCCAGTACCGCCACGTCGAAATCGGTCCTGATCTCGAAGATGCGGGTGGTGCCCACCTCGGGCAGTGTCGCGACGAACTGCGGTGCGAGCGTCGCCACCACCATCCAGCCCAGGTGCAGCAGCAGTGCGCCGTGGATCACCCGGACCGTTCGCGCTCTGCCTCGAGGGCTTACCTTCTGGCAGGAATGCGCAGACAGGTAGGCGATCACGGCATAGGCGTAGGGCGCCGCGTCACGGGCGGCCGTCCGCATGTCGCCCTGCACGTCGAGCAGGTGAAATACCGTCACCAGCAGCAGCAGCCCGATCAGGATCCCGGGCCCGAAGAATCGACCGTGCCGTTTGCCGGACAGCGCGCTCGTCCAGGCGGCGAGCAGGAAAGCCCCGGCCAGCAGCGCGTCCCCGATGTACAGCGGTCCCACATGCACATGGGACATCCAGCGCCCGCCGGTGAGCAGAACGGCGACCACCGCGACTCCGGCGACCAGCCGATGGTCGCCGCAGGCCTCCTCTCCGGACACCTGGTGCCCGGACGCACACCGGGTCCGTGTCCCCTCCGTGCGCACCGTCACGTCAGTGGTGGGGTACGCCATGAGCACGCTGGTCCTCAACGGCTCACGCTGCCCTTCCAAGCCGCCCCGCGCTCCTCGGTCGCGGCCGGGAGCCGGCCGTCGGCGACCTGGGTCGCCTCCGCGTAAGCCAGACCGATGCGACGGAGCCAGGCGCGCTCCGTGAAGTGGTCGGCGTACACCTGACGGCAGTGAGCACGGAGCGTCGGGAAGAGGGCGGCCGCCTCCGCGAGGACCTGGGCGAGCGGTTTGTCCCACTGTGTAACCAGACCGGCACCGTGTTCCCGTACCGACTCGGCCACCGACGAGCCCTCGAAAGCCAGCGTCGGGAGCCCTGCCGCCAGAGCCTCGATCTGGACGCAGGGCTGAACCTCGTACCAGCGACTGGGGAAGACCAGGCCGCGCCAGGAAGGCATCCGCCGGCACAGTTCGGAGCGGTCGAGCTGGCCGAGGAAGCGGACGCAGGACGGGGCGGCCGCCCGGCAGTCGGCGAGCAGCTCGCCGTCACCGATGACATCCAGGGGTTCGTGAGCCGGCCATTGACGCAGCAGCTCCAGGACGCCCTTCTCGGGCGAGAGCCGCGCGGCGACGAGCCAACGGCCCGTGTCACCTGTCTGCTCCTCACCCGGGCCCGGGGCGTCGACGAAATTGGGTACGTACACCAGCCGCTCGGCGCATACGCCGGCCCGCCGGTACGTACGCTCGCTCAGGCGGGAGTTGACCACGAGCCGGTCCGCGCGAGCCAGCAGAGGATCTGCCGCCAGGCCGTGCCGCCCGGCCCAGGCCAGGGGCAGCGTCGCGGCCCGCGAACCCCGGTAGCAGCCGTACCGCAGGGCCGCCCAGGACTCACCGTCCGGGCATCGCGTGCACACGGCGCCCGCCCGGTAGAGCGTGGCCGCTGCGCACATGGGCCGGTAGTTGTGCAGGGTCGCCACGAGCGGGCCGGCCCAGTGGCGTACCCAGGAACGCCCGAAGTTGGGAAACAGGTTGTGGACGTGCACCAGGTCGGGGGCGTAGTCCCGCAGCAGGGCGAGCGGGTTGTTGCCCCGCCCGGAGGCCACGCGGGCGGCTGCCCGCAGCGGATAGAACGGGTCCCGGGCCAGTTCGTCGGTGTGCGCGGCGAACAGTTCCACGTCGTGGCCTGCCGCGCCCAGCGCACGCACCTGGTCGCGGACGAGGGCGTTCTCCCCACTGGGTTTTCCGGCCGTATAGAAGCTGTGTACTACCGCGATCTTCATGACGGGTTGCCTTCGGTCGTCGCCAGCCGGAGCCCGCATGCTCCACGGCAAGAGTTAAAGTCGCGCAACTGGTGGTCCGCGGCGGCGGTTTGGAGACAGGGCTGTGCCGAGCCCACCCGTCTGGCGCATCGATGTACCACCTGGACGGACCTGACCCCCGGCTCTCGACGATCCGGCCGGCCGGCTCGCGCGCCGTACGGACCTGGAGTTCGTCGCGCTCCGGGTGCCCGGCGACGGACGGTGCGGGCCCTCGTCGGGGCAACGGCGCCTACTGGTCGGAATGCGCCGGCCGCCCTTGAGCGGCCGACGGGACGAACTGGTCGACAGGCCTGTCGGTATCTCCACCGGACAGCTTCCCGGGCAGCAGTCCGCGGTCACGGGCGACCCGCATGCCGTGCAGTCCGGCCCCGAACCGTACGCACCCCAGCAGCAGCACACCCGCGGCCGCCCACTTGGCCCCGAGGATCAACACCGGTGGGTACGTGCCTTCCAGCGCCTGACCGACGGCCCACAGGGCGAGCCAGATCAGTGCGGTGAGAGCAGCGGCCTGTGCGTACGCCTGCGCAACCAGCTGCCGCGTGGCCGGGAAGAGCCGGCTGAGCCAGGCGTGGAACAGGGCCTGCTTGACGAGATAGCTGACCAGTACCGCCACCATCAGCCCGTGCACTCCGCCCCCCAGAGACAGGGCGACGGCGGTGCCGGCGATCAGAACGATCAACTGCACGAGGTGGATGATCACCTTGCCCCCCACCGCGCCCAGCGCCTCCACGAGCGTGCCGGAGAACTGTGTCACCAGGCCGACCGCGCTGATCAGGCCGAGAATCGGTACCAGTGCAGCACTGCCACCCCACTGACCGCCGAGCAGCAGGGCCACCAACTGCTTGCTGCTCGCGCCGATCACCGCCCACAAAGGAAAGAGAATCAGTGTGGTCAGGGAAATGCAGTCCGCGTGGGAGGCGCCGAGCCGGCCGGCCTCGTGCTGGATGCGACTGTAGGCGGGCAGGAGGACCTTGCTCGCAGCCTGCTGGATCTGCAGCAGCGGAAGCGACGCCAGGAGTCCCGCGCGGTCGTAGAGCCCGGCGGCGGTGACGCCGACGTAGCGGCCGATGGTGAGCTTGCCGAAGTCCTCGGTCAGGTATTCCAGGAAACCGCTCACCGACACCTTGCCGCCGTACCGCATGATCTCGCGCATGGCCTGCACATCGAACAGAGGCCACAGCGAGTGCCGGACCAGGAGGTAGGGCAGCAGAGCCTGCAACCCGTACCACCCGAGTGTGCCGAAGACGAGGCTCCACACCCCGGCGCCAAGGAGCGCGGAGACGATTCCGGTGACGCAATAGCCGACGACGAAAGAGAAGAAGTCGGTGACGGCGACGGCGCGGTACCGCATGCCGCGGCTCAGTAGTCCGCCGGCGGGGGCACCCAGGGCCATGAACAGGAGCATGAGCGCGGTCGTCCGGATCATGCTGGTCAATTCGGCTGGACTGTTCACCAGTTCTGTGGCGTACGGCGCGATGATCCACATCGCCGTGAACGAGCAGGCGCCGACGGCCAGCGCCAGCGTGAAGACCACCCGCACATCGCGGTCGGTGAGCGAAGGACGCTGTACCACCGCGGACCGCAGACCGCCCTGAGCGAAATTGTGGGCGAAACGCAGAATCAGGTGGGCCAGTGCCATCAGCCCGAAGTCCTGGGGGGTGAGCAGCCGGGCCATCGCCGCCGCGTAGGGGATCTGGACGGCGATGCCGGCCGCGCTGGCGAGGTAGGTCCAGCGCACACCTCTGACTGTGACGGAGGTCAGCCGCGTCATGGCCAGGACCTTCTCACGAGGTGGCCCGCTGGTACGTGCGACGCGCGAGGCGCTCCATTCACACCTGAGAGTGAAGATCTACACATGGATTTGACGGCCTGGCTCCTGCGGCCGACTCAGACGACAGCGGCCCCTTTCCCCGCTCGACCGAATTTCCGTCCCCTTCCACGATGCGTCCGAACAGTGCACGGCTCGAGTTGCGCACACGAGACGGAGGAGGCATACACACATATCCTTTGCGCAGCTTTGACAAAAAAGGCAGATTAATGCATTCCTGGAGAAAGCCATGCGCGTTGTCGTGACAGGTGGCGGCGGTTTTCTGGGCTCACACCTCTGTGAAGCATTGCTGCGACGCGGAGACGCCGTCGTGTGCCTGGACAACTTCAGTACAGGCCGGCCGGCAAACGTCGCACACTTGCGGACACACCCCGCCTTCGAACTCATCCACGCAGATGTGAGCATGACCGCGGACGTGCCCGGCCGGATCGACGCCGTCGCCCATCTCGCCAGTCCCGCGTCACCGCCGGACTATCTTCGATTGCCTCTCGAGACGCTCGCCGTCGGAAGCCGAGGGACCGAGAACGCTCTGGAACTGGCCCGGTTCCACAACGCCCGGTTCCTGCTCGCCTCGACGAGTGAGGTGTACGGCGACCCGTTGGTCCACCCTCAGGACGAAGGGTACTGGGGAAACGTCAATCCAGTCGGACCGCGCAGCGTGTACGACGAGGCGAAACGGTACGCCGAGGCTGTCGCCATGGCCTATCGACGCACTCTGCGCGTCGACGTGGGAATCGTCCGGATCTTCAACACGTACGGCCCGCGCATGCGCCGGCACGACGGCCGGGTCGTGTCCAGCTTCATCGCCCAGGCGCTGGGCGGCGAACCGCTGACCATCTACGGTGACGGCAAGCAGACCCGCAGTTTCTGCTACGTGGACGATCTGATCCGTGGCCTGACGGCGATGCTGGACACGTCCGAGACGGGGCCGGTCAATCTCGGCAATCCGGAGGAGTGGACCGTGTCGGACCTCGCCGAACTCGTGCGCGACCTGACGGGTTCGGACTCGGAGATCCGGTACCTCCCGCTCCCGACGGACGACCCGGCCCGCCGCCGCCCGGTCATCACCCGTGCCCATGAGCGCCTCGGCTGGTACCCCGAAGTCCCGGTCGCGGAAGGAGTGAGCCGGACCGTGGACTGGTTCAGGAGCCGCCCGCACGAGGACGCCACCGAGGGCAACGTCCCCCATCCGCACGGCGACAGTCCGCTCCTGACCTCCGCGGACTCCACCGTCTGAGAGGAAGACCATGCCCGGTCGCACCACCGTGCTGGTGACCGGTGGCGCCGGTTTCATCGGCAGCCACACCTGCGTCGAACTCCTCGACCACGGCTATGACGTGGTGGTCGTCGACAACTACTCCAACAGCTCGCCCGGCGCACTGGAACGCGTGACGAAGATCGCCGGGCGTCCGCCGGCGGCCGTGCACGAGGTCGACCTGCTCGACCGGCAGGCGCTCTCCCAAGTGTTCGACCAGCACGACATCGACGCCGTCATCCACTTCGCCGCGAAGAAGGCCGTCGGGGAGTCGGTGGACCTGCCCGTCGAGTACTACGACACCAACGTCGGCGGCACCACGGCACTGATGCGCGCCATGCACGACCACGGAGTCCGTCGTCTGGTGTTCTCCTCGTCCTGCTCGATCTACGGCGACGCCACCAAGGTGCCGCTGGCCGAAGGGGACCCGGCAGGGCCCACCAACCCGTACGCCACCTCGAAATGGCTGTGCGAGCAGGTCCTCGCCGACATCTGCCGTCACCTGGACGGACTTTCCGTCCTGGCACTGCGCTACTTCAACCCCGTCGGCGCACACCCCAGCGGACTGCTCGGAGAGGTACCCCGGGGAGTGCCCAACAACGTGATGCCGTATCTCGCCCAGGTCGCCGCCGGCCGGCGTCCCAGGCTCAGCATCTTCGGGGACGACTATCCGACCTCCGACGGCACCGGCGTCCGCGACTACATCCACGTGATGGACGTGGCCGAAGGGCACCGCGTCGCGCTGGAACACCTCGACGACGGGACCGGCATGCGGGTCTTCAACCTCGGTACGGGACAGGGCACATCGGTCCTCCAGCTCCTCGCCGCCTTCGAGCGCGCCTGCGGTGTGCCGATCCCGTACGAGATCACCGGCCGCCGTGCCGGTGACGTTCCGGCCCTCGTCGCGGACCCGGGCGCCGTGTCCCGGGCCTGGGACTGGACCGCGACGCGAGACCTCACCGCGATGTGCGAGGACGCATGGCGGTTCCAGGAACTCAATCCCTCGGGCTACCCGAACTGACACAGCATGGGGCGAGCAAGATGCGACTGACCGTCATCGGAACGGGATACCTCGGGGCCGTGCATGCCGCATGCATGGCGGAGATCGGGCACGAGGTCCTCGGCGTCGACGTCGACGCCGAGAAGATCGCGGCCCTCGGCGAGGGCCGGGTCCCGATCTACGAGCCCGGCCTGCAGGAGATCGTCGGCAGGACCGTCACGTCGGGGAGGCTGCGCTTCACCACCTCCCTCAGCGAGGCGGCCGAGTTCGGCGACGTGCACTTCGTGTGCGTGAACACCCCGCAGCGCCCTGACGCGCCGGCCTGCGACCTGCGGGCGGTCGACGCCGTCGTCGACGGGCTGGCACCCCGGCTGCGCCGCCGCTGCCTGATCGTGGGCAAGTCCACGGTGCCCGCGGGAACGACGGCCCGGCTCGCCGCGCGTGTCCAGGAGCTCGCTCCGGCAGGGGCGGACGTCGAGGTCGCCTGGAACCCGGAGTTCCTCAGGGAGGGCTACGCGGTGCGGGACACGCTCCGCCCGGAGCGCCTGGTGGTCGGGGTCATGTCGCAGCGGGCCGACCAGATCCTCCGCGAGGTGTACGCACCCATGCTGAGCGACGGCGTGCCCTACATCAGCACGGACCCGGCGACCGCCGAGCTGGTGAAGGGCGCGGCGAACTCGTTCCTCGCCACGAAGATCTCGTTCATCAACGCCATGGCGGAGGTCTGCGACGCCGCGGGTGCCGATGTCACCACCCTGGCCGACGCCCTCGGCTACGACAGCCGCATCGGCCGGCGCTTCCTCTCCGCGGGCCTCGGCTTCGGTGGCGGGTGCCTGCCCAAGGACATCAGGGCGTTCGCGGCCCGTGCCGGCGAACTCGGCGTCGGTTGCGCGGTGTCGTTCCTCGACGAGATCGACGAGATCAACTCGCGGCAGCGACGGCGCACCGTCGACATCGCGCGGGACATGCTCGGCGGAGGTTTCGCCGGCCACCGCGTCGCCGTTCTCGGGGCCACGTTCAAACCGGACAGCGACGATGTGCGCGACTCGCCCGCGCTGGCCGTGGCCGGTGCCATCCACCGGGAAGGCGCGGACGTACGGCTCCACGACCCGGAGGGTATCGACAACGCCCGGGCCGTTCTGCCCCAGCTCGAGTACGTCCACGACGTGGAGAAGGCATGTGCGGGCGCCGGTCTCGTCCTTCATCTGACCGACTGGGCCGAGTACCGGCGCATCGATCCCGCCGCGCTCGCCGTCGTGACACCCGCACGGAAGATCCTCGACGCGCGCAACGCCCTCGACGCCTCGCTGTGGCGGTCGGCCGGCTGGACCCTCCGGGCGCTGGGCCGGCCGACGCCGCCCGCTGTGCCGGGCCAGCAGGCGACCGTCGGGCAGCGGGCGTCCGCCGGCCGGGGCTGTGCCCCGGGGCAGCGTCATCTCCCTGCGGACAGGACGGCGTGATAGAGCCTTTCGGCGGTTTCCGCCTTGGCCATGTACGTGTGCTGCCGTGCCCACGACAGCGCAGCGCGTTCCATGCAGTGGCGTGTCTGCTGTTCCTTGAGCACCCCGCTGAGCGCCCAGGCGATGCGCTTCGGCAGATCCGCGGGGTTGCCGAGGGGTACGGAGATCGCCCCGCCCGGCGCCGAGAAATCACTGATGCCGTGGTGGCCGAGATGGACGACGGGAAGACCTCTGGCCCACGCTTCCAGCGTCTGGGTACTGGAGGAATCCCGCAGGCTGGTCATCAAGAACGCATCGGCGTCGTCGCAGGCCTGGAAAACCTGTGTCCGGGGAAGCAGACCGCGGAATTCGACGGATCCCCCCACCCCGAGGCGGTGAGCGAGTCGTTCCAGAGGCTGCCGCAGCGGCCCGTCACCGAGGACCACGAGGCGGGCGTCCGGGAATTCCGTACGAAGATGCGCAATCGCCCGCACCGCGAGTTCGGGAGTTTTGCGTGGATGCAGCCTGCCGACCCACAGAACGGTGGGCGGACGGTCCGGGCGGGCCGGCCGAGCCTCCGCCGGCTCACGGATCAGCGCTTCCTGGATGCCGTCGGCCAGCATCAGATGAGTGGTGGTACGGCTCAGCCGCCGGGCCAGCCGTTCGGTGTCCCGGTTCGTGGCCAGGACCACCGCGGCCTGGCGGAGCGTCCTGCGGCACGACGGCCGACGGCTGAGGCAGCCGACCCACACGAGAGTCCGCAGCGCCTCCTGCCAGTAGGCGGTGCCCATGAAACGCCGGTGACTGTGCGGGGCGATCTGGCCGCCGCCGACGGGCCCGAACACCAACGGAGGTCCCAGGTGACGCAACGCGCTGCCGCCCTGCAGGGAGCCGTAGGAGACATGGTGCACGAGGTCGGCGCGGTCGAGGCCGCGGCTCCGGGCGTAGGCCAGGGCCTCGCGCTGCCAGCCGTCGTAGCACTTGACCTCCTTGGCCATGTCGCTCAGGCAGCCGGGCAGCAGCCCGGTCCACGAAGGGGCCCGCGGCAGGGGGACGACGTGCACTCGGATGCGTTCGCCGACCGGCCCCAGTTCCGCCACCCGCTGTCCGATGTTCCGTTCGTTGTCGAACTCGGGGTGGGTCAGGACGTCCACGGTGTGCCCGCGTTTCGCCAGCGATTCGGCCCAGCCCCACCCGATGGCCGGTTCACTGCCGCGCGTCGGGTCGCAGGCGAAGGAGACCAACACGATATGCAGTTTGCGTGATGCGGTACCGGATTCAGGTCCGGTCTCGATTGCGATTGTCCTACGCATAAACCCCTGCTCCATCAGAATGCCCTCCTGACATCAGGCATATTGTCGCTATGCGGGGTGCGATTCAGCGGTGAAACGTCTCGGCCCGCTGCGTTTTCGGGGCCATTTCCCCCGATCGGCTCACGAATCCATGCATTCCGTACGGTCGCTCTGTCGTGGCTTCCGGACGCATGAGGCGCCCACACTTATTCTGGCCTGGCTATTCTCTGCCGAATTTCTCAAAAGGTGACATCATCAGTTTTCTGAGGGGTGCACGTTGGACCTTCGTGGATATCTCAAAGTACTGGCCAGACGCTGGCCGACCATCCTGATCTGCCTGATGGTCGGTGTCGGCGCGGCCGAAGGGGCGATCTCCCTGAGCACGCCGGTCTACGCGGCCCACACCCAGCTCTTCGTGGCCACCCGGTCCGGTGTGGACACCGCTGACCTCAACCAGGGGCAGTCCTTCTCCCAGGCGCGCGTCCAGTCGTATGCGGCGATCGTCGCCACTCGGCAGGTGACCGCGCCCGTCATCCGCGAACTACGGCTGAAGGACACGCCGGAGCAGCTGGCGTCCCGGATCACCGCCGAGGCCCCGCTCAACACCGTGCTCATCAACATCACGGTGCGCGACAGGAATCCGTCACGTGCGGCGCGCATCGCCGACGCCGTCGCGAAGCACTTCGCCGGCGTGGTCGAGCGCTTGGAGACGCCGAAGACGAACCGCGCCCCGCACAAGGGCGCCGCCGCTGCCGCGCCCCTCGCGTCACCGGTCTCGCTCGGCGTGACCGAACAGGCGAACGTCCCGAGGCATCCCGTCTCCCCGAAGCGGCTGCTCGACCTCGCCGCCGGGGTGCTCGGCGGCCTGCTGCTCGCCGCCGGACTCGTCGCGCTGCGCGAGGCCCTCGACACCACGGTCAAGACGAGTGACGCCCTCGGAGAGGTCACCTCGCTGCCGGTGCTCGGCTCCATCCCCTACGACAAGGGCGCGGCCCTGCAGAGGGTCGCGATGGACAGCCTCAGCGGCTCCGCGCGTGCCGAGGCCTTCCGCAAACTGCGCGCCAACCTGCAGTTCGCGCAGGTCGACGACCGGCCGCGGGTGATCGTCGTGACCAGCCCGGTGCCCGGCGAGGGAAAGACCACCACCTCCGTCAACCTGGCGCTCTCGCTCACCGACGCGGGTATGCGGACCTGCCTGATCGACGCGGACCTGCGCCGTCCGTCCGTCGCCACTACCTTCGGGCTGGTGGAGGGGGCCGGACTGACCACGGTGCTCATCGGCCAGGCCGCCGTGGAGGACGTCGCACAGCAGGCGGGCGGCAGGCTGACGGTGCTCACCAGCGGCCCCCTGCCGCCCAATCCGACCGAACTGCTCTCCTGCGGCCGGATGGCCGAGTTGTTGCGCGAACTCGCCGACAGCTACGACGTGGTCATCGTGGACAGCGCCCCCGTGCTGCCGGTCGCCGACACCATCGGCCTGGCCCCGCTCGCCGACGGTGTGCTGCTCGTCGTACGGGCCTCCAAGACCGGCAGGGACCAGATTCGCAACGCGGCCGACTCGCTGAGCCGGATCGGTGTACGCGTCCTGGGCGCCGTCTTCAGCATGGCCCCCTCCTTCAAGGGCAAGGGGTACGGCTACGGCTACGGCTACGCCGCGGCCGAAGTGCCCGTGCCCCGTCCGCCGGCTCAGGACGAGAGGCCGGCCGAGTCCGCCCCGCTGTCCTCCACCGCAGAGCAGTGAGCCGTCCTGCCGACGGTCTCCCGGCCGTCGTTCATGAGGGGACGGCCCGGTGACCGCCTTCGAAGTGCTGTTCGTCTGCACCGGCAACCGGCACCGTTCACCGGTCGCGGAACGGCTCCTGGCCGCCGCGCTCCCGGAGTCCGGCTTCGAGGTCCGCAGTGCGGGCACCGAGGCCCGGCCGGCTCAGTTGGACGCCGTGACGCGCGCGATCATCGCCGAACTCGGCGGAAAGACGGAGGACTTCACCGTGCGGCGACTGCACGCCGGTCATGTGGAGCGGGCCGACCTGGTGCTGGGCCTGGAGCGGTGTCACCGGGAGGCGGCGGTGCAGTTGTTCCCCGTGGCGCTGCGCCGGTGCTTCACCCTCCGGGAGTTCGTCCGGCTCACGGAGGGGACCAGATCCGGCACGCCGCGTGAAGCGGTCCGGCTGGCTGCGTCTCGGCGCGGCGTGGTCGTGCCCCCGCCGCAGGAGTCGGACGGCATCGCCGACCCGGTCGGCGCCCCACCCGACGTGCACACCGAGCGCGCCCTCGAGGTTCGCGAGGCGGTCCTGGCGCTCGCCGGGATCCTGGCGCCCTGAGAGCCGTCGGGGGGGGGGGGGGGGCGGGGG